>NZ_JBFATO010000023.1:0-99924 GCF_040678355.1 Streptomyces sp. NPDC052701
GGCTGGACTGGTACAACTACCACCGACCCCACACCGGCATCGGCGGCCAAACCCCCGCCAGCCGCGTCACCAACCTGTCCGGACAGCACACCTAGCGCGTTCCCACCAGCTGCTCCGACGCCGCCTCCCGCTCCGCCATCGCCCTCAGCGGCCCGTCCACTGCGGCCAGTTCCGCGTAGACGCCCCGTTGCACCACGCGCCCCTCGTCGAGCACGATCACCTCGTCCACCGCTTCGAGTCCCGCCAGCCGGTGGGTGATCAGGAGCGTGGTACGGCCCTCGGTGGCGGCCAGCAGATCGGCGGTGAGCGCGTCGGCGGTCGGCAGGTCCAGGTGCTCGGCGGGCTCGTCGAGCACCAGGACGGGGAAGTCGGCGAGCAGCGCGCGGGCCAGTGCCAGCCGCTGCCGCTGCCCGCCGGACAGTCGCGCCGCGTGCTCGCCGACCAGCGTGTCGAGCCCGTCGGGGAGACTGTCGGCCCACTCCAGCAGCCGGGCGCGCGCGAGCGCCTCGCGCAGCTCGGCCTCGGTGGCGTCCTTCTTCGCCAGGAGCAGGTTCTCGCGCACCGAGCTGTCGAAGAGGTGCGCGTCCTGTGCGCACAGTCCGACCAGCCGCCGCACGGCGTCGCCGTCCAGGGCGTACGCGTCCACGCCGGCCAGCGTGTACGAGCCCGCGTCCGCGTCCAGGAAGCGCAGCAGCACCTGCGCCAGCGTCGTCTTGCCGGAACCGGACGGGCCGACCACGGCGACCCGTCGGCCCTCGTCCAGGACCAGGTCCAGCGCGGCGAGCGCGTCCCGGCCCTGGCCGGCGTGCCGGGCGGTCAGTCCCTTCACGACGAGCGGGAACGGCGACGCGGGCGCCTGCCGGGGCCGCTCCGGCTCCCGCACCGGCTCGGGAGCGTCCAGGACCTCGTACACCCGCTCGGCGCTCCTGCGCACCCGCTGCCGGAACCGGACCGCGAGCGGCAGCCCCAGGACGGCCTCGAAGGCGGCCAGCGGGGTGAGGACGACGACGGCCATCGCCACGCCGGCCAGCCGTCCGTCCGCCACGGCCCGGGCGCCGACGAGGGCGGCGGCCGTGACGGTCAGGCCGGAGATCAGCGCAGTCAGGCCGTCACCGAGCGCGGTGGCGGTGGCGGCACGCGAGGCGATCCGGGTGAGGGCGCCGTCGGCCCGCCGCGCCTCGGCGGCCCGTGCGGGCAGGGCGCCGGCGACGGTCAGTTCCGCGGTGCCGGTGAGCAGGTCGGTCACGCGCGTCGCCAGCAGCCCACGGGCCGGGGCCAGCTTGCGCTCCGCCCGCCGGGCCACGGCACCGGTGACCAGCGGTACACCGGTCCCCGCCGCCAGCAGACCGGCCGCGAGCACGGCACCGGCCTCCGGCAGCAGCCACGCCGTGAAGCCGACGGACGCGGCCGAGACGACGACGGCCGCACCGGCGGGCAGCAGCCAGCGCAGCCAGTAGTCCTGCAACGCGTCCACATCGGCGACCAGCCGGGACAGCAGGTCGCCCCGGCGGGCTCGGCGCAGGCCGGCGGGGGCCAGCCGCTCCAGCCGCCGGTACACGGCGACCCTGGTGTCGGCGAGCATGCGCAGCACGGCGTCGTGCGACACCAGCCGCTCGGCGTAGCGGAAGACGGCCCGCCCGATGCCGAAGGCGCGTGTCGCCGTCACGGCCATCATCAGATACAGCACGGGCGGCTGCTGCGAGGCCCGTGAGATGAGCCACCCGGAGGTGGCCATGAGCCCGACGGCACTGCCGAGCGCCAGGCTCGCGAGCAGCAGCGCCAGGCCCAGCCGCCCGCGCCGTGCGCCGCTCATCGCGCGGACCCTGGCGAGGACACCGCCCGGGACGGGCTGCGTGACGGGCTCGGCGGAGGTGACGCCCGTCTCCACGGGTTCGGGCCCGCCCGGGCGCGCCGTGCCGTCCGCGATCGCGGTCGCGGCACGGGCGGGCAGCTCGGCCCTCTCCAGCCGCACCACCCGGTCCGCCACGGCCAGCAGCGCCGGCCGGTGCACCACCAGCAGCACGGTCCGCCCGGCGGCCAGCCTCCGCACCGCCGCCACGATCTCGGCCTCCGTGGCGCCGTCCAGCGCGGCCGTCGGTTCGTCCAGGAGCAGCACGGGCCGGTCCGCCAGGAACGCCCGGGCCAGCGCCAGCCGCTGCCGCTGCCCGGCGGACAGCCCGGTCCCGTCCTCGCCCAGCACGGTGTCGACGCCCTCGGGCAGCGCGGCCACGAACTCCAGCGCTCCGGCGTCCCGCAGCGCCCGTCGCACGGCGTCGTCGTCGGCCTCGGGCCGCGCCAGCCGTACGTTCTCCGCGATGGTCCCCGCGTACAGGTGCGGTCGCTGCGGCACCCAGGCGATCCGGGACCGCCACTGCTCCAGGTCGATGCCGGCCAGATCGGCTCCCCCGACACGCACCCGGCCCTCGGCCGGCCGCACGAAGCCCAGCAGGACGTTCAGCAGCGTCGACTTGCCCGACCCGCTCGGCCCCACCAGGGCGACCGTCTCCCCGGGCTCGACGGTGAACGACACGTCCGACACGGCGTCCACGGACCGCCCGGGGTGACGGACGGTCACGCCCTCGAACGCCAGCGCGCCGGCCGGCACCGCGCCGGTGCCCGATGCGGGCACCGGCGTCTGCAGCACCTCGAAGATCTCCTCGGCCGCCGCGAGCCCTTCCGCGGCCGCGTGGTACTGCGCCCCGACCTGCCGCAGCGGCAGATACGCCTCGGGCGCGAGGACGAGGACGACCAGGCCGGTGTACAGGTCCATCTCCCCGTGCACGAGCCGCATGCCGATCGTCACGGCGACCAGCGCCACCGAGATCGTCGCGAGCAGTTCCAGTGCGAACGAGGAGAGGAACGCGATCCGCAGCGTCCGCATGGTCGCCCGCCGGTACTCGCCGGTGATGCGCCGGATGGACTCGGCCTGCGCCTTGGCCCGGCCGAACACCTTCAGCGTCGGCAGCCCCGCGACGACGTCGAGGAAGTGCCCGGACAGCCGGGACAGCAGCCGCCACTGGCGGTCCATCCGGGACTGGGTGGCCCAGCCGATCAGCATCATGAAGACCGGGATGAGCGGCAGGGTGCCGACGATCACGGCCGCCGAGACCCAGTCCTCGGTGACGATCCGCGCCAGTACCGCCACCGGCACGACCACCGCGAGTCCCAGTTGCGGCAGGTAGCGCGAGAAGTAGTCGTCGAGGGCGTCGACGCCCCGGGTGGCCAGGGCGACCAGCGAACCGGTCCGCTGCCCGCTCAGCCACCCGGGCCCCAGGGCCGTCGCCCGCTCCAGCAGCCGTCCCCGCAGCTCCGACTTCACCGCCGCGCTCGCCCGGTGGGCGGCCAGCTCGGTGAGCCAGCCGACCAGCGCCCGCCCGGCGGCGACGGCCACCATCAGCAGCAGGGGAGTGCGCAGTCCGGCGGCCGGCATCCCGTGCTGGAAGGCACCCACCACCACCTCGGCCATGAGCATGGCCTGTGCGACGAGCAGCACCGCCCCGACGGCCCCCAGGCCGACGACCGCCACCAGGAAGAGCCGGGTGGTACGCGCGTACCGGAGAAGACGCGGATCGATCGGTTTCACGTGAAACACACCTCAATGGACGGGTTCGGCGATGTGCTGCGTGCCGATCCGCTTGCGGAACACCCAGTACGTCCAGCCCTGGTAGAGCAGCACCACCGGGGTGGCGATCGCCGCGAGCCAGGTCATGATCTTCAGGGTGTACGGGCTGGAGGAGGCGTTGGTGACCGTCAGGCTCCAGTCCGGGTTCAGTGTCGACGGCATGACGTTCGGGAAGAGCGTCAGGAAGAGCATCGCCACCGCGGCCACGATGGTGATCCCCGACAGGGTGAAGGCCCAGCCCTCACGCCCCGCCCGGGCCGCCACGAGCGCGGTGACGAGCGAGACCACGGCCACGGCCATCGCGATGAGCGAGGCTCCGTCGCCGTCGGCGGCCTGCGTCCACAGCAGGAAGGCCAGGGCCAGTACGGCGGCCACCGGGCCGATGCGCAGCGCCAGTTTCCGGGCCCGCTCCCGGATCTCCCCGACGGTCTTCAGCCCGACGAACACCGTTCCGTGGAAGGTGAACAGCGACAGCGTGACCAGGCCGCCGAGCAGCGCGTACGGGTTGAACAGGTCGGTGACGCCGCCCACGTATTCCAGGTCGGAGTCGATCCTCACGCCCCGGACGATGTTGCCGAAGGCCACACCCCACAGGAAGGCCGGGACGAGCGAGGTCCAGAAGATCGCCGTCTCCCACCTGCGCTGCCAGCTCTCCTCGGGCCGCTTCACCCGGTACTCGAAGGCCACGCCCCGGACGATCAGGCAGACCAGGATGGCCAGCAGGGGCAGGTAGAAGCCGGAGAAGAGCGTGGCGTACCACTCGGGGAAGGCGGCGAAGGTCGCGCCGCCGGCGGTGAGCAGCCACACCTCGTTGCCGTCCCAGACGGGGCCGATGGTGTTGATCAGCACCCGCTTCTCGGGGCGGTTCCGGGCGAGCAGCCTGGTGAGGACACCGACGCCGAAGTCGAAGCCCTCCAGGAAGAAGTAGCCGGTCCACAGGACGGCGATCAGGACGAACCAGACGTCGTGCAGTTCCATGACGGTGCAGCTCCCTCGGCCTAGTACGAGAAGGCCATCGGTTTGTCGGCGTCACGGGAGTCGCCGCCGATCTTCACGGGCGGGTTGAGGTCGGAGTCGGTCAGCTCGGGCGGGCCCGCCTTGACGTACTTGGCGAGCAGCTTGACCTCGATGACGGCGAGGATCGCGTACAGCGTGGTGAAGACGACCATCGAGGTGATGACCTCGGCCTGGGAGACACCGGGGGAGACCGCGTCCCTGGTCTGCATCACGCCGTAGACGACCCAGGGCTGCCGGCCCATCTCGGTGAAGATCCAGCCCCACGAGTTGGCGATCAGCGGGAATCCCATCGTCCACAGCGCCAGGAGCCAGTACAGCCGGGTGAGCCTGGATCCGAGCGGCTTCCTCAGCAGCACCAGGTGCGGCACCTCGTCCTCCCCGGTGCGCAGGGCGTCCGGCAGCATGAACTTCCTGCGTGTGAGCCACAGGCCCAGCAGGCCGAGGGAGAGGGAGGCCATGCCGAAGCCGATCATCCAGCGGAAGCCCCAGTAGGCGACGGGGACGATGGGCTTGTAGTCACCGGGTCCGAACTCCTCCCGCAGGGCCTCGTTGGTGTCGTTGATGCCGGGCACGTACGACTCGAAGTCGCTGTGGGCGAGGAAGGACAGGAGCCCGGGGATCTCCAGGGCGACCTTGTTGTGCCCCTCGTCGACGTCCCCGTACGCGAAGACGGAGAAGGGCGCCGGGCTCTCGCCGTCCCACAGGGCCTCGGCGGCGGCCATCTTCATCGGCTGCTGCTCGTACATGACCTTGCCGAGGGTGTCGCCGCTGACGGCGGTGAGCAGGCCGCCGACCGCCAGGGTGACCAGGCCGAGCCGGAGCGAGGTCCGCATCACCGGGACGTGCTTCTTGCGCATCAGGTGGAAGGCGGCGATGCCCGCCATGAAGGCGCCACCGGTCAGGAAGGCCGCTGAGAAGCTGTGGAAGACCTGGTTGAGCGTGGTGTTCTGGGTCAGGACCAGCCAGAAGTCGGTGAGCTCGGCGCGCCCCTTCTCCTCGTTGATCCGGTAGCCGACCGGGTGCTGCATCCAGGAGTTGGCCGCGAGGATGAAGTACGCCGACAGCAGCGTGCCGATCGAGACCATCCATATGCAGGCCAGGTGGACCTTCTTCGGCAGCTTGTCCCAGCCGAAGATCCACAGGCCGATGAAGGTGGACTCGAAGAAGAAGGCGATCAGGGCCTCGAAGGCGAGCGGAGCGCCGAAGACGTCACCGACGAAGCGCGAGTAGTCGGACCAGTTCATGCCGAACTGGAACTCCTGGACGATGCCGGTGACCACACCCATCGCGATGTTGATCAGGAAGAGCTTCCCCCAGAACTTCGTCGCTCTGAGGTACTTCTCCTTCTCCGTGCGCACCCAGGCGGTCTGCAGTCCGGCGGTGAGGGCGGCCAGCGAGATCGTCAGGGGGACGAAGAGGAAGTGGTAGACGGTGGTGATACCGAACTGCCATCGCGCCAGGGTCTCCGGCGCCAGAGCCAGGTCCACGTCGTCTCTCCTTACATCGCCGTGGTCACAGCGGCAGTCCGCCCCGCTGACCCCCTCCATCTCGGGATCAACCGGGCGCGCTTGTGAAAGCGTTCACATTCACAAGCTATTATGACCTACCGATTCACACCCTCCGCACGGGGGTCCCCTTTCGGTCAGCCCTCTGGTCGAAATCTCAACATCTTGTTGAAACCCCAGCATGCAGGCGGTGCGGATACGGGTCCGGATCTTCTGGCGCCAGGCGCCCGACCGCGTCCCTCTACGCCGTCCCGACCGCATAGGCCCTGCTCAGGGCCCTGCCGCTCGCCTTCGCCGCCCGCGCCGGAGGCAAGGATGTGTACTTCGCCACAGGCGTGTCCGTTTCACGTGAAACGTGCGCCCGGCAGGTATGGAGCTGGGCACCGCCACCTTCCGGTCCGACGGCGACGCCCCGGCACTCCCCCACGGGCCCACGCCGATCCGCGTGAGGCGCAGTGCCACCTCGCAAGCCCGCGCGCCACGCCCGGGGCCATCTGGAGGACGACCGCCGCCTGCCGGCGACCGTCCGCGACGGCAACCCCGTACGCGTAAAAACGGCCGGCGACCGAGTCACCGGCCGACAGCAGGACCGGCCGACAGCAGGACCGTCCGGCAGCAGGAGCGGCCGGCGGGCGGGACGCCGGCCGCCCGCGCTCACAGTTCCTTGCGGAAGCCTTCCGCCGCCTTCAGGAAGATGTCGTTCGCCTCGGCCTCCCCGACCGTCACCCGCACACCCTCGCCCGGGAACGGCCGGATGACCACACCCGCCTGCTCACAGGCCCCCGCGAACGCCACCGTGTTCTCCCCCAGCCGCAGCCACACGAAGTTGGCCTGGGTGTCGGGGACCGTCCAGCCCTGGGCGCGCAGCGCGTCGACCACGCGCGTGCGCTCGTACACCAGCGAGTCGACCCGGCCGAGCAGCTCGTCCTCCGCCCGCAGCGAGGCGATCGCCGCGTCCTGCGCCAGCTGGCTCACCCCGAACGGCACCGCCGTCTTGCGCAGCGCCGCGGCCACCGGCTCGTGGGCGATCGCGAAGCCGACCCGCAGCCCGGCCAGGCCGTACGCCTTGGAGAACGTGCGCAGCACGCAGACGTTCGGCCGCTCCCGGTACAGCTCGATGCCGTCCGGCACCTCGGGGTCGCGGACGAACTCGCGGTAGGCCTCGTCGAGCACGACCAGGATGTCGCCGGGCACCCGGTCGAGGAAACGCTCCAGCTCGGCCCGCCGTACGGCCGTGCCCGTCGGGTTGTTGGGGTTGCAGACGAAGATCAGCCGGGTCCGGTCGGTGATCGCGTCGGCCATCGCCTCCAGGTCGTGCACGTCACCGGGGGTCAGCGGCACCTGGACGGAGCGCGCACCGCTGATCTGCGTGATGATCGGGTACGCCTCGAAGGACCGCCAGGCGTAGATCACCTCGTCGCCGGGGCCGGAGGTGGCCTGGATCAGCTGCTGTGCCACGCCGACCGAACCGGTGCCGGTGGACAGGTGGGAGACGGGGACGGCGAAGCGCTCGGACAGCTCGTTCATCAGGGCCGTGCAGGCCATGTCCGGATAGCGGTTGAACGACGAGGCCGCGGCCGCCACCGCCTCCATCACGCCCGGCAGCGGCGGATAGGGGTTCTCGTTGGAGGACAGCTTGTACGCCACCGCTCCGCCGGCCGCGGCGGGCCTGCCCGGCTTGTAGGTGGGGATACCCTCCAGCTCGGCGCGCAGCCTGGGGCTCGTCTCGCTCACCGCAGTCCTCCTCACGAAGACCGGCGGCCCATGACCGCCGCCGACATCCAATACTCCTCACCTTATGAGGATTCGGCGCTGCTGCGTATAGGTGAGCGCGGTCCTGTGCGCGCGACCTGCGACACCTCTGCTGTCCCCCTGGCATCACAGGCATCACCACACGAAGGCGCACGAATCGGGGGGCGCGCCATACATATATCTATGCGCCGGTGACTCACGCCCTGGCGCGCGTCCCCCGTGAAGGTGAGTTGAGACCTCTTCGCAACATCGAGGGCTCGGCAGGCCTGCGTGCGCCGACACGTCAGGTCCTAGCACAAGATGGGTCAACTTCCTTGTTTTCAAAGGGAATTGACTGTTAATGATCATGCAGAAACGTCCCTGCCAACGCGTGCATATGCGTCCGCCCTACCCCACCGCATGAGCCCTACTATCGGCTCGCCATGACAGCAGCAGGGAAGCACCAGGTGAGCCGCGCGGAAACCTCACGTCGAGGCAGCCGACCGGGCCGGGCGGGCATCAGAGACGTGGCCGCCGCCGCCGGAGTCTCCATCACGACCGTCTCCGACGCCCTCAACGGCAAGGGCCGGCTCCCGGACGCCACCCGGCGCCATGTCCGCGAGGTCGCCGACCGGCTGGGCTACCGCCCCTCGGCCGCCGCCCGCACCCTCCGTACCGGCAAGTCGGGACTGATCGGCCTGACCGTGACGACCTACGGGGACGAACCTTTCACCTTCACCGAGTTCGCCTACTTCGCCGAGATGGCGCGCGCCGCCACCTCCGCCGCGCTCGCCCGCGGCTACGCCCTCGTGATCCTCCCCGCCACCTCGCGCCACGACGTGTGGTCGAACGTCGCCCTGGACGGCACCGTCGTCATCGATCCCTCCGACCAGGACCCGGTCGTCGGCGAGCTGGTCCGGCAGGGCCTGCCGGTCGTCTCCGACGGCCGCCCGGCCGGCTCGCTCCCGGTCACCGCCTGGGTCGACAACGACCACGAGGCCGCCGTCCTCGGCATCCTCGACCACCTGGCCGACGCCGGCGCCCGCCGCATCGGCCTGCTCACGGGCACGACCACGGACACGTACACCCACCTGTCGACCACCGCGTACCTGCGCTGGTGCGAGCGCGTCGGCCAGGACCCGGTGTACGAGGCGTACCCGGCGCACGATCCCTGCGCGGGCGCCGTCGCCGCCGACCGGCTGCTCGCCCGCCCCGACCGGCCCGACGCCGTGTACGGCCTGTTCGACCCGAACGGCACCGACTTACTCGCCGCCGCCCGGCGCTACGGCCTGCGCGTACCGGACGACCTGCTGCTGGTCTGCTGCAGCGAGTCCACCGTGTACGCCAACACCGAACCGCCCATCACCACCCTGTCGTTGAAGCCCCGGCGGATCGGTACGGCGGTGGTGCAGCTCCTCATCGACGCCATCGAGGGGGTGGAGTCCGACCGGCCGGTGGAGCAGGTGATACCGACCGAGCTGATCGTGCGCACCTCGTCGCAACGACGGCCGCCGCGGACGACGGTCAGCCCGCCGCGGTCGCCCGAGGAGGCGTAGCACCGGTCTCCGAAGAGGAGCGGGACCGGTGTCCGGCGCGCGCGGCGCGCGCGTCCGGCAGGTCAGGGGCGGTTCTCGCGCGCAGCGGAGCCGCACGCGCGGGGAGAAGCGCGGCGGATTCCCCGAGGAAGGGGGGCCGGTCTCGCGAAGGGACGGCGTGGCGGGACGACCGCAGGGTGGCCGAAGACCGGTCCAATCGGGGCGAAAGCCGCAGTGAACTGGACTCTTGCTCCGATTCACCACCCCTGGGTCATCACATGGCGCGATCCGCATTCCTATGATGGGCCCACGACACCGCGGGCCGCTGCGACCAGGCAGTCCGATGCGGTGCAGATGCGGCGCGATGGTGGAGGGGTCGATGACTCAGGGGGCCGGTCAGGGACCCGAGGTGGAGCGGACGGCGACGCTGCGCGACTTCCGGGTACCCGCGTACGTCCACGAGACCGGTCCGTACGTCCACAGCACCCACCCGGGCGACGTCGCCCCGCCCCACGAGGAGATCCAGCCCGAGGGGTACACCCCCACCCAGCGCGACCTGCCCGTCATCAACCGGGGCGACACGGTGCAGGTCAGTGTCGACCCCGCGGTCGCGGCGGCCCCGCAGCCGGCCACCGGACCGGGCCCGCTGTACGTCGTCGGCGACGTGCACGGCTACCTCGACGAGCTGGTGGCCGCCCTCCAGCAGAAAGGGCTGATCGACGCGGCCGGTCACTGGTGCGCGGGCACCGCCCGGCTGTGGTTCCTCGGCGACTTCACCGACCGCGGCCCGGACGGCATCGGCGTCATCGACCTGGTGATGCGGCTGTCCGCCGAGGCCGCCGCGGCCGGCGGCTACTGCAAGGCGCTGATGGGCAACCACGAGCTGCTGCTGCTCGGCGCCAAGCGGTTCGGCGACACGCCCGTCAACTCGGGCGCGGGCACCGCCACCTTCCAGGCGGCCTGGCTGCTCAACGGCGGCCAGAAGACCGACATGGACCGCCTCCAGGACCACCACCTGCAGTGGATGGCCCGGCTCGACGCCCTCGAGGAGGTCGACGGCCACCTGCTGGTCCACTCCGACACCACCGCCTACCTCGACTACGGCCGTTCCATCGAAGAGGTCAACGACACCGTCCGCGAGACGCTCACGCGCAACGACGCGGACGAGGTGTGGGACCTGTTCCGCAAGTTCACCAAGCGGTTCTCCTTCCGCGACGAGGGCGGCGCCGACGCCGTGCGCTCCCTGCTGGATACGTACGGCGGCACCCGCATCGTTCACGGCCACAGCCCCATCCCGTACCTGATGGGCGAGGTCGGCTCCGAGGAGGGCGAGGACAGCGCCGGTCCCGTGGTCGAGGGACCACACGTCTACGCCGACGGACTCGCCATCGCGATGGACGGCGGCGTGACCATGGCCGGAAAACTGCTGGTCCAGCAACTTCCCCTGGACATGTGAGGGTTCGCCGGGCAGGCGCTGCCCGGCGGGGACCGTGCCGGGCAGGGGCCGATTTCGGCAAACCCCCTGTCACCGCGGGCCGTCACCGCTCTACCATCGGCGTATCCGTAGCAGGCTCCCCTCCGTTTCTGCCCGACGGCTCGTCAGCATGCCGAGCCCCAAGCCCTACGGAGCATCGGGGGATGCACATGAACAGCGCTCCGCAGCACCTGATGAGCGAGGACCGCCAGGAGTACGAGCGGATCCTCGACGAGGCGCTGCGCTCCGCACCACACCGCCCGGAGACGGCCACTGCCGGACAGCGGCTCAATTCCGAACAGCTGCGCACCATGGCGCTCAACGCCACCGCGGTCATCACGGCGGCCGCGGCGGCCGAGTACCAGCACTACGTCAAGGTCCGCGAGGAACTGCGCCGGCCGACGCCGGCCGGCCCGTCGCCGTCCGTGCGCGAGCCCGGCTCCGCCGAGCCGGGCACCGGCACGATGGGCCTCGCGACCGGCAGGGGGGAGGCCGCCGAGACCGCCGGCGCGGGCGTCGTCGCCGTCGTCGCGGTCCTCGCGCCCGTGCTGGCCGGAACCGCGGCGGCGATCTTCCTGCTCGTCGGCTACGTCCTGAAGATGCTCGACCCCGAGCCGGCGTTCGCCCGGACCATGCTCACCACCGGATGGGTGTTCGGTGCCGTGACCGCGGTCGCGATCCTCGTCGCCGCCGCGGGACTGCTGATCACCGCCCTGCGCAACAAGCCGACGGCCGAAACCGGCCCCCACGGCGAACTGGGCGGGGAAGTGACCCGGGCCAGGGAAGCCTGGCGGGAGGCCCTGCTGGAGCGGGGCATCCTGCCGTTCCTGCGGGACGCGCTCGCCGATCCGGGTACGGCCGCCGCGCTGCACCCGACGGCACCGTCCGCGCCGGCCGGCCGCATCCCGCACCTCGGGTACGACCGCCCCGGTTTCACCAGCCCCGGCGACGGTCCGGGCCGCGGCACGCGGCCGAGTTTCACCAGCCCGGACTACACCAGCCCGGACTTCGGAGGACCGGAACACCGGCCCGAGTAGCCATCGGCCCCGTACCGAGCGGCCGTCGGCTTGCGCTCCCCCCTCGTGCGGGGCGCAAGCCGGGCACCCCCGGCCGGGGCCGGCGGACCACGCACCCGGTCAGAGGATGCCCGCCCGGCCGGCGGCGGTGATCCAGCCGGGGAACTGGGACAGCAGGCGGTCGTACAACTCCTGGTCGGGAACGGAGCCGATGTCGTCCACGGCGAAGAAGCCGACGTTGTCGACGCGGCGGCCGGGCAGTGTGTCGAAGCGCTCGAGCACGCCGTACTGGGACTTCCCCAGCCCCACGAACTGCCAGAAGATCGGCTCCTGCGCCGCCTCGCGGAGCTCCCGCTCGATCTCGGCGTTGCGGTAGACCCCTCCGTCGGAGAAGAACAGCACGAGAGTCGGCGCGGTCGCCGGGTTCTCCCGAACGAAGGCCCGGACCTGGGCGATCACCTTCTGTTCCTCGTTCTGGATGCCGACGTCCCGCATGTCGACCTGGCCTTCTCGCAGACCCTTCTTCCTGCCGCGCCGGAAGAGGCCGATCTCTCCCACGCGCACGTGCAGCCCGAGCCACTCGGGCAGTTCGCCCAGCCGCAGGTCGGGCAGGCGAGCCGCGTTCGAGGCGAACGTCCAGGCCTGCATCTCGCCGTCGTCGTCGAGCTGTGCGGCGACGGCGGCCATGCGCTCCACGACGTCGGCCACCACGCCTTTCGAGTAGAGGAAGGACATGGAGCCGGAGGCGTCGAGGACCAGGACGACCCGCGCGGTGACGCCGGCCGCCCCGTGCTTGCGGAGGCTGACCGCCACCTGCTCCTTGCGCAGGGACAGCCGCTTGTGCATGTCCACGGGCAGTCGTTCCTCTCCCTTGGCCGGGCGGGGCGCGGGAGACGCCGGGGGCTGGAGGGGGGCTGGTTCCGGTGCCGTGGGGGCGGGTGGTGCCGGGGCGGGTGCTGCCGGCGTGGCGGGCGCGGCCGGGGGAGCCTCGTCGACCGTGATGCCGAAGTCGGTGGCCAGCCCCGCGAGCCCCGAGGCGTACCCCTGGCCCACCGCCCGGAACTTCCACCGTCCCTGCCGCAGGTAGAGCTCCCCGCCGATCAGCGCGGTCTCCGTTCCGGCCGCCATGTCGAACCGGGCGAGCTCGGCCCGCGTCCCCGCGTCGAGCAAGCGCAGCGCCAGACCGGGCACCTGGCCGAAGGTCCCGCCGTCGGCCGACGCGCACAGCACGATGCGTTCGACGGCCGGTTCCAGTGCGCCGAGGTCGATCTCGACCGTGTCGGTCGTGGCACCGGCGGCATCCTGCTGACCCAGGTGCCGTACCGCGCCGGAGGCATGACGCGGCTGGTTGTAGAAGACGAAGTCGCCGTCGTCACGGACGCGTCCGGCCGCGGTGAGCAGCAGGGCCGAGGCGTCGACCCCGGGCACACCCGCTCCCGTGGACCAGGTGAGCTCGACGCGCACGGCGGGCGAGTGAACGGGAAGGTTGGCGCCCTTGCTCAGACGCATCGCTGTCATGGGACCAGTCTGCCGAGCCCACCGCCGCGGTGGGGAGGGGCCGACCGACGCCCGCCCCCGTGCGGGCATCGCGCTCGGCGTGGTGGAACAGCGGCGGCGCCGGCGGCACCCACCGGTCCGCCGGCCGGTGCCGCCGGCTGACGGCGCCCGGCCGGCGCCGTCAGCCGGGGCCGCCGCCGGTCCCGTCGGCCGGGCGCGGGCGGATCAGTCCGCGATCGGCAGGTACACCCGGTTGCCGGCGGCCGCGAACTCCTTCGACTTCCGGGCCATGCCCTCCTCGATCTCGGCCTGGCTGCCGCCGTGTTCACGCCGGATGTCCTGCGAGATCTTCATGCTGCAGAACTTGGGGCCGCACATCGAGCAGAAGTGAGCGGTCTTGGCGGGCTCCGCCGGCAGGGTCTCGTCGTGGAACTCCCGCGCCGTGTCCGGGTCCAGCGCGAGGTTGAACTGGTCCTCCCACCGGAACTCGAAACGGGCGTCGGACAGGGCGTCGTCCCACTCCTGGGCGCCCGGGTGGCCCTTGGCGAGGTCGGCCGCGTGGGCGGCGATCTTGTAGGTGATGACGCCGGTCTTGACGTCGTCACGGTTCGGCAGGCCCAGGTGCTCCTTGGGTGTGACGTAGCAGAGCATGGCCGTGCCCCACCAGGCGATCATCGCGGCACCGATGCCGGAGGTGATGTGGTCGTACGCCGGCGCGACGTCCGTGGTCAGCGGGCCGAGCGTATAGAACGGAGCTTCATCGCAGATCTCCTGCTGAAGGTCGATGTTCTCCTTGATCTTGTGCATCGGGACGTGGCCCGGGCCCTCGATCATGGTCTGTACGTGGAAACGCTTCGCGATCTGGTTGAGTTCCCCGAGCGTCCTCAACTCCGCGAACTGCGCCTCGTCATTGGCGTCGGCGATGGAGCCGGGCCGCAGGCCGTCGCCGAGCGAGTACGTGACGTCGTAGGCGGCGAGGATCTCGCACAGCTCCTCGAAGTTCTCGTACAGGAACGACTCCTTGTGGTGCGCCAGGCACCACGCGGCCATGATCGAGCCGCCGCGCGAGACGATGCCGGTCTTGCGGTTGGCGGTGAGCGGTACGTAGGCCAGGCGTACGCCCGCGTGGACCGTCATGTAGTCCACGCCCTGCTCGGCCTGTTCGATGACCGTGTCCTTGTAGATCTCCCAGGTGAGCTCCTCGGCCTTGCCGTCGACCTTCTCCAGGGCCTGATAGAGCGGCACGGTGCCGATGGGGACGGGGGAGTTGCGCAGCACCCACTCGCGGGTGGTGTGGATGTTGCGGCCGGTGGAGAGGTCCATGACCGTGTCGGCGCCCCAGCGGGTCGCCCAGGTCATCTTCTCGACCTCCTCCTCGATGGAGGACGTCACCGCCGAGTTGCCGATGTTGGCGTTGACCTTCACCAGGAACCGCTTGCCGATGATCATCGGCTCGATCTCCGGATGGTTGACGTTGGCGGGCAGCACCGCCCGGCCCGCCGCGATCTCCTCGCGCACGACCTCGGGCGACACGTTCTCGCGGAGGGCCACGAACTCCATCTCGGGCGTGATCTCGCCCCGTCGCGCGTACGCGAGCTGTGTGACCGCCCTGCCGTCACGGCTCCGGCGCGGCTGGCGCGGCCGTCCGGGGAAGACGGCGTCGAGGTTGCGCAGGCCCCCGCGCGGTGAGGTGTGCTTGATCCCGTCGTCCTCGGGGCGGACGGGACGGCCCGCGTACTCCTCGGTGTCGCCGCGGGCGATGATCCAGCTCTCCCGCAGCGGCGGCAGGCCCCTGCGGACATCGGTCTCGACGAGCGGATCGGTGTACGGGCCGGAGGTGTCGTACAACGTGACCGACCGCCCGTTGGTGAGATGCACCTGACGGACCGGCACCCGCAGGTCGGGGCGTGAGCCCTCGAGGTACGCCTTGTGCCAGCCGATGGACTTCCCGGCCTCCCCGTCGCGCGTTCCGGCGGCGGAACCGCCGCCGGAACCGTTGGCGGATCCGTTGGCGGATCCGTTGGCGGATCCGTTCTCCGCGATCTGCGTGGAGGCAGGCGTGCGTGCGTCCTTGTTGGTCATGAGACCTACTCCCTACGCCGGCATTACCCGGTAACAGGTTCGGCGGTCGACGCAGCGGTTTCCGTCTGCCGGCGTTTCGTGTGAAACATCACTCGGCTCCTGCGATGTTTCATGTGAAACATCGCAGGGACGGAGGTCAGCGCCCTCTCAGCCCGGTGCTCCGAGCTCCCGCGTGTACAAAAGGTGCCTCCACGCTAGCGTCACTTCGGGCGCGGTGAACAGAGGGCCCTCCTCGTTCTTGCGATGATCGGTCGGTGACCACGACGCAGCGTCCCCCGTACCCACCGCCCGAGCCACCCCGCGGATCCGGCGCCGGAAACGGCGGCGGAGGTGGAGGTGGCCATGCAGACGGCCTCGGCGAAAGCCGTGGTCATGGCCATGTGGACGGCCGTGCCCCGCTCCGGGGTGACGGCCGCGGTGGTGACCGTGGTGCCGGCGACTGGTTCGGGCGCGGGCCGAGTGGTCCCGGGTCACGCGGTGACAGCGAGCAGGGCTCCGGGACCGGCCTCGGCAACCGGCAGGGTCCCGCCCCCGGCCCTCACCCGGGCCCGGGCGGTGGCCGGGTTCCCGATGTCGCCCCCGGTGGCGGTCATGGCCCCGGTGGCGGCAGTGGCCCCGACAGCGGTCGTGGGCCCGGCACGGGCGGCGACCGGGTGCCGCGGCCCGGCGGCGGACGGGATGCCGGTGCCGGGTTCGGCGACGGCCGGGCTCCCCGTTCCGGCGCCGAACGCGGTGCGGGGTCCGGCGGTGGGCACGGCCCCGGACTCGGCGGCGGTTTCGACGACCGGCCCGGTCGCGGGTCCGGCGGCGGATCCGGTTTCGCGGCCGACGACGGCCGTGGCTTCGGGGCCGGTGGCGGCGGCTACGTTTCACCGTCCGGCGGCAACGACCCGGGCTCCGCCGGCGGCCCCGGGGCCGGCCACGGCTCCGGATCCGGGCACGGCCACGGCTCCGGGTCGGGCGGAGGCCACGGTCACGGCCACGGTCCCGCACCGGGCGGCGGGCACGGGCACTCGCACAGCCACGCCCACGGTCCTGCCACGCCCGTCTCCCGGCACCTGCGCAAGGTCATCGCGGCGATCCTCATCCCGTTCGCCGCGGCGGTGCTGGTCGGTCTCGCCGTGCTGTGGCCGGGCGGGGCCCCGCCGCACCAGCGCACGGGCGTCGGCTTCGACCGGCAGACGCAGCAGGCCACGGTCACCAAGGTCGTCGAGGTGAGCTGCAAGGACGTCGGCGCCTCCGGAGTCCCCCCGACCGGCGACACCTCCACCGCCGAGGGTTCCTCGGCCGTCCAGCAGGCCGACGGCACCTGCAAGAGGGCGACGATCCGGGTCGACACGGGCAAGGACAAGGGCCGGACGTTCACCGAGATCGTCCAGCCGGACCAGTCCCGGCAGCTGGAACAGGGCCAGGAGGTCGTGGTCGCCTACGAGCCCTCCGCGCCGAAGGACCTGCAGTACTCGGTGGCCGACGTCAACCGCCGTTTCCCGATGACACTGCTCGCCGGCATCTTCGCCCTGGCCGTCGTGGTCGTCGGGCGGCTGCGGGGTGTCATGGCGCTGGTCGCGCTGGCCATCAGCTTCCTGGTGCTGAGCCTCTTCATGCTGCCCGCGATCCTGCAGGGCTCCAACCCGCTGGTCGTGGCGGTGGTGGGATCGAGCGCCATCATGCTGATCGCGCTGTACCTGTGCCACGGGCTGTCGGCCCGTACGTCGGTGGCGGTGCTCGGCACCCTGATCTCACTGCTGCTGATCGGCGTTCTCGGCTCGCTGTTCATCGGCTGGGCCGCGCTCACGGGCAACACCGACGACAACACCGGTCTGATCCACGGCCTGTACCCGGACATCGACATGAGCGGTCTGCTGCTCGCCGGCGTCATCATCGGTTCGCTGGGCGTCCTGGACGACGTGACGGTCACGCAGACGTCGGCGGTCTGGGAGCTGCACGAGGCCAATCCGTCGATGGGCTGGCGCGGGCTGTACCGGGCGGGCATCCGGATCGGCCGCGACCACATCGCGTCCGTCGTCAACACGCTGGTCCTCGCCTACGCGGGCGCCGCGCTGCCGCTGCTGCTGCTGTTCTCCATCGCGCAGAGCAGTGTGGGGACGGTCGCCAACAGCGAGCTGGTCGCCGAGGAGATCGTGCGCACGCTGGTCGGTTCGATCGGCCTGGTCGCCTCGGTTCCGGTGACGACGGCGCTGGCGGCCCTGGTGGTCTCGGCGGACCGCCCGGGGACCGGGGCGCCGGCGGCGGACGCCGCCCGTCCGGCCCTGGTACGCGGCGGGCGGGGCCGCCGCCGCAAGCGCTGACCCTTCCTCCGCCGCGGCCGGCCCTCACGCTGAAGCGTTCCTGCGGCCGGGGCGGCAGCCGGTGAAGCGTTACGTCACCACCACCCGGTTGCCGTAACGCTTCAGCCGGCGCCCTGCTCCGCCAGGATGCGGTCCAGGGCCTCGTCGAGGTGGGCGTCGAAGTCGGCCAGCGAGCCCTCCTGGCCCAGCGGCACCAGTTTGTCGGTGCGGTCGAGGAAGGCCACGAGCGGTGCCGTCGAGGAGCGGAACAGCGCGTGGTCGCCGCCGACCTGGAGCCGGATCAGCACCTCGGTGAGGTCGTCGGGTTCGACCGGCCAGACGCGCACGTCACCCTCGCCGCACGGCCGTCCCACCCCGTCGATCAGCAGCTCCCGGCCGAAGGCCCAGGTCACCGGGGCGTCCCCGGGCAGGTGGAAAGTCAGCCGTACGGCGTACGGATCACAGGTCTCGTAGCGCAGTTCCACCGGAATGCGGAAGGAGAGCTCCTCCGACACGAGAAAGCTCATCATGACCTCTGCCTGTACGGACTCGCGCATCGCTACCCCGTCATTCGCCGCGGACTGGCCGGGACCGACCCCTGACAACTGCCTGGAATCTTGCTGAACGTACACATCAGATCACAAGGAGTGAGTTTTCAGATACTGATAGAGAGTGTGAGCGAGCCCAGCAGCCGTCCCATCTCGTCCTGCAGCCGCCGGGCCGCGGGGAGCAGGCGGTCGGCCTGGTGTGCGGGCAGGGAGATGGCCACCGTCGCGGCCTGGGTGCCGACGGTCAGCGGGAGCGCCGCGCACACCGTGCCCAGGGCGTACTCCTGCCGCTCGATCACCGGTTCGGCCCGCCGCAACCGGTCCAGGCGCCGCAGCAGGCTGTGGTCGTCGCGCACCGTGTACGGCGTGAGGGGCTGCACCGGATAGCGGGCGAGGTGGTCCCGGCGGGCCTCCTCGTCGAGCTGGGAGAGCAGGCACTGCCCGACGGCGTGCGCGTGCGCGGTCTCCCGGAAGCCGGCCCACTCCTCGACCGCGGGGTTGCCCGGGGTGTCGGCCACGCACAGGACGTCGATTTCACCCTCCCGGTACACCGCGTAGTACACGGGTACGCCGATCGCGTCGCGCCAGTGCGCCAGCGCCTCGACGACCGTGCTGCGACGTTTCTGCTGGGCTCCGCTGCTGCTCAGCCGCTCAGCCGCCCTCCCCAGGAAGAACAGGCCCTTGTCGCGGCGCAGATACCCCTCGTGCACCAGGGTGCGCAGCAGGTGGTACGTGGTGGGGAGCGCCAGGCCGGTCTCGCGGGCGAGTTGTTTGGCGGGAGCCCCGTGCTCGTGCCGGGCGACGCTCTCCAGCAGGCGCATCGCGCGCTGCACGGATCCGATGAGGGTGCCGGGGGGCGGGGGTGCGGAGGACGCCGTCGAGCGGGGCTGGACGGGGACCGAGTGCAAAGGGGCGGATGCGGTGTCGGCCGTGGGCAAGGGCACTCCCGAAGCGCGAGGGGGCAGTCCGTGCGGGAAGACACGGATGGGGGTGTACGCCGCTCGCGGGGGCCTTCCCCCACGTGGCTTCCGGACTCTAATCGTCCGCCACCGCCCGCAGACGGCCCGCCGGGGAAACTTCCCTCGCCCGAGGGAACCGGTGATTCCTGTTACCTCACCGGCTTCCCACAGGACTCACCAGTCGCTGCGCGACGACGAACTCGACGTGAACTTCCGTACGACGTAGATCAGTCCGCCCACCAGGGCCACGAACACCAGGACCTTGAAGAGCAGCCCGATGAGGAAGCCGACCACGTTCGCGATCAGCCCGCCGAACACGACCAGGGCGACGACCGGCACCGCGACCCACTTCACCCACCACGGCAGCCCCGCGAAAATCTCCCGCATCGCCTTGTCCTCGCCTCTCCGCCCGTCCGAGTGCCGGGTCCTGTCCATCATCCCGGATCCGTGATCTCCGGATGTCCTGCACTCGATGCTAGGTCCCGGAAGGGGGGCGGCGGGGGTCTCGCATCCCTCGTCCTCCCCTGACCGGTCCCCTAGGGAACCCCGGGACGGCGGCTCAGCTCTCGGGCGGAGAGAACACCACCAGCACCCTCAGGTCCTCGCTGACGTGGTGGAACTTGTGGGCGACGCCCGCCGGGACGTACACCACGCTGCCCCGCGCCACCTGGGTCGTCTCCAGGCCCACGGTGAGCGAGGCCCGGCCGCTCACGACGACGTACACCTCGTCCTGGCGGTGCGGCGTCTGCGGATCGTGCTCGCCCGCGTTCAACGCGTACAGGCCGACCGACATGTTCCGCTCCCGCAGGAACTGGAGGTACGCCCCGTCGTTGGCGGCGCGCTCCGCCTCCAGTTCGTCCAGCCGGAATGCCTTCATCGCCTGTCCGCCCCTGTCCCACCGCTCGTGTCCGACCCCGTCTGCCACGATCAGACACATGATGAATTTCCTAGTCAAGACGATCGCCAACGCGGGCGCCCTGGCGGTCGCCGTGTGGCTGCTCGACAAGATCACCCTGACCGGTGACAGCACGGGCAAGAAGGCCGGCACCCTGATTCTCGTCGCGTTGCTCTTCGGCCTGGTGAACGTCCTGGTCAAGCCGGTCGTGAGGCTGCTGAGCCTTCCGCTGCTCATCCTGACGCTCGGCCTGTTCACCCTGGTGGTGAACGCGCTGATGCTGCTGCTCACCTCGTGGCTGGCCGACGTGCTCGACCTGAGTTTCCACGTGGAGGGCTTCTGGACGGCCGTCGTGGGCGGCCTGATCATCTCGATCGTCTCCTGGGCGCTCAACGTCGTCCTGCCCGACGGAGACTGAGGTCATGACCTACCGCGTCTGCTTCGTCTGCACGGGCAACATCTGCCGCTCCCCGATGGCCGAGTCCGTCTTCCGCGCGCGTGTGGCGGAGGCCGGGCTCGACGGCCTGGTCGAGGTCGACAGCGCCGGCACCGGCGGCTGGCACGAGGGCGAGGGCGCCGACCCGCGCACCGTGGCCGTCCTGGAGGACCACGGCTACCGCCTCGACCACACGGCCCGCCAGTTCCAGCCGTCCTGGTTCGCCCGCCTCGACCTCGTCGTCGCTCTGGACGCCGGCCACCTCAGGGACCTGCGCCGCCTGGCGCCCACGGAGCAGGACGCGGCCAAGGTGCGGCTGCTGCGGTCGTACGACCCCGCCGCCGGCGACGACCTCGACGTCCCGGACCCGTACTACGGGGGCGTGGACGGCTTCGAGGAGTGTCTTGAGATGGTGGAGGCGGCGAGCGCCGGTCTGCTCGCCGCGGTACGCGAGGACGTGGGAGGACGGGCGGCATGAGCACAAGGGACACGGTCGGCGAGGACGCCGGGCACGACGGAGGCCGCCGCGCCTTCCCGGGCACGGGTGAGGGCACGCGCGCGGTGCGGGCCGGGCTGCCGGAGCCGGTCAGGCACGAGCCGACCCTGCCGGGGCCCGTGTTCGCCGCCCACTTCCACCTGCCGGGCGACCCCACCGGCCCGTACACCTACGGCCGCGACGAGAACCCCACCTGGACGCTGCTGGAGCGCGCCATCGGCGAGCTGGAGGCGCCCGGGCAGGACGTCGAGACGCTGGTGTTCGCCTCGGGCATGGCCGCGATCTCCGCGGTGCTCTTCTCGCAGCTGCGCGCCGGGGACGCGGTCGTCCTGCCCAGCGACGGCTACCAGGTGCTGCCCCTGGTGCGCGCCCAGCTGGAGGCGTACGGCATCGAGGTGCGCACCGCGCCGACCGGCGGCGACGCCCAGCTCGACGTCCTCGACGGCGCGAAGCTGCTGTGGATCGAGACCCCGTCGAACCCGGGGCTCGACGTGTGCGACGTCCGGCGGCTCGCCGAGGCGGCACACGCGCGTGGTGCCCTGGTGGCCGTCGACAACACCCTGGCGACCCCGCTCGGCCAGCGTCCGCTGGACCTCGGCGCCGACTTCTCGGTGGCCAGCGGCACCAAGCAGCTCTCCGGGCACGGTGACATCCTCCTGGGATACGTCACCGGCCGCAGCGCCGAGGCCATGACCGCCGTACGCCGCTGGCGCAAGATCGTGGGCGCGATCCCCGGGCCCATGGAGGCCTGGCTCGCGCACCGCTCCCTCGCCACGCTCCAGCTGCGCGTCGACCGGCAGTGCGCCAACGCGCTCGCGGTCGCCGAGGCGCTGCGGGACCGGCCCGAGGAGCTGGGGGTGCGCTATCCGGGACTGGTGGACGACCCCTCGTACGAGATCGCCTCGCGGCAGATGCGGCGCTACGGGTGCGTGGTGTCCTTCACCCTGCCCACGCGCGCGCGTGCCGACCGCTTCCTGGAGGCGCTGCGGCTGGTGGACGACGCGACGAGCTTCGGCGGGGTGCGGTCCACGGCCGAACGGCGCGGACGCTGGGGCGGGGACGCGGTGCCGGAGGGTTTCGTCCGTTTCTCGGTCGGTGCCGAGGATCCCGAGGACCTGGTGGCGGACGTGTTGCGCGCGCTGGAGGAGTCGGCGGGCTGAACCGCCCCGCGCACCGGCCGCCGCCCCCGCCTCGCACGCGCACCTGCGCCGAGCGGTGTCCGGCCGCGCGCGACGGGCGGTCCGAACCTCCCCCCTCGTGGCTCGGACCGCCCCGGTTCCGCGCGAAGAACCGCGCCAACAAGGCTAATTGACTCTCTGTCAGTGTCCAATCACAGTAGCGACAGAGACCTATCGACTTATTTATAGTTGGGCGCTCCGGGGGCGGGAGCGGAACGTGCGGAGGGGAGGTTGTGCTGTGGATCTGGCCTTGCTGCGCACCTTCGTGACCGTGCACCGGGCCGGCTCCTTCACCCGCGCCGCCGCCCTGCTCGGGCTCTCCCAGCCGGCCGTCACCTCGCAGATCCGCACCCTGGAACGGCAGCTGGGCCGCCCTCTGTTCCTTCGGCAGGCCCGCGGTGTGACCCCGACGACGATCGGTGACGAGCTCGCCCACAAGGCCGCCCCGCATCTCGACGCCCTGGTGGAGATAGCCGAGACGGGAGCGAACGCCGACTTCTCCTTACGGACGCTGCACCTCGCCGGGCCCCCGGAGTTCACCGCTGAGCGGGTGCTGCCCGCGCTCACGGATCTGACCGGCGAGGACGGGCAGGAGTTCGCCCTGCGCGCCTCGTTCGGGAACGCCGAGGAGGTGCTGGAAGGGCTGGCCGCCGGGCATCACGACCTGGCCGTCAGCACCGCCAGGCCGCGCGGCGCCCTGCTCTCGGCGACCGCGCTCTGCGACGAGGAGCACGTCCTGGTCGCCGCCCCTTCCCGGGCCGAGCGGATCGACACCGGGAAACTCGACCGCAACGGGGCCTCCGCCCTCGAACACGTCCCGGTGGTCGAGGTACACGAATCACTGCCTTTCGTCTCCCGCTACTGGGCGTCCGTCTTCGACTCCCGTCCGCCCACCCCGGGCACCGTCGTCGTTCCCGATCTGCGTGCCGTGCTCGCCTGCACGGCCGCGGGCGCGGGACTGGCCGTGCTGCCGCGCTACCTGTGCGCGGACGCGCTCGAACGCGGGGAGGTCGTCGCCCTGTACGAGCCGGCGGTGCCTCCTCTGCGGACGTACTTCCTGGTGGTCCGCACCGGCACACTGGCGCTGCCGCACATCGCGCGGGCCCACGAGTGGCTGCAGCGCGCGGCCGGCGAATGGTGCTGAGCCGCCCCCGCGCATGCCTCACCTCAAGCACTCGTCCGGTGACATTTCGCTATGTTTCACGTGGAACCAGCCGGGCCACATTTCACCCATGACCGTCCGACCCGTGGTCAAGCGCACCGCTCGCGCCGTCCTGCTGGACGGTGACGACCTGATCCTGATCAAGCGCACCAAGCCCGGTGTCGATCCCTACTGGGTCACCCCCGGCGGCGGGGTCGAATCGAGTGACCCGACCGTCGTCGACGCCCTGCACCGCGAGGTGTACGAGGAACTCGGCGCCAAGATCACCGACGTGGTGCCCTGTTTCGTGGACACCGTGGAGCACATCGGCGAGGACGACGGCGCGACCGGCGTGAAAGTACAGCACTTCTTCGTCTGCCGCCTGAGCTCCATGGACCCCTCGCTGCGGCACGGCCCCGAGGTGGACGAACCCGCCGGTGAGTACGAGATCGTGCGCGTGCCGTTCACGCGCGTCGGCATCGCCTCCGTCCACCTCGTGCCGCTGTCACTGCGGCACTACCTGGACGGCAACATCGAAGGCGTACGCGCCATGCACGCCCCCGACCTGGGCTGACAGACCACCGGACCAGAATTCCGGCTCCGGCGGGCCCGTCGAGCCCGACGGGCCCGCCCGATCGAGCGGCGCGGTCCCGGTCCGATCCGGTGGGCGTCGAGGCCGACGGGATGAGCCCGCCCGCCTGGAACCGGACGGCTGGACGCCCAGTGTTCTCACGTGTTTCACGTGAAACGTCCTGCGCGTGCCCGCACGCACCGTGCGCCTCTCCGCACCTGGCCAAAACGTCGTACATCTCAGTCGAAAGCGGTGGACGGGGAGGGCCCTTGTCGGACAGCCTGACCTGCGTGCCGACTCCTTCCCTTGCCGCTCTGCCCATCCGCCGTCTGACGTTGCGCGATCTCGCCTCGTGCGCCGACTTGTCCGAAGACCGGGGGTGGCCGCGAGAGGAGCACAAATGGGGCTTTCTCCTCACGGCCGGGAAGGGCTACGGCATCGACGACCCCGAAGGCGGCGGACTCGTCAGCGCCTGCGTGGTCACCGAGTACGGAGCGCCGCAGCGACCCGAGCTCGCGGCCATCGGCATGGTGCTGGTCGCCGAACGGTATGCCCGCCAGGGCGTGGCCCGTCGCCTGATGCGCCATGTCGTCTCGGCGATGGGCACCACGCCCGTGACCCTGCACGCGACGCCGTACGGCCGGCCCCTATACGAGGAGCTCGGTTTCAAGGTCACCGGCCTGGCGGAGATGCTGCGTGGGCACTTCGTGCCCGGGGGACCGGAGGCCGAGGTCGCCACCCGCGCCGCGACCGCCGAGGACCTCCCCGCGATCCTCCGGCTCGACGAGGAAGTGTTCGGCGTCGACCGTACGCATGTCATCACCCGGCTGCCCGCCTTCGCCGACCAGCTGCGCGTCGCCGAGGCGGACGGGCGGCTGATCGGATACGCGGCGGCCTGGCCCAACATGGACACCCAGGTCGTGGGTCCGCTGATCGCCCGTGACACCTCCACGGCACAAGCGCTCATCGCCTCGCTCGCCGCCCGCACCGGCCGGCCGCTGCGCACCGACATCGACGTCCGGCACGAAGAGCTGCTGGCATGGGCGAAGGAGCGGGGTCTGGCGTCCGTCGCCTTCAACGCGGTCATGGCTCATGGGATCACGGAGCTGCCCGGGGACTGGCGGCGGCGGTTCGCACCGGTCACGGTGGCGGCCGGCTGACCGGCGCCTGCACGACGCCTCCGACACGAGGACGCCGGTCCCCGAGGCTGTGGGAACCGGCGTTCGTGGTGCGGGGCGCCGTCAGGTGAGGAGGGCCTCCACGGCGGCCGTGGCGAAGGCGTGGTCCTGCTCCGGCGCGCCTCCGCCCACTCCGATCGCGCCGATCAGGCGGCCGTCCCGGTGGACCGGCACGCCGCCCGCGATGAACAGCAGGGGCCGGTCGAGCGCGGTGGGCAGGGTGTGGAAGAGGCCACCGGGCTGCACGGCGTCGACGAGGTCGGCGGTGGGCGCGTTCAGCTGGAGGGCGGTGTACGCCTTGCGGGTGCTGGTCTCGCCGGAGATCAGCACGGCGCGGTCGTCCCGGCGGAAGGCCAGCAGATGGCCGCCGGCGTCCAGCACGGTCACGCTGACCGTGACCCCGGCGGTTTCGGCGGCGCGGCGGGCCGCGGTCAGCAGGACCTCGGCGTCCTGGGTGGTCAGCGGGGCGACGGCGGTGGTGGTGCTCATGAGAGGTGTTCTCCTGGGACTTGTCGGTGGTGCTGTTCGGTGCTGGGCCGGGGGACCCGGGTCGGCCCTGACCCGAGCCCCTGGCCCCGCGGTTCAGTGGTGGACCGGGGTCCGCCGCTCGGCGGGCGCGGAGCCGGCGACGACGGTGCCGGGGGCGCCGCCCCGCCGCTCCAGGGCGGCCGAGAGGAAGGCGAGGACCAGGGCGGCCGCGGCGAGGAGGGCGCCGACCCAGTTGGGGGCGGTGTAGCCGAGGCCCGCCGCGATCACGAGGCCGCCGAGCCAGGCGGACAGGGCGTTGCCGAGGTTGAAGGCGCCGATGTTCACGGCGGAGGCCAGCGTGGGGGCGCCGTGCGCCTGGTCGAGGACGCGCTTCTGCAGCGGCGGGACGGTGGCGAAGCCCAGGGCGCCGATCAGGGCGATCGTCACGGCCGAGAGGACCTTGTGGTGCGCGGTCAGGGTGAAGAGCGCCAGGACGACAGCGAGGGCGCCCAGCGAGACGTACAGCATGGGCATCAGGGCACGGTCGGCGAACCGGCCGCCGACGAGGTTGCCGCCCACCATGCCGAGGCCGAAGAGGACCAGCAGCCAGGTGACGGAGCCGTCGGCGAATCCGGCGACGTGGGTCATCATCGGCGCGATGTAGGTGATGGCCGCGAAGACACCGCCGAAGCCGAGGACGGTCATCGCCATGGCGAGCAGGACCTGGACGTTCTTGAAGGCGGCCAGTTCGTGCCGCAGGCGTACGCCCTCCGGCTTGGGCATGTCCGGGACGAGCTTGGCGATGCCGGCCAGCCCGACGACGCCGAGGGCGGTGACGACGGCGAAGGTGACGCGCCAGCCGATGGACTGGCCGACGAGCGTGCCCAGCGGGACGCCGACGACATTGGCGACGGTGAGCCCGGTGAACATCATGGCGATGGCTCCGGCCTTCTTGTCCGGGGCGACCAGGTCGGCCGCGACGACCGAACCGATGCCGAAGAAGGCGCCATGGGCGAGTGAGGCGACCACACGGCCGACCAGCATGATGCCGAAGGCGGGGGCGAGGGCGGAGAGCAGGTTGCCGGCGATGAACAGGCCCATCAGCAGCATCAGCATCCGCTTCCTGGACACCCTGGTGCCGAGCACAGTCATCAGCGGGGCGCCGAAGACGACACCGAGCGCGTAGCCGGTCACCAGGTAACCGGCGGTGGGGATGGAGACCCCGAAGTCGCTCGCCACCTCGGGCAGCAAGCCCATGATCACGAACTCGGTCGTTCCGATCCCGAAGGCCCCGATCGCGAGGGCCAGAAGCGCGAGAGGCATGGGGGGTGACACCTTCCCAGACGATTGCAGGAGCGCTTTGCGTGCGTCCACAATAGTTGCAGACGCGGGATACATGCAAACAGAGACTATTGCGGCCCTGCTCTACCCTGGCAAGAGCTGCTCCGTGACGGAGGAAACGCCAATGACAGCGACGGACCCCGCGCTCACCGCCCTCTCCCAGGGCTGGTGCGCCCTCTCCCTGCTGCACGGGAGGATCGAGGCCCACATCGAGCGCGCCCTGCAGACCAGACACGACCTGAGCGTGCGCGAGTACTCCCTGCTCGACGTGCTCAGCCGACAGCACGACGGCGACGGAGGCCACCTGCAGATGAAGCAGGTCGCCGACGCGGTCGTCCTCAGTCAGAGCGCCACCACCCGCCTGGTCACCCGGCTCGAGGACCGCGGACTCCTGGAGCGCTACCTGTGCCCCACCGACCGCCGGGGCATCTACACGAACGTCACCGAAACCGGCCTCAAGCTTCTGGAGGAGGCCCGCCCCACCAACGACTCCGCCCTGCGCGAGGCCCTGGACGAGGCAGCCAAGAACCCTGAACTGGCCCCACTGGTACGGGTCGTGGAGACGCTGAAGGCGCCGGTGCCCGCCTAGGTGTGCCGTCCCGCATAGGGTGCGGCCATGGGAGCTCTCGAGATACGCGCCGCGGTGACGGACGACGTCCCCGCGATCGTCGGCATGCTCGCCGACGATCCGCTGGGAGTCCGGCGCGAGTCGCCGGACGACCTCACCCCGTACCTGGCCGCACTGGAGCGGCTCAGTGCCGACCCGAACCAGCATCTGGTCGTGGCGGTCCGGGAGGACCGTGTCGTCGGCACGCTCCAGCTCACGATCGTGCCCGGGCTGTCCCGGCGCGGCGCCACCAGGTCGATCATCGAAGGCGTGCGTGTCCACGCCGACGAACGCGGCAGCGGCCTGGGCACCCGGCTCATCGAGTGGGCGATCGAGGAATCCCGGCGCCGGCACTGCCGATTGGTGCAGCTGACCTCCGACATCTCGCGGACCGATGCCCACCGCTTCTACGAACGGCTCGGTTTCACCGCCTCCCACGTGGGGTTCAAGCTCACGCTGTGAAAGGTGTGCAGCGCGCTGTTTCACGTGAAACAGCGCGCTGCGCGTCCGGTGCCGGACCAGTGCCCTAACCGACCCCCCGCCATCCCTCGGGGTCCACACCGCCCGGCACAGGAGCCCCCTCGTCGTACGGCTGGCGTGTGAAGACGAAGGATCCGAGGTCGAGATGGCTCAGGGATCCGTCCGGCCGTCGTACGGCGCTCAGGGTCTCTCCGGCGTAGTAGCCCTCCAGCCCGGTCCAGGTGCCGTCGCCGTTGGACCGGAACCGCGAGCGGCGGCCGTTGCCGGACAGCGGCTCCAACGAGACGAGCCCGTCGGCCGTCAGCCGCAACGCGAAGGCGTATGTCCCCCAGTACCACTGTCCCGCCAGCTCCAACACCGACGGGTCGACGTCACGCAGCGGCCGCCAGGGCCGGGGGATGCGCGGCTCCGCCTCGGCGACGATCCGGACGAGGTCGGCGGCGACCGTGAACAGCGGCGGACCGGACGTGCAGTTGGCCAGGACGACCGCCGCCACGTCGTCCGCCTCGCTGATCATGAGGCAGGCGAGGAAGCCGGGCAGCGACCCCGTGTGGCCGACGAGGGTTCGTCCGCCCTGGTGCCGGATCTCCATGCCCAGGCAGTAGGCGTAGCCGCCGGCCACGTCCGCCGCCTCGGCGGGCGCCGCGGGCGTCCGCATCTCCCGCAGCGACCCCGCGCTCAGCACGCGCTCGTCGCCCTCGACCAGGAAGGCCGCGAACCGCGCCAGGTCACCCGTGGTGGACCACAGTTGCCCCGCGGGCGCCATCCGCCCGAGGTCCTCCGCGGGCTCGGGCAGCATCACATCGGCCCATGGATGCACCGCCCAGCCACCCGCGTGCGGTGCCTGCGGCCGCGCACTCGTCCGCTCAAGACCCAGAGGTTCGAGTACTTCGCGCCGGAGGACCTCCTCCCACGGCGCGCCCCGCAGCTTCTCGACGAGCGCGCCGAGCAGCGCATAGCCCGGGTTGGAGTAGTGGAACCGCCGGCCGGCCGGATGCAGCACGGGCCGCTCGCCCAGCACGTCGGCGAGTTCGGGCCGCAGGGACCCGGGACTGCGCTCCCACCACGGACCCGGCGTCTCGGCCGCCAGCCCGGCTGTGTGCGCGAGCAGTCCGGCGATGGTCGCCTCCCCCACGCCGGTGCCCGGCAGATGCTTCTCCAGCGGGTCCGCGAGGTCGAGCAGACCCTCGTCACGCAGCCGCAGCACGAGAACGGCGGTGAAGGTCTTGGTGATCGAGCCGATCCGGTACTGCACGTTCTGATCGGGTCCGTGGCCCTCCACCGACGTCCGCGCCCCCGTCCACACGGGTTCGCCGCCCCGTACGACGGTCGCGACGAGCGACGGCGCGCGCCCTTCCGCCTGGGCGACGGCGATCCGGTGCAGCAGCGCACGCCGGGTGCCGGGGAGCAGCTCTTCCTGAGGTGTCGTCATGGCCTCACTCCACCCCGGCCCGGCACCCCGCGTCGAGCTCATTTCGCCCCCGGTGTGGGGTCTCGCCGCCGATGACATGTCGGTCTTCTGTGACCTGCTGGTTCTCCGTTGTCTCACCGCGCTGTCACTCAAGATCAGTCCCGGATCGATGCCATTTCCTCGGCGGAACGACGAGTCTGCGGCTGAGCCGCCGAGCACGAGGACTACATGCGAGCTCGGAGCGCGCACGATGAGTTTCCCGCGCCGCGCCGGTCTGTACGTGTGAGACCGACTCACGGAAGGCTGGCGCCATGCGGAAATTGATCTACGGCATGAACCTGACCCTGGACGGCTACATCGCCGCGCCCGGCGACGACATCGGCTGGAGCGTACCGAGCGACGAGCTGTTCCAGTTCTGGTCCGACCGGTTGCAGGCGACCGACCTGTCGCTGTACGGGCGCAAGCTGTGGCAGACGATGAGCTCCTACTGGCCGACCGGCGACCAGCAGCCCGACGCCACCCCGGCGGAGATCGAGTTCGCGCGCCGCTGGCGGGACATGTCGAAGGTGGTGTTCTCCTCGACGATCGACAAGGTCGACTGGAACACCCGCCTGGTCACCGGCGACGCGGTCACCGAGATCACCCGGCTCAAGGCCGCGGACGGCGGCCCGATGGACATCGGCGGCGCGACGCTCGCCGGGGCGGCCATGCGAGCCGGGCTGATCGACGAGTACGTGCTGGCCACCGCGCCGGTCCTGGTGGGCGGCGGCACGCCGTTCTTCACCGCGCTGGACAGCTGGGTGAACCTGAACCTGGTGGAGACGCGGACGTTTCCCTGCGGCGTGATCCTGACCAGGTACGAGACGAGGCGCTGAGGGCCCGTCCGGGAGTCACGGGCCATATGCTCCGCGGGTGGCACCGGAGGAGCCGGCTCGGTTGCAGCAGGAAGGGCTGGGCCACGATGCGGTGTACGGAGGGATCAAAATCCGCGAAGATCAGCCTCGCCCCTTCCAGGCGCGACTCGTAGATCACGTGGTCGCGTACCGTCGCAGACCGGTAAATGCCGGAGTGGTGCTTCTGGCCCTTGTACCAGCGGAAAGTCCGCCACGGCGCAGCCGCCTCCAAGTCCCCGAAAGGAACCGTAGGCCAAACCCGCTCTTCGACGCGCTCACCGCTTCGACGACGAAAACTCACGGTCACAGGCCACGTCCATCACGCGCCCCCAGCCCACAGGACGGCTGAGACTGTGCCACTGAGTCTGAGGCCCTACACCCGGCCGGATCAGGTCTGCGCCATGTCCACGAACCGCGAGTAGTGCCCCTGGAAGGCGACCGTGATCGTCGCCGTCGGGCCGTTTCGGTGCTTGGCCACGATCAGGTCGGCCTCGCCCGCGCGCGGCGACTCCTTCTCGTAGGCGTCCTCGCGGTGCAGCAGGATCACCATGTCGGCGTCCTGCTCGATGGAGCCGGACTCACGCAGGTCGGAGACCATCGGCTTCTTGTCGGTGCGCTGTTCGGGGCCACGGTTGAGCTGCGAGAGCGCGATGACCGGGATCTCCAGCTCCTTGGCGAGCAGCTTGAGGTTACGGGACATGTCCGAAACCTCCTGCTGACGGCTCTCGGCACGCTTGGAACCGCCGGACTGCATCAGCTGCAGGTAGTCGATGACGACCAGCTTCAGGTCGTTGCGCTGCTTGAGGCGGCGGCACTTGGCGCGGATCTCCATCATCGACAGGTTCGGGGAGTCGTCGATGTAGAGCGGGGCGGCCGAGACGTCCGGCATCCGGCGGGCCAGGCGCGTCCAGTCCTCGTCGGTCATCGTGCCCGAGCGCATGTGGTGCAGGGCCACCCGGGCCTCGGCGGACAGCAGACGCATCGCGATCTCGTTGCGGCCCATCTCGAGGGAGAAGATGACGCTCGGCAGGTTGTGCTTGATCGACGCCGCCCGCGCGAAGTCCAGCGCGAGCGTCGACTTGCCCATCGCGGGACGCGCGGCGATGACGATCATCTGGCCCGGGTGCAGGCCGTTGGTGAGGGAGTCGAAGTCCGTGAAGCCGGTGGGCACACCGGTCATCTCGCCGCTGCGCGAACCGATCGCCTCGATCTCGTCGAGGGCGCCCTCCATGATGTCGCCGAGCGGAAGGTAGTCCTCACTGGTGCGCTGCTCGGTGACCGCGTAGATCTCGGCCTGGGCCCGGTTGACGATCTCGTCGACGTCGTCGTCGGCCGCGTATCCCATCTGCGTGATGCGCGTACCGGCCTCCACCAGGCGCCGCAGGACGGCGCGCTCGTGGACGATCTCCGCGTAGTACGCCGCGTTCGCCGCCGTCGGCACCGTCTGGACGAGGGTGTGCAGGTACGCGGCCCCGCCGACCTTGTTGATCTCGCCGCGCTTGGTGAGCTCGGCGGCGATCGTGATGGGGTCGGCCGGCTCGCCCTTCGCGTAGACGTCGAGGATCGCCTGGTAGATCGTCTCGTGGGCCGGCTTGTAGAAGTCGTGGCCCTTGAGGATCTCCACGACGTCGGCGATGGCGTCCTTAGACAGGAGCATGCCGCCGAGGACGGACTGCTCGGCCTCGATGTCCTGAGGCGGTACGCGCTCGAACGACGGGCCTCCGCCGTCCCACACCCCGTTGTCCCGGCCGCGGTCGTGCTGTTCGTCGCGGCCCCGGCCACCGTCGCCGCGCCGGCGGGAGGCGGGCAGACGATCACTGGGACCGCTGTCGGCCCACGGGTCGTCCAAGGGCTCGGAAATGCTCACCGAGCCACCTCCTCCCGTCCGCCGAGCGGACCTCGCCGTGCTCCTCTTTCTTACGGCACGGCACTGACAACTGAGAGGCCCGCCTCCGTTCTGTGGTGCCGGTTTTGCGGTGCTTTGCCAACCGGCGGACGGAGCGGGCGCCGGACCACCGTAGGCCCGTCGGCAGCGTCAGCCAATCTGGTTATCCACAGGCCGTGTGGACAACGGCCCCAATGCTGTGGAGAACCCCGCGAAACCTGTGCACGACTCAGTGGACAGGCCTGTGAACAAGCCCGGGAAGCCCTGAGGAAAACTGCTCTGACCTGCTCATTTACCATCCACCGGCTGTGCAGAAGAAAAACTTCCCCAGTCGGATCAAGATCGATGCGACCGGCGCACAGGAGTGCACGGCACGCGACATCGAGTAAGGGTCACAAAAGCTTTGCGTCTCTTACCTGTGGACGATTAGATTGGTGCACATGACACAGGCCCCCGTGCGCTCCCGAGACGCCCGGCGACAGCACGACCGAGAGATCGTCGCGCTGGCCGTCCCCGCCTTCGGCGCCCTCGTCGCCGAGCCCCTCTTCCTCATGGCCGACACGGCGATCGTCGGCCATCTCGGCACCGCACAGCTGGCCGGACTCGGCATCGCCTCGGCCCTCCTGACGACGGCCGTCAGCATCTTCGTCTTCCTCGCCTACGCCACCACGGCCGCCGTCGCCCGACGCGTCGGCGCGGGCGACCTGCAGGCCGCCATCCGCCAGGGCATGGACGGCATCTGGCTGGCCCTGCTGCTCGGCGCCGTCGTCGTCGCCGTCGTCCTGCCCACCGCACCCGCCCTCGTGGAGCTTTTCGGCGCCTCGGACACCGCGGCCCCGTACGCGACCACCTATCTGCGGATCTCCGCACTCGGCATACCGGCCATGCTGGTGGTACTCGCTGCGACGGGCGTCCTGCGCGGCCTGCAGGACACGAAGACGCCGCTGTACGTCGCCATCGCCGGCTTCGTCGCCAACGGCGCCCTCAACGCCGGACTCGTCTACGGCGCCGGTCTGGGCATCGCGGGCTCCGCCTGGGGCACCGTCATCGCCCAGCTCGGCATGGCCGCCGCCTATCTTGCCGTGGTGGTGCGCGGGGCACGCAGGCACGGTGCCTCGCTGCGTCCGGACGCCGCGGGCATCAAGGCCTGCGCACAGGCCGGCATGCCCTTGCTGGTGCGCACTCTTTCCCTGCGGGCGATCCTGATGATCGCCACGGCCGTCGCGGCCCGCCTGGGCGACGCCGACATCGCGGCACACCAGATCGTCCTGTCCCTGTGGAGCCTGCTGGCCTTCGCCCTGGACGCCATCGCCATCGCGGGGCAGGCCATCATCGGGCGCTACCTGGGGGCCGGCGACGCCCAGGGCGCCCGCGACGCATGTCGTCGCATGGTGGAGTGGGGCATCGCGGTCGGAGTCGTCCTCGGTCTGCTGGTGGTCCTCACCCGGCCGGCGTTCCTGCCCCTGTTCACCAGCGACCCGGCCGTCAAGGACGCCGCACTCCCCGCCCTGGTGATCGTGGCCGTCTCCCAACCGGTCTCCGGCATCGTCTTCGTCCTGGACGGTGTCCTGATGGGCGCGGGTGACGGGCCCTACCTCGCCTGGGCGATGCTGCTCACCCTGGCGGTCTTCACCCCGGTGGCCCTGTTCGTCCCTGCTGTCGGCGGTGGACTCACCGCTCTGTGGGGCGCCATGACGCTGATGATGACCGTGCGCATGCTGACCCTGTGGCTCCGCACCCGTTCAGGCCGCTGGCTCGTCACCGGCGCGACACGCTGACCGTTTCACGTGGAACACCGCTTCGGGTGTTCCCCCGTGACCACTACGCAGGGGCCGAGCAAGAAGGGGCCGCACCCCGAAGGGTGCGGCCCCTCTCACTGCTTCAGCGAGCGCAGTGGTCAGGCAGCGACGACCTCGATGTTGACCTTGGCGGCAACCTCGGGGTGCAGACGCACGGACGTCTCGTGGGCGCCCAACGTCTTGATCGGCGCGGCGACCTCGATGCGGCGCTTGTCGACCTCCGGACCACCGGCGGACTTGATCGCCGAGGCGATGTCGGCCGGGGTGACGGAGCCGAAGAGACGACCGGCGTCGCCGGCACGGACGGCCAGGCGGACCTTGACGCCCTCGAGCTGGGCCTTCACCTGGTTGGCCTGCTCGATGGTCTGGATCTCGTGGATCTTGCGAGCACGACGGATCTGCTCGACGTCCTTCTCGCCACCCTTGGTCCAGCGGATCGCGAAGTTCCGCGGGATCAGGTAGTTGCGAGCGTAACCGTCCTTGACGTCGACGACGTCGCCCGCGGCACCGAGGCCGGAGACCTCGTGGGTGAGGATGATCTTCATGAGTCGGTCACCCTTCCCTTAGCGCGCGGTGGAGGTGTAGGGCAGCAGCGCCATCTCACGGCTGTTCTTGACAGCCGTGGCGACGTCACGCTGGTGCTGCGTGCAGTTGCCGGTCACGCGGCGGGCACGGATCTTGCCGCGGTCGGAAATGAACTTCCGCAGCATGTTCGTGTCCTTGTAGTCCACGTACGTGACCTTGTCCTTGCAGAAAGCGCAGACCTTCTTCTTCGGCTTGCGCACAGGCGGCTTCGCCATGGTGTTTCTCCTGTGTGATCAAGAAGTTGGGGTACGACCCGCCTTCGGCCCGGCCGGACCCGCAGGCCCGGCCGGAAGGCCTAGAAGGGGGGTTCGTCCGAGTAGCCGCCGCCGCTGCCGGAGCCACCGCCCCAGCCGCCGCCACCCTGGCCGCCGCCGGCAGGAGCGCCGGTCGCCCACGGGTCGTCGGCGGGAGCGCCGCCCTGCTGACCGCCGCCGGGGCCGCCGCCCCAGCCGCCGCCACCCTGGCCGCCCTGGCCGCCACCGCCGCCGTAACCGCCCTGGCCACCGCGGCCGGCGGTCTTGGTGACCTTGGCCGTGGCGTTGCGCAGGCTGGGGCCGACTTCCTCGACGTCCAGCTCGTAGACCGTGCGCTTGACGCCCTCACGGTCCTCGTAGGACCGCTGCTTCAGCCGGCCCTGCACGATGACGCGCATGCCTCGCTGGAGCGACTCGGCGACGTTCTCCGCCGCCTGGCGCCAGACCGAGCAGGTCAGGAACAGGCTCTCGCCGTCCTTCCACTCGTTCGTCTGGCGGTCGAAGGTGCGGGGAGTGGACGCGACACGGAACTTCGCGACGGCCGCACCGGAGGGGGTGAAGCGCAGCTCGGGGTCGTCGACAAGATTGCCGATGACCGTGATGACGGTCTCGCCTGCCATGGGGGAACCTCTCGGCGGGTTTGCTGCTGGCTGCTTGTGCTGCTACTCGAATCCCGGGATCGGCTGAGCGGGAGAGCTCAGTGGGTCTCGGGACGGAGGACCTTGGTCCGGAGGACCGACTCGTTCAGGTTCATCTGGCGGTCGAGCTCCTTGACGACCGCAGGCTCGGCCTGCAGGTCGATGACCGAGTAGATGCCCTCGGGCTTCTTCTTGATCTCGTACGCGAGACGACGACGGCCCCAGGTGTCGACCTTCTCGACCTTTCCGCCACCGTCACGGACGACGGAAAGGAAGTTCTCGATCAGCGGGGAGACAGAGCGCTCCTCGAGATCGGGGTCGAGGATGACCATCACCTCGTAGTGACGCATGTGGAACCCACCTCCTTTGGACTCAACGGCCACGGTCGTTCCGTGGCAGGAGGGTTGTGATGCGTACGCAACAGTGTCTGTCAGTAAAACAGCCGCCACTGACAATCGGGGTCGGGCGGCGGTTCCCCAGGCCGGCCGGACGGATCCTGACCCTGTCCTGGCTGTGCCCGGGCAGACACCGGTGCAGACGGTACAGAGTACCCGCACAGCGGCTTCCGGTTGAAATCCGCCCGTGAGGGCCGTCAGTCTGTACGCATCGGGTGTGTATGGCGCTACGATGCGCCGCTTTCGCAGGAGGTGCCCCATGGCACAGGCAATGCGGCCCAACACCGCCGGAGGCCTCTTCGCCACGGACGGCAAACCCCATCCCCGCCAGGACGCGCTGCTCGCGGTGACCCTGGTGCTGGGTCTCACGTCGTTCGTCACGGCGATGTTCCACGACCTGCACCTGCTGAGCTCCTGGACCGGCCTGGCGGGGATCCTCACCGGCGCGTACGGCCAGTGGATCTCGGTGACGACCCGTGAACGCTTCGGCCTGATCCTCGGCCTCGGCGCGGCGGGGATCGGCTTCTTCCTCGGCATGGCGCACGGCGGTCTCTTCGGCGGGCTCGTCGACTGACGCCAGGGACACTCCAGACGAAATCACCTCGCACCGCCCCGGCCGGCCCCCGGCCGGGGCGAAGGTTCCGTACGCCCAACCGGGGCGCGCACGGGGCGCAGTAGGCTTCGGCGCTAGAGCCGGAGCCCCTGTACCCATGGGGACACACCAGCCCGAGGAGCGCCCCGAATGAGCCTGACCCTGAGGACCATCAGTCGCGAGCAGCATCTGGCCTACATCCAGAGCCTGCCGTCGGCGAGCCACATGCAGGTCCCGGCCTGGGCGGACGTCAAGGCGGAATGGCGCTCGGAGAACCTCGGCTGGTTCGACGGCCGGACCGGCGAGCTGGTCGGCGTCGGCCTCGTCCTCTACCGGCAGCTGCCCAAGATCAAGCGCTACCTCGCCTATCTGCCCGAGGGCCCGGTCATCAACTGGTTCGCGCCGAATCTGCAGGACTGGATCGAGCCGATGCTGGCGCACCTGAAGCAGCAGGGCGCCTTCTCCGTGAAGATGGGCCCGCCGGTGATCATCCGGCGGTGGGAGGCCAACACCATCAAGAAGGGCATCCAGGACCCGGACGTGAAGCGTCTGCGCGACCTGGAGGCCGACTTCATCGAGCCCCGCGCCTTCGAGGTGGCCGACAAGCTGCGCCGCATGGGCTGGCAGCAGGGCGAGGACGGCGGCGCCGGCTTCGGCGACGTCCAGCCCCGCTACGTCTACCAGGTGCCGCTGGCCAACCGCTCCCTGGAAGAGGTCCACAAGAACTTCAACCAGCTGTGGCGCCGCAACATCAAGAAGGCCGAGAAGGCCGGCGTCGAGGTCGTACAGGGCGGCTACCAGGACCTGGAGGAGTGGCAGCGGCTGTACGAGATCACGGCCGTGCGCGACCACTTCCGGCCCCGCCCGCTGTCGTACTTCCAGCGCATGTGGACGGCCCTCAACAGCGAGGACCCCAACCGCATGCGGCTGTACTTCGCCCGCCACAACGGCGTGAACCTGTCGGCGGCGACGATGCTGATCGTCGGCGGGCACGTCTGGTACTCCTACGGTGCCTCCGACAACATCGGCCGCGAGGTCCGGCCCTCCAACGCGATGCAGTGGCGGATGCTGCGCGACGCCTACGCGCTCGGCGCCACCGTCTACGACCTGCGTGGCATCTCCGACTCGCTGGACGAGACCGACCACCTCTTCGGCCTGATCCAGTTCAAGGTGGGCACCGGCGGCCAGGCCGCCGAGTACCTCGGCGAGTGGGACTTCCCGCTGAACAAGCTCCTGCACAAGGCGCTCGACATCTACATGTCGCGTCGCTGACCTCGCATTCGGCGCTCCGGTACGTTCACGACCGGTAGTTTCACGACCAGCTCCGATCGCTCCCACACCTCTGACACACCGCAGCCACGAGAAAGGTTCCAGGTCCGGCCATGGCGCTCACGCTCTACGTCGACACCGCGCGCTGGCGGGCGCACCACAAGCACGTGCAGGAGCAGTTCCCCGGGCTCGTCCCGGTCTGCAAGGGCAACGGTTACGGCTTCGGGCACGAGCGGCTGGCGGAGGAGGCCACGCGGCTGGGCTCGGACATCCTCGCCGTCGGCACGACGTACGAAGCCGCCCGGATCAAGGACTTCTTCAGCGGTGACCTGCTGGTGCTGACGCCGTACCGGCGCGGCGAGGAGCCGGTTCCGCTGCCCGACCGGGTCGTGCGCTCGGTGTCGTCGGTCGACGGGGTGTACGGCCTGGTGGGCGCCCGCGTGGTCATCGAGGTGATGTCCTCGATGAAGCGGCACGGCATCAGCGAGCAGGACCTGCCCCAGCTGCACGCCGCCATAGAGAACGTCCGGCTGGAGGGCTTCGCCATCCATCTGCCGCTGGACCGCACGGACGGCTCCGACGCCGTCGAGGAGGTCATCGGCTGGATGGACCGGCTGCGCGCGGCCCGGTTGCCGCTGCACACGATGTTCGTCAGCCACCTCAAGGCCGAGGAGCTCCAGCGGCTGCAGCAGCAGTTCCCGCAGACCCGGTTCCGGGCCCGCATCGGCACCCGGCTGTGGCTGGGGGACCACGAGGCCACCGAGTACCGCGGCGCGGTCCTGGACGTCACACGCGTCTCCAAGGGCGAGCGATTCGGCTACCGGCAGCAGAAGGCGGCCTCCGACGGCTTCCTGGTGGTCGTGGCGGGCGGTACCTCGCACGGGGTCGGCCTGGAGGCCCCCAAGGCCATGCACGGCGTCATGCCGCGCGCCAAGGGCGTCGCCCGCGCCGGCCTGGCCACGGTCAACCGGAACCTCTCCCCGTTCGTCTGGGGCGGCAAGCAGCGCTGGTTCGCCGAGCCGCCGCACATGCAGGTCTCGATCCTGTTCGTGCCCGCCGACGCGCCGGAGCCGAAGGTCGGCGAGGAGCTGGTGGCCCATCTGCGCCACACCACCACCCAGTTCGACCGGCTCGTGGACCGCTGAGCGACGCCTCGAGCACAGCGGAAAGGCCGTACACGATCGCCGTGTACGGCCTTTCGCACGCCGCCGTCACCTCCGCTCCCGCGAACGCGCTCCGGTCACCGTTCGCTGCCACTTGTTCGCCCTGAGCGAACGGTTCAGAGCGGGCCGCCCGACGGGTCCTTCCTGCCCCACTCGACCTCCTGGCCCTCCGCGTGGGCTGCGCGCCGTGCGGGGCGGGCCGCGGGGCCGAGGACGAAGACGTCCTCCGCACCGTCGAGCACCCCGCCCGAGGGATCGTCGTCACCGGACCGGCGCACCGGGTCCCGCTCCGGCATGAGGACGTCGCGGACGACCATCGCGCACAGGTACAGCGTGCCCAGCAGGTGCAGCCCGATGGCCCAGTGGTAGCCGTCCGTGGGCAGTCCCTTGTGCGCGTCGCCGCTGGTGGTGTACGCGAGGTACATCCAGATGCCCAGGAAGTACGCCACCTCGCAGGCCTGCCAGATCAGGAAGTCCCGCCACTTCGGCCGGGCGAGGGCGGCCAGGGGCACCAGCCACAGGACGTACTGCGGCGAGTAGACCTTGTTGGTGACGATGAACGCCGCGACGATCAGGAAGGCGAGCTGGGCGAACCGCGGACGGCGCGGGGCGGCCAGCGTGAGGGCCGCGACGCCCGCGCAGCACAGCAGCATCAGCGACGTGGCGAGCGTGTTGACGGTGTCGGTGCTCAGGGGGTCCGCCGAGTTCTGCGCCATGATCAGCCAGAAGGACCCGAAGTCGACGCCGCGTTCCTGGCTGAAGGTGTAGAACTTCGACCAGCCCTCGAAGGCGAAGAGCATCACCGGCCCGTTCACCACCAGCCAGGCGACGACCGCGCCGCCCAGGGCCGTCCCGTACTCCCGCCACCTGCCCGCACGCCAGCACAGTACGAACAGAGGGCCGAGCAGGAGGACGGGATAGAGCTTGGCAGCCGTGGCCAGGCCCAGCAGGACCCCGAAGGCGAGGGAGCGGCCCCGTGACCACATCAGCATCGCGGCGGCCGTCAGGGCGACCGCCAGCAGGTCCCAGTTGATGGTGGCGGTCAGGGCGAAGGCGGGCGCCAGGGCGACCAGCAGGCCGTCCCAGGGACGCCGGGCGTGTGTGCGGGTCACGCAGACGGCGATGACGGCCGCGCACACCATGAGCATCCCCGCGTTGACCATCCAGTACCACTGCTCTTGTTCCTGGATGCTGCCGCTGCCGGGCGTGAGCCAGGAGGCGACCTCCATGAACACACCGGTCAGCACCGGGTACTCGAGGTACTGCATGTCGCCGGGGAGCTTGTCGAAGTACGGCACGAGCCCGTCGGCGAAGCCTCGCCCCTGGTAGAGGTGCGGGATGTCCGAGTAGCACGCGTGCGTGTACTGCGAGCTGGCACCGAAGAACCAGGCGCCGTTGTAGCAGGGCGCCTTCTGGACCAGCCCGAGGGCGAACACGCCGATCGCCACGAGCGCGATCACCCGGACGGGGCTCCACCAGGACGTACCGGGCAGGACACGCCGCCCGAGGGGGCCGCCGATCAGCTCACTGCCGGCCGCCGCAACCGTGTCCTCCTTGGTCGGCGGCACGGTGTGCGGCTCGTGGGCGCTCGCTTGCGTCGATTCTGCACTGGGCATGCCGCACATCCTGCCGTACACACCTGGGGATACGCCGAGGGCCGCCACACCCGGGGCGGGTGTGGCGGCCCTCGATCCACGTTTCACGTGAAACAACGACGTGTTTCACGTGAAACGCCCAGGGCGGGCGATAGCGCGACTAATCTCCCGGTCCTCCGAACAGGCCACCATTGCCGTTGCCTCTGCTGTTGCCGGGCTCACCCGACTCCGTGGGCGACGGCGAGAGCGACGCGTCTCCATCGGTTCCACCCGTGTCCGGGCCGCCGTCGTCTTCCTCATCGTCGTCGCACCGGAAACCGAAGCAGGTCTCCTCACTCGGCGTAGGAGCCGTCGGGCTGGTGGGCGTCTCACTGGGCGTCTCGGACGGCGTCTCGGACGGGGTCGGCGTGGGCTCCGCGGTGACGGTCGGGGTCGGCGACGGAGCGCCCGCACCGTCCTGGATCCTTCCGATGGGCTCGGCGTCCGGGAAGCCGGGATCGGGCTCGCCCTTCAGCGCGGCCTTCATGTACTCGGTCCACACCAGGGTGGGGGTGTCACCACCGTGGATGGACTCCTCACCCGCCGTGCCGTTCATGGAGAGCAGCTTGGCGCTCTTGGGATCCTCACGGAACATCGCGACCGAGGTCGACAGCTGCTGGGTGTAGCCGACGAACCAGGCGGACTTGTTCTCGTCGGTGGTACCGGTCTTGCCGGCCGCCGTACGGCCCAGCGCCAGGGCGTTCCTGCCCGTACCGTTCTGGATCACGTTCTCGAGGACGTCCGTGACGTTGTTCGCCACGTTCTCGGACATCGCCTGCTTGATCCTCGGCTTGGTGAATCCGGGGAGCTCCCGGCCGCCGTACTTGACGGAGGTCACCGAGTAGGGGTCGGCCTGCTTGCCGGACGCCGCGAACGTCGCGTAGGCATCGGCCATGCGGATCGCGCTGGGCGTCGACGTACCGAGGGCGAACGAAGCGTTGAGGTCGGCGAAGCTGCTTCGCAGGATGCCGGACCTCTGGGCCACTTCCGCCACGTTCGTCATTCCCACGTCCATGCCGAGCTGGACGAACGGAGTGTTGACCGACTGCTCCATCGCCTTGCGCAGGGTGATGTAGCCCCAGGGGTAGTCGCTCTCGTTCTCCTGGAAGAACGGCGTGTTGTCCTTCTTCAGGACGTAGGTGCCGTCGTTGTTCAAGATCTTCAGGTGGTCGTTGCCGTTGTACTTGCTGAGCGGCGAGACGCCTGTGCCACGGTTCTTGTAGGTGCCGTGTTCCATGGCCGCCGCGAGCACGAACGGCTTCCACGTCGAGCCCACGGGGACACCCGCGGTGTCCGCGTTGTTGTTGAAGTGGCCGTTCTCGTAGCCGGCACCGCCGTAGAGCGCGACGATCGCCCCGTCCTTGGGCCTCACCGACGCCGCGCCGAACTGGACGTGCTTGTCCTCCTCGCGCTTCTCCGGGTTGATCTTCTGCTTCTCGATCTTCTTGACGGCCTCGCTCAGCGCCTCGACCTTGTCCTTCTCGAAGGTCGTCTGGATCTGGTAACCGCCCTGGTCGAACTGGGCCTCCGTGATGTCGGAGTGGTTCAGGACGTACTTCTTGGCCGTGTCGACGAGGTAGCTGATCTGACCGGTCATGCCCTTGGTGGCCTTGCGGCCCTGGGGCATGGGGTACTCCTTGATCGCCTCCTGGTAATCGGCGTCCGAGAGGTGCTTGTCGTTGTGCATCTGCTCGAGGATCCAGCTCCAGCGCTCCTTGGAGCGCTTGGTGTTGGCACTCTCGGACGCCGTGGTGTCGAGGCCGGGGTTGCCCGCCGGGTCGTAGTACGTCGGGCCCTTGAGCAGGGCGGCGAGGAAGGCGCACTCACTCGCCGTGAGCTTGTCCGCGTTCTTGCCGTAGTAGGTCTGGGCGGCGGCCTGGATGCCGTAGGCGCCGCGGCCGTAGTAGGACGTGTTCAGGTACCCCTGGAGGATCACGTCCTTCTTGAGCTTCGTCCCCACCTTGATGGAGATGAACATCTCCTTGAACTTCCGGGAGATCGTCTGTTCCTGGCTCAGGTAGGTGTTCTTGACGAACTGCTGGGTGATCGTCGAGCCACCCTGCGTGTCGCCGCCCCGCGCCATGTTGACCAGCGCCCGCGCGATGCCCATGGGGTCGACGCCCGAGTCCTGGTAGAAGCTCTTGTTCTCGGCCGAGATCACCGCCCACCGCATGGCCTCGGGGATCCGGTCGATCGTGACGTTCTGCCGGTTCTGGCCGCTGCCCGCGGCGACCATCTGCGAGCCGTCCGCCCAGTAGTAGACGTTGTTCTGCGACAGGGCCACGGCCTTCCCCTCGCTTGGTACCTCCACCATGGCGTACCCGATGCCCGCGACGGCGACGAGGCTGCCGACGAACCCGATGCACAGTCCGGAGACGAGCCTCCAGGACGGCACCCAGCGGCGCCAGCCGTACTTGCCGGCCCTCGGGTAGTCGACGAACCGCTTCTGGGCGGGGGCGGCCACGCGTCCCCTGCCCCGTCCAGGTCCGCTCGGGCCGCCGGGAGCGCCCCGACGGCCTGCGCGGCCCGGCTCGGCCGCCCTGCGGCGGCCACCCGTACTTCTCTGCGCCGCACGCCGGGCCTCGGCTCGGCTGCCGTACGCCTGCTCCTCACTCCCTGAGTCATAGGAGCCCGACTCATGGGAGCCGGACGGAGACCCGGTGGCGCCTCGCGGTGCCGCACGGCGGCCGGAGGACGAGCCGGGCTGGCCGCGTCGGGCCGCGGCACGTCCGCCTCCCTGCGGCTGCGGCGGTTTGCGACGGTGCTCGCTCATCGAACGACTACTCCTCGGGCAGGCGCACCCGTGCGCGCCTGGAAACGGCGGCTGTTTTCCGGTCCCCCCGAAGTACGGATGCGACCGGCCTCACATTCACCGGTCCCGCATGCACCCGTACTACACCGAGGACGACGACGCCCCCGGGCGTCACTCGGTTCCCGGTGCTGTGCATGGCGCACAGACTACGCACCGTCAAAACCTGCCTAGTCCAGAACTTCACCTCAAATCAGGCAACTTGCCTCAGGTGAATCGGTGATGTGATCCCGTTCACCACCCTCCCTCTTGTCGCATCCGGAACGCCGTTCTATCGTCGTGATGTATCGAGTCGATACATCGGCGCGACACATCGCTCCGAGACAAGGCCGTCGGCAGACCCGTCACGGCACGACCGCGGCAGAGAGGAGGCGACGATGAGCCGGCGTTCCGGGATCCTCGAGTTCGCCGTACTCGGCCTGCTCCGCGAATCCCCGATGCACGGTTATGAGCTGCGCAAGCGGCTCAACACGTCACTGGGCGTGTTCCGGGCGTTCAGCTACGGGACGCTTTACCCCTGCCTCAAGACGCTGGTCGCAAACGGCTGGTTGATCGAAGAACCGGGGAACGCCCCCGAGGACACCCTCGCCGCTCCGCTCACCGGACGCCGGGCCAAGATCGTCTACCGGTTGACGGCGGAGGGCAAGGAACACTTCGAGCAGCTGCTCTCGCAGACCGGGCCCGACGCGTACGAGGACGAGCACTTCGCCGCGCGCTTCGCCTTCTTCGGGCAGACGTCGCGCGACGTACGCATGCGCGTGCTGGAGGGCCGCCGCAGCCGGCTGGAGGAGCGCCTGGAGAAGATGCGCGCCTCCCTGGCCCGGACCCGGGAGCGCCTCGACGACTACACGCTTGAGCTCCAGCGCCACGGGATGGAGTCCGTGGAGCGCGAAGTGCGCTGGCTGAACGAGCTCATCGAGAGCGAGCGGGCCGGGCGGGACCTTCGGGGTTCCGCCACCGGGGGGCCCGCTCAGCAGGACACCACATCTGGAGCGCCGGGCGTCCTGCCCCGGCCGGGGGACGCCCCCCGGCCGGATACGCCCGACGACACCGCCTCGTGAGAGCCACCTCAGGGCCTCACTCGTACACACAGGGAGCAACCGGAATGGGTTCGGTTCGCGTAGCCATCGTCGGCGTGGGCAACTGCGCCGCATCGCTGGTGCAGGGAGTCGAGTACTACAAGGACGCCGACCCGGCGTCCAAGGTGCCGGGCCTGATGCACGTCCAGTTCGGCGACTACCACGTCCGCGACATCGAGTTCGTCGCCGCATTCGACGTGGACGCCAAGAAGGTCGGTCTCGACCTCGCGGACGCCATCGGCGCCTCGGAGAACAACACCATCAAGATCTGCGACGTTCCCACCACCGGTGTGACGGTCCAGCGCGGCCACACCCTCGACGGCCTCGGCAAGTACTACCGCGAGACCATCGAGGAATCCGCCGAGGAGCCCGTCGACGTCGTGCAGGTCCTCAAGGACCGGCAGGTCGACGTCCTGGTCTGCTACCTGCCCGTCGGCTCCGAGGACGCGGCGAAGTTCTACGCCCAGTGCGCCATCGACGCCAAGGTCGCCTTCGTCAACGCCCTCCCGGTCTTCATCGCCGGCACCAAGGAGTGGGCGGACAAGTTCACCGAGGCGGGCGTGCCGATCGTCGGCGACGACATCAAGTCGCAGGTCGGCGCCACCATCACGCACCGCGTCATGGCGAAGCTGTTCGAGGACCGGGGCGTCGTCCTGGACCGCACGATGCAGCTGAACGTCGGCGGCAACATGGACTTCAAGAACATGCTCGAGCGCGACCGCCTCGAGTCGAAGAAGATCTCCAAGACGCAGGCCGTCACCTCGCAGATCCCCGACCGGGACCTCGGCGAGAAGAACGTCCACATCGGCCCGTCCGACTACGTCGCCTGGCTCGACGACCGCAAGTGGGCCTACGTCCGCCTCGAAGGCCGCGCCTTCGGTGACGTCCCGCTGAACCTGGAGTACAAGCTCGAGGTCTGGGACTCCCCGAACTCCGCCGGTGTCATCATCGACGCCCTGCGCGCCGCGAAGATCGCCAAGGACCGCGGCATCGGCGGCCCGGTGCTCTCCGCGTCGAGCTACTTCATGAAGTCCCCGCCGGTCCAGTACTTCGACGACGAGGCCCGCGAGAACGTCGAGAAGTTCATCAAGGGCGAGGTCGAGCGATAGCGCGCCACAGCGCCGCGCGACAAGGCCCGTCTTGTTGCGGGCACTTGAGGGTCCCCGGGGCAGTGCACCCGGGGACCCTTCCCGTATGTGAGGCTGTGCCCCATGGCCGTCGTCCGTGACCTGCGCGTCCTGCTCCGCTTCCAGGGTTTCAGACGCCTGCTCGCCGTGCGTCTGCTCTCCCAGGGGGCCGACGGCGTCTACCAGGTCGGACTCGCCGCCTACGTCGTCTTCTCCCCGGAGCGGCAGACCACGGCCGCCGCGATCGCCTCCGCGATGGCGGTGCTGCTCCTTCCCTACTCCCTGGTGGGACCCTTCGCCGGCGTGCTCCTGGACCGCTGGCGCCGCCGCCAGGTCCTGCTGTACGGCAGTGCGCTGCGCGCCCTGCTGGCATCGGCGACGGCCCTGCTGATCCTCGGCGGCGCCCCGGACTGGCTGTTCTACGTCTCGGCCCTGTGCGTCACCGCGGTCAACCGCTTCGTCCTGTCGGGCCTGTCCGCCGCGCTGCCCCGTGTGGTCGACACCGGGCGCCTGGTCGTCGCCAACTCCCTCTCCCCGACCGCCGGAACGCTCGCGGCGACGGCGGGCGGCGGCCTCGCCTTCGCCGTGCGCCTGCTGGTCGCGGACTCCGACGCGGCCGTGGTGCTGGTGGGCGCGGCCCTCTACCTGTGCGCGGCACTGGCGTCCCTGCGCATGGCCCGGGAACTGCTGGGGCCCGACCGCGAATTGGTGCGGCCGCACCTGGGGGAGGCGCTGGCCGGTACCGCGCGCGACCTGATCGCCGGGGTGGGGCACATCGCCTCACCACCGCGCCGGGAGGCCGCCCGGGCGCTCGCGGCCATGGCACTGATGCGGTTCTGCTACGGCGCCCTGCTGGTGATGCTGCTGATGCTCTGCCGGTACGCGCTGAGTTCGACCGCGGACGAGGGACTCGCCCTGCTGGGGCTGGCGCTGGGCGTCTCCGGCGCAGGCTTCTTCGCGGCGGCCGTGGCGACTCCCTGGGCCGCGGGGCGCGTCGGGCCCGGCTGCTGGATCGCCGTGTGCGCCGCGGCCGCCGCGGTCCTGGAGCCCGCCCTCGGCCTGCCGTTCGCCACCGTCCCGCTGCTGGTCGCGGCGTTCGTCCTCGGTCTCACCACCCAGGGCGCGAAGATCGCCACGGACACCGTCGTCCAGTCGTCCGTCGACGACGGCTTCCGTGGCCGGATCTTCTCGGTCTACGACGTCCTGTTCAACGTGGCCTTCGTCGGCGCCGCCGCCGTGGCCGCCCTGATTCTGCCGCCGGACGGCCGTTCGGTGCTGCTGGTGGTCACGATCGCCGTTATCTACGGAGCGGTTGCTGTGGCTATGGCCCGTTTTGAACGCCAGTAAGTGTCACATCAATGCCACAGAGCCTCTTCTGGCTACGGAGTTGTCAGTGGGGACCGATAACTTACGTGAGTCTTATTCGCGACTCATTCGCGTCACGCACCCATGCTTCTTCAGGGGGACCCCCAAGTGACTACTCCGCCGCCCCAGGGCAATCCGTTCGCGCAGGGCCAGCAGCCCGCCGGCCAGCCCCAGGCCCCGTACCCGCCACAGGGCGGCTACCCCCAGCAGCCCGGTCAGCCCGGCTTCCCGCAGCAGGCCACCGGTCCGTACCCTCCGGTGCCCCCGCAGCAGTCCGGCCGCAAGCCGAGCTTCAAGACGATCAAGAACATCGTCGTTGTCGCGGCCGTCGCCGCCATCGCCATCGGCGGCTTCATAGCCAGCCGGGACGACGCCAACACGGCGGCGGTGGGTGACTGCATGCACCGCGGCAGCACCAACAACAACGACCCGGATCTCGAGGTCGTCGAGTGCAGTGACGCGAAGGCCCAGTACGTCGTGCTCGCCAAGATCGAGGGCTCGTACCTCACCCAGACGCTGGCGTCGAGCAAGTGCGAGGGCCAGGCCAAGGACTTCCAGTACACCTACACCGAGAGCGGCGACGGCAAGGACTTCCTGCTCTGCCTGAAGGACTACTCGAAGTAAGGCAGAAGCAGGGAGGGGCGGTGTTTCACGTGAAACACCGCCCCTCCCGTGTGTCCGCCGGGTCGTGTTTCACGTGAAACACGACCCGGTGCGACACCTCACCCCTGCTGCTCGGCCCACCACTTCCTGAGCTCCGCCACCGCCGCGTCAGGCCCCATGGGTCCGTTCTCCAGACGGAGCTCCAGCATGTGCTTGTACGCGCGGCCGACCGCCGGGCCGGGCTTGATGCCGAGGATCTCCATGATCTGGTTGCCGTCCAGGTCCGGACGGATGGCGTCCAGCTCCTCCTGCTCCTGAAGCTTGGCGATCCGCTCCTCCAGGCCGTCGTAGGCACGCGACAGCGCGGCCGCCTTGCGCTTGTTGCGCGTCGTGCAGTCGGACCGCGTCAGCTTGTGCAGGCGGTCCAGGAGCGGTCCCGCATCGCGGACGTACCGGCGGACCGCGGAGTCCGTCCACTCACCCGTGCCGTAGCCGTGGAAGCGCAGGTGGAGTTCGACCAGACGCGAGACGTCCCTCACCAGCTCGTTGGAGTACTTGAGCGCCGTCATGCGCTTCTTGGTCATCTTCGCCCCGACCACCTCGTGGTGGTGGAAGGAGACCCGGCCGTCCTTCTCGAAGCGGCGTGTGCGCGGCTTGCCGATGTCGTGCAGCAGGGCGGCGAGGCGAAGGGTCAGATCGGGGCCGTCGTCCTCCAGCGCCATCGCCTGCTCCAGGACGATCAGCGTGTGCTCGTAGACGTCCTTGTGCCGGTGGTGCTCGTCCCTCTCCAGACGCAGGGCCGGGAGCTCGGGCAGCACATGGTCCGCGAGCCCGGTGTCGACGAGCAGCGTCAGACCCTTGCGCGGGTGCGCGGCCAGGACCAGCTTGTTCAGCTCGTCCCGGACCCGCTCGGCGGAGACGATCTCGATGCGCCCTGCCATCTCCTTCATGGCCGCGACGACCTCGGGAGCCACCTCGAAGTCGAGCTGCGCCGCGAAGCGCGCGGCCCGCATCATGCGCAGCGGGTCGTCGGAGAAGGACTCCTCGGGGGTTCCCGGGGTCCGCAGCACGCGCGCCGCGAGATCGTCCAGGCCGCCGTGCGGATCGATGAACTCCTTCTCCGGGAGCGCGACGGCCATCGCGTTCACCGTGAAGTCACGGCGGACGAGGTCCTCCTCGATGGAGTCGCCGTACGACACCTCCGGCTTGCGCGAGGTGCGGTCGTACGCCTCCGACCGGTAGGTGGTCACCTCGATCTGGTAGCCGCTCTTCTGGGCGCCGACCGTGCCGAAGGCGATCCCGACCTCCCAGACCGCGTCCGCCCACGGACGGACGATCTTGAGTACGTCCTGGGGACGGGCGTCGGTCGTGAAGTCCAGGTCGTTGCCGAGCCGGCCCAGCAGCGCGTCCCGGACCGAGCCGCCGACCAGAGCGAGTGAGAACCCGGCCTCCTGGAAGCGGCGGGCGAGGTCGTCGGCGACCGGTGCGACCCGCAGCAGCTCGCTCACCGCGCGGTGCTGCACCTGGCTCAGGACACTGGGAGTTTCTTCGTTGGCGTTCGGCACAACAGAAGAGGGTACGTGGCCCGGGCGACCGCACGCGTCTCCATAAAACGTGCACAGAAACGGCTCGGCGACACCTCTCTCGATACGTGCACATACGGGACAGGCCAGCAGCGCCCCCGATCTTGTGCACCGGTCCGCGGCACTTCCCCTCAGCGCGCATCGTTACCATGCCTGGACGCACATTCCGACGACCACTGACGACGAGGGACGGGCAAGCGCGTGGCCGAGGCGGCAGACTTCCAGGGGACGAGTGCCTCACCTGCCCGTCGGTGGCTGCGGCGCACCGGAACCCTGCTGGCCGGGGCGCCCCTGCTGGCGGGACTCCTCCAGCTGCCCGCCGCGACCTCCGCCGACGCCGCCGGGCAGGACTCCCCCCGGGCCGCCGCGGACACGGGATCGGTGGCCGTCGCCGTCGACTCGCTCAGCCCCGGCGTCCCCACGGACGGGGACACGCTGACCGTGTCCGGCACGGTGACCAACAAGGGCAAGCAGACGGTCACCGACGCCCACGTCGGACTGCGGGTCGGCCCCTTGCTGAACACCCGCTCGGCCATCGACACCATCGCCAAGGACCGGGACGACCTCCAGGGCCCCGTCGGCTCCGAGGTCGCCGACAAGTACACCGAGAAGTTCTCCGCGCTGTCCCCGGGCGTCGCCGAGCCCTTCAGCATCTCCGTGCCGGTCGACGAACTGGACCTCGGGCGGGACGGCGTCTACCAGTTCGCCGTCTCCCTGTCCGGGCAGACCGCCGCGCGGCCGTGGGAGCAGGTCCTCGGTGTGCAGCGGACGTTCCTGCCGTGGCAGCCCGAGGAGGGCGACACCAGGACGAGGACGACGTTCCTGTGGCCGCTCGTCTCCACCGTCCACATGACGGCGGAGACGGGGTCGAACGAACAGCAGACCCCCGTCTTCCTCAACGACGATCTGGCCGAGGAGATCTCCCCGGGCGGCCGCCTGGAGCGGATGGTGTCGCTGGGCAAGGACCTCGACGTCACCTGGGTGATCGATCCTGACCTGCTGGCGTCGGTCGACGCGATGACGGACGGCTACCGGGTCCGCAACGGACGCGACACCGTCGCCGGTGACGATCAGGAGGTCGCCAACCGGTGGCTCGCCGAGCTGCAGAAGGCGGTGGCGGGCAAGGAGATCGTGGCCCTGCCCTTCTCCGACCCGGACCTGGCCTCCCTCGCCCACAACGGCACGAGCGTCACCGGTTCGCTGAGCCACCTCAAGGAAGCCACCGACGTCGCCGCGGACACGGTGGAATCCATCCTCCACGCGAAGCCGAGCACGGACTTCGCCTGGCCCGTGGACGGTGCGGTCGACCCGTCGATCGTCAAGGTCGCCACCTCGGCGGGCGCCGACAAGGTGATCGCCCGCGGCGACAGCCTGCGGGAGACCGGCGACCTGACGTACACGCCCTCCGCGGCCCGTCCCATCGGCGGCGGCACCACGGCGGTCGTCGCGGACGCCCGGCTGTCCAGGGTGTTCGAGGGCGACCTGACGAGGGCCTCCGCGTCCACGCTCGCGGTGCAGCGCTTCCTGGCGCAGAGCCTCACACTCCACCTCCAGACCGGCAAGCAGCGCAGCATCGTCGTCGCCCCGCAGCGCATGCCGTCCGCGTCCCAGGCCAGGACGATGGCCGAAGCGCTGACCGCCCTGCGGGACGGCACCTGGTCGGAATCGCAGAACCTGACGGCCGCGGCCAAGGCCAAGCCGGACCCGGCCGCCACCACAAAGGTCCCGGCGGCCTCCTCCTACCCCCCCTCGCTGACCCGGCAGGAGCTGCGCGAGGCGGCGTTCGACCAGATCGCGCAGACGCAGGGCAAGCTCGACAACTTCAAGGTGATCCTCAGCAACCAGTCCCGGGTGGTCACCCCGTTCGGACGGGCCGTGAACCGCGAGATGTCCACGTCGTGGCGCGGCCGGACCAGCGAGGCGGAGAGCTACCGGGCCGGCGTCGAGTCGTACCTCGACGGGCTCATCAAGGGCGTCAAGCTGATCAACAAGACGGACACCAAGCTCTCCGGCCGCAGCGCCACGATCCCCGTGACCGTGCAGAACAACCTGGTGCAGGGCGTCGAGCACCTGGTGCTGCGGCTCAGCTCCAGGAACCCCACGCGTCTGAAGATCGGCGGCGACGCCTACGAGGAACAGCGCGTCGCGGTCTCCGGCGGCCACAGCCAGTCGGTGAAGTTCACCACGTCGGCCAACGCCAACGGCCAGGCGACGGTGGTCGCCCAGCTGTACACCGAGGACGGCCGCAAGTACGGCGATCCGGTCACCTTCGACGTGAAGGTCACCGAGATCACCGCGACGGTGATGCTGGTCATCGGCGGTGGAGTCCTGCTGCTCGTCCTCGCCGGCTTCCGGATGTACACGCAGCGCAAGCGTGCGGCCGCCCAGGCGGACGAGGAGGACGGCGCCGAGGACGGCGTCGGCGGGGCGGGCGAGGACATCGCCGGCCCGCAGAACCCAGAAGCCCCCGAGGACCGTCTCACGAAGGGGCCCGAGGCCGGCTCACGGGCAGACGGCCCGGAGCAGCCGAGTGACCCCGCACCGGACACCGCAGCGGAAAGCGCCGGCCCGTCCGGCACGGGTGAGAGAGTGGACCGTTGAGATGTCGTGGCCGGTGGGCCCGGGACGATGAGGTGGGGTAACCATGAACGCGCCGTACGACGGTGACCGCGGCCGGGCCGTGGACAGCTCGGGCTACCCCGAGCCGGGCCCGTCCGAGGAGCCGCCGCCCGAGCACGGCCAGGTGTCGCCGCAGCCGCCCACGGACCCGTACCTCCAGGACGCCTACGCCCCGGACCCCTACCAGGCGCAGGACCTCGCCGCCCAGGACCCGGTCGCCGAGGCGCTCTACGACCGCGCCGCGCACCCCCCGCCGCCCCCGGGCACGTACCAGCCGCAGCAGCCGCAGCAGCCGCAGCAGCCGCTGTACGCCCAGCCGCCCCAGTCGCCGTACGCCCCCGACCCGCGCGTCTGGGCGCAGCCCCCGGCGCCCGAGCCGGGCGGTCTGACCCAGCACCTGCCGTACGGCGACGACCCGCGCACGACCCGGTTCGTGGGTGTGGACGACCTGGTCAGCGAGGCGGGCGAGCAGCGCCACGAACCCGACGCCTTCGCGCATCTCTTCCGGGACCAGCAGCAGGGCAGCGGCCACCCGTCGTACGAGACCCCGTCGGTCCCGGGGCCGTCGCCGGCGCCGGGCCGGCAGTACGAGACGGCGACGCCCTCGGCGGAGGAGGCTCCGGCACCGGAGTCCGTGCCCGCACCGGCTCCGAAGAAGGGCGGCCGGGCCGGGAGCCTGCTGAAGTCCAGCGCGGTGATGGCGGCCGGCACGATGGTGTCCCGCCTGACCGGGTTCATCCGCTCGGCATTGATCGTTTCGGCATTGGGCGTCGGTCTCCTCGGCGACACCTTCCAAGTGGCCTACCAGCTGCCGACGATGATCTACATCCTGACCGTGGGCGGCGGCCTGAACTCCGTCTTCGTGCCGCAGCTGGTGCGCGCCATGAAGGAGGACGAGGACGGCGGCGAGGCCTACGCCAACCGCTTGCTGACCCTGGTGATGGTGACGCTGGGCACGCTCACCGCGCTCTCCGTCCTCGGCGCGCCGATCCTGATCCACCTGCTGTCCGCCCCAGTCGCCAGCGACCCGGCGGCCAACCAGATCGCCGTCACCTTCGCCCAATACTTCTTGCCCTCGATCTTCTTCATGGGCATCCACGTAGTGATGGGACAGATCCTCAACGCGCGCGGCCGGTTCGGCGCGATGATGTGGACCCCGGTCCTTAACAACATCGTCATCATCGTGACGCTCGGGACGTTCATCTGGGTCTACGGCACCGCGGCCGACTCCGGGATGAAGGTCACGAACATCCCGCCGGAGGGTCAGCGGCTCCTCGGCGTCGGCGTCCTGCTCGGCCTCGTCGTCCAAGCCCTGGCGATGATCCCCTACCTGCGGGAGACCGGCTTCCGGCTGCGGCTGCGCTTCGACTGGAAGGGCCAGGGCCTCGGCAAGGCCGTGACCCTCGCCAAGTGGACGGTTCTGTTCGTCCTCGCCAACCAGGCCGGCGCGGTCGTCGTCACCCAGCTGTCCACTGCGGCGGGCAAGGCTTCGCCTGTCGACGGCGCCGGCTTCGCCGCCTACGCCAACGCCCAGCTGATCTGGGGCCTGCCGCAGGCCATCATCACCGTCTCCCTCATGGCCGCCCTGCTGCCCCGCCTGTCGCGCTCCGCGGCCGAGAACGACGCCGGTGCCGTCCGGGACGACATCTCCCAGGGGCTGCGCAACACGGCCGTCGCGATCGTGCCGATCGCCTTCGGGTTCGTCTCGCTCGGCATCCCGATGTGCACGCTGATGTTCGGCTCCTCGGGCACCAGCGCGGCCACCAACATGGGCTACATGCTGATGGCCTTCGGCCTCGGCCTCATCCCGTACTCCGTGCAGTACGTCGTCCTGCGCGCCTTCTACGCCTACGAGGACACCCGCACGCCCTTCTACAACACGGTCATCGTGGCCGCGGTCAACGCGGGTGCCTCGGCCCTGTGCTTCTTCCTGATCCCGGCCCGCTGGGCCGTGGTCGGCATGGCCGCCTCCTACGGCCTCGCCTACGCGATCGGCGTCGGTGTCGCGTGGCGCCGGCTGCGCAAGCGGCTGGGCGGGGACCTGGACGGCGCCCGCGTGATGCGGACCTACACCCGGCTGTGCATCGCGTCGGTGCCGGCCGCCCTGCTCAGCGGCGCGGCCTGCTACGGCATCGGCCACACGCTCGGCCAGGGCGTCGTCGGCTCCTTCGCCGCGCTTCTCGGGGGCGGTGCCGTACTGTTCGGAGTCTTCTTCGTCGCCGCCCGCCGCATGCGCATCGAGGAACTCAACTCGCTGGTCGGCATGGTGCGCGGGCGCCTGGGACGCTGAGGCGGAGGGCAGGCGCACAACCATCGTCGGCCACCGTGTGTCGTGCATGGCGGCGGACTGTGGGCACAATTGATTTCGGCGTCGGACGGCGCGCAACGGCCACCGGCCGGCGCGCAACGGATGGGGAGGCAGGAACGACGGTGGCGGAACGGAGCACAGCTGCCGTCGACGTGGCAGACAACAGCGGCGAGACGTCGCTGACCGCGCAGGCGGACCAGTCCACGGCCGACGGGGTGGCCAAGAACCGGGAGCGGGACACGGACAGCGACGAGGTACAGGAGAGCCCCCGGACCGACGGTTCCGGAAAGGCCTCGCCTCCCGAACTGCACAGCGGTCACAAGCTCGCCAGACGCTACCGCCTCGAGGAGTGCGTCACCCGTCTGGACGGTTTCAGCAGCTGGCGGGCCGTCGACGAGAAACTCCGCCGCGCCGTCGGCGTCCACATCCTGCCCGCGGACCACGCGCGAGCCCGCTCCGTCCTGGCCGCGGCCCGCTCCTCCGCCCTGCTCGGCGATCCCCGCTTCGTCCAGGTCCTGGACGCCGTCGAGGACAACGACCTCGTCTACGTCGTCCACGAGTGGCTCCCCGACGCCACCGAACTGACCACGCTGCTGACCACCGGGCCGCTGGAGCCGTACGACGCCTACCAGATGGTCAGCCAGGTCTCCGCCGCCATGGCCGCCGCCCACCGCGAGGGCCTCGCCCATCTGCGCCTGAACCCCAACGCCGTCCTGCGCACCTCCACCGGCCAGTGGCGCATCCGCGGCCTGGCCGTGAACGCCGCGCTGCGCGGCATCAGCTCCGACACCCCGCAGCGCACCGACACCGAGGCCGTCGGCGCCCTGCTGTACGCGGCACTCACCCAGCGCTGGCCCTACGAGAGCGACGCCTACGGATTGTCCGGCCTGCCCAAGGACATCGGCCTGATCCCTCCCGACCAGGTTCGTGCCGGCGTCCACCGAGGCCTGTCCGAGCTGGCCATGCGGGCACTCGCCAACGACGGCGCCACCGCCTCCCGCCACGAGTCCCCCTGCACCACGCCGGAGGAACTGGTGAAGGCGATCGGCGAGATGCCCCGCATCCGCCCGCCGGAGCCGGCGTTCACCACCCCCGAGTACCAGCACACGACCTACCAGCAGGGCACATACGGCCGTCCGGTGTCCCACCCGGGCGTCACCCAGCCCGTCCCGGCCCCGCCGCCCCCGCTGCAGACCCGCACCGGCAAGGCGCTGAAGTGGGCCGTCTCCGCCCTCCTCATCGCCGCGCTCGGTCTCGGCAGCTGGCAGCTGGCGGACGCGCTCATGGAGCAGGGCGGCAAGGCGGACGACCCGAGCAGGACGCAGACGACGGACGGCGACGACAAGAACCCGAAGAAACCGGCGGCCGGCAAGCCGATCCCCATCAGCAGTGCCCGCGACTTCGACCCCTTCGGCTCCGACCGCTCCGAGAAACCGACCGACATAGGGAAGGTCCACGACAACAGCGCGGCCACCTACTGGCAGACGGACTACTACCTGAGCGCGGACTTCGGCCGTCTGAAGTCGGGCGTCGGCGTCATCCTCGACCTCGGCAAGGTCCAGCAGGTCGGGAAGGTGACCGCCACCTTCGTGGGGGCCACGTCGGTCGAGCTCCGCAGTGCGGGCGCGGACACCATCACGGAGCCGGCGTCCTTCGATGCCTACACCAAGGTCGCCGAGGGCACGGGAACGACCGTGGAACTCAAGCCCGGCAAGTCCCTCAAGACCCGCTACCTGCTGGTGTGGCTGACCAATCTGCCGATGCAGGCGGACGACGGCAAGTGGCGCGGCAGACTGGCGGACATCAAGGTGACCAGCTGAAGGCATCTGCCGCAGGGAGGGATCCGATGGCGGACGGCGCCGGAAATGACGGAGTGAGCGATCAGGACCTGCTCACCCGCCACGTCGAAGGCGACCCCGACGCCTTCGGGGAGCTCGTGCGACGTCACCGCGACCGGCTCTGGGCCGTGGCCCTGCGGACGCTGGGGGATCGCGAAGAGGCCGCTGACGCCGTTCAGGACGCCCTGCTCTCCGCCTACCGGGCCGCCCACACGTTCCGCGGTCAGTCGGCCGTCACGACCTGGCTGCACCGCATCACGGTGAACGCCTGCCTCGACCGGGCCCGCAAGACGGCCTCCCGGAAGACGGCCCCGGTCGACGACACCGAGCGCCTGGAGCAGCTCCTGGAGCCGCACGAGTCGGCCTCGGCGCCCGCCGAGCGCAACGATCTGCACCGGCAGCTCATCGAGGCCCTGGGCACCCTGCCGACCGACCAGCGTGCGGCGCTCGTCCTGGTGGACATGCAGGGCTACCCGGTCGCCGAGGCAGCCCGCATCCTCGACGTGCCGACGGGCACGGTGAAGAGCCGGTGCGCCCGCGGCAGGGCCAGACTCCTGCCCCTGCTCACCCACCTGCGACCGGAGAGCAGCGAGGAGGGCGAGAAACCGGGCAGGGAACGGAACCGGATGCAGGAGACATCCGTCCCACCTGCAGCGGGACCGAGCCGAGCGGGCCCGCCGCACGCAGGGCCGAGCGACTCAGCTGCAGTGAAGGGCGGAGGTGGACGAGCGTGACGTCGACGTCGGACATGGCCGGTCACCCGGACGTCGCAGAGATCTCCGACCTCGCCGAGGGTCTTCTCCCACCGGCACGCACCGCGGACGTACGACAGCACCTGGACGAGTGCGAGCTGTGCGCGGATGTCTACGCGTCCCTCGAAGAGATCCGGGGACTGCTCGGCACGCTGCCGGGTCCGTCCCGCATGCCGGCCGATGTCGCGGGCCGCATCGACGCCGCGCTCGCCGCGGAGGCACTGCTCCAAGCCGCCGCCCCCGGCACGGCCGATCCCGCCGCCGAGGCCGATGGCTCGCCTTCCGGCGAGGACGTCGGCGCGCGTGTTTCACGTGAAACATCGGCATCGGCGGACCGCCCAGCCGGACGTCCCCGCTCCTCCAGCACGGGACCCGGCCGCAAGAGCAGCGGTCGCGGCGGGCGGCGCAGGATCGCCGTCCTGGGCGCCGCGTTCACCGCAGCCGCCCTGGGACTGGGTTCCGTCCTGTTCTCCTCGCTCTACGACAACGAGCCGTCCGGCAACACCGCGCACGGACAGCGGACCGCCTCCGCCGACACATTCGCCGAAGGCGACCTGGAACAGCAGGTCTCCGACCTCCTGGCCCAGAACCGGCGTGAGGGCGGCTCCCGCACCCCTGGCGGTCTGAGCGCGGAGTCGGGCCCCGGAGTCAACAGCCCCAAGATCCTCAAACAGCCGGCGGTGCCGGACTGTGTCCGTGACGGCCTCGGCCGGAACGAAAGGGCTCTGGCCGTCGACCAGGGCACGTACAGAGGGAAGAAGGCACTCCTCGTGGTGCTTCCCGACGCGGCCGACGACACCCGCGTGACCGCCTACATCGTCGACGCGACGTGTGTGGATCAGCCGTCCTCCACTGCCAGGGGCAAGGTCCTGCTGAAGCGTTCCTACACACCCTCCTGAGCGCGAGGACTTCGTCTCCGTCCCCCCTGGTATCCCGTACGGTGCGCCTCTCCGTGTGCCCGGACACAGCGGGAATGCGCGCCCCTTAGGATCCGTTGGGTGGGGTGAGAGTTCCGAAAGAAGCTCCCACCGGTCGAACGAGGCAGACCAGAGACGAGGAATCAAGCCGTGAGCGACGTCCGTAACGTGATCATCATCGGCTCCGGGCCCGCCGGCTACACGGCGGCGCTCTACACCGCGCGCGCGTCGCTGAAGCCACTCGTGTTCGAGGGCGCCGTCACCGCCGGCGGTGCGCTGATGAACACCACCGAGGTGGAGAACTTCCCGGGCTTCCAGGACGGCATCATGGGCCCCGAGCTCATGGACAACATGCGCGCGCAGGCGGAGCGCTTCGGGGCCGAGCTGGTCCCCGACGACATCGTCGCCGTCGACCTGACCGGTGAGATCAAGACCGTCACCGACACCGCAGGGACAGTCCACCGGGCGAAGGCCGTCATCGTCGCCACCGGTTCGCAGCACCGCAAGCTCGGGCTGCCGAACGAGGACGCCCTCTCCGGGCGTGGTGTCTCCTGGTGCGCCACCTGCGACGGCTTCTTCTTCAAGGACCAGGACATCGCCGTCATCGGCGGCGGCGACACCGCGATGGAGGAGGCCACCTTCCTCTCCCGCTTCGCCAAGTCCGTGACGATCGTCCACCGCCGCGACACCCTGCGCGCCTCCAAGGCGATGCAGGAGCGTGCCTTCGCCGACCCGAAGATCACCTTCGTCTGGGACAGCGAGATCGCCGAGATCCAGGGCGAGCAGAAGCTCTCGGGTCTGAAGCTGCGCAACGTCAAGACCGGTGAGCTCTCCGACCTTCCGGTGACCGGCCTGTTCATCGCGATCGGCCACGACCCGCGCACCGAGCTCTTCAAGGGCCAGCTGGAGCTGGACGAGGAGGGCTACCTGAAGGTCGACGCACCTTCGACGCGGACGAACCTGACCGGTGTCTTCGGCGCCGGTGACGTGGTCGACCACACCTACCGCCAGGCGATCACCGCTGCCGGCACCGGGTGTGCCGCCGCCCTCGACGCCGAGCGTTTCCTCGCCGCCCTCGCGGACGAGGACAAGGCCGAGCCCGAGAAGACCGCTGTCTGACCCCCATCCACCCCACGCACAATCAGTTAAGGAGCCCGCCGTGGCCGGCACCCTGAAGAACGTGACCGACGACTCCTTCGAGCAGGACGTCCTCAAGAGCGACAAGCCCGTCCTGGTGGACTTCTGGGCCGCCTGGTGCGGTCCGTGCCGCCAGATCGCTCCGTCCCTCGAGGCGATCGCCGCCGAGTACGGTGACAAGATCGAGGTCGTCAAGCTGAACATCGACGAGAACCCGGGTACGGCCGCCAAGTACGGCGTGATGTCCATTCCGACCCTGAACGTCTACCAGCGTGGCGAGGTCGCCAAGACCATCGTCGGCGCCAAGCCGAAGGCCGCGATCGTGCGCGACCTCGAAGAGTTCATCGCTGAGTAAGACGTCTGAGGCGAGTCGCCGACGGCGCACGTTTCACGTGAAACACGAATGGGCCAACCCTCTGGGGTTGGCCCATTCTTCGTACCGGCACCTCATAGGGGCCGGAGCGCCGGTTCCTTCTGCACGGCGCCCAGCAGCCGGTCCAACGCCATCTCCACGTCTTCCTTCCAGGAGAGGGTCGTCCTCAGCTCCAGCCTCAGCCGGGGATAGGCGGGGTGCTGCCGGACCGTCTTGAAGCCCACGGCCAGGAGGTGGTCGGCGGGCAGCACGCAGGCAGGCTCTTTCCAGCGGGCGTCCCCGAAGGCCTCGATCGCCTTGAAGCCGCGCCTCAGCAGATCCTTGGCGACCGTCTGGACCATCACACGGCCCAGCCCCTGACCCTGGTAGCCCGGCATGATGAAGGCAGTCATCAGCTGTACCGCGTCGGGTGAGACAGGGCTGGTGGGAAATGCCGTGGAGCGGGGGACATAGGCGGGAGGGGCGTAGAGGACGAAGCCCACCGGCACGTCGTCGACATAGACCACCCGCCCGCAGGAGCCCCAGTCCAGCAGGACCGCGGAGATCCAGGCCTCTTTCTCCAGCGCCGACGTGCCTGCCTTTACCGCGGCCTCGCCACTGACTGGATCGAGTTCCCAGAAGACACACGTGCGACAGCGCTGGGGAAGGTCCTGAAGGTTGTCCAGCGTGAGCGGTACGAGCCGACGCCCCATGAAGGCTGTTCCTCGCTTCCTTCGCCCGCCGCATCACGGGCGGCTGTCAGAGCACTCCGTTCCCTGAGCAGGCTGCCGATGAACCCACCGAGCGCGCCCAATACCAAGCCCGCGCCCACCAATCGGGTGCGGCTCATCGTTCGCATGGGCCCCTGCCTCCCTCTCCGAGGTCCTGCCAGGTGAATGCGCCATACCCGAACGCATCGTATCCATGAAGCGATTCCATCGATACCGCCAGAAAGCAAAGGGCGGGCCGTGTTCCGGTACACACCGGACACGCCCCGCCCTCCTGATCACGCGGTCTTACCGCATGCCGATGGCTCAGGACTCCGTCTCCTCTGGGCCGCCCTCCTGAAGGCTCTTCTGCAGAACCGGTCCTTCGCCGGGGGCGAGGGTGCTCAGGATCCGCTCCAGGTCCTCCATGGAGGCGAACTCGACGGTGATCTTGCCCTTCTTCTGGCCCAGGTCCACCTTCACCCGGGTCTCGAAGCGGTCCGAGAGCCGCGTGGCGAGATCGGTCAGCGCCGGCGAGACACGAGCACCGGCCCGTGGCCCCTTGGGGCGCTGCGCCTTCTGCGGCCGCGACCCCATCAGGGTCACGATCTCCTCCACGGCCCGCACCGACAGGCCCTCGGCCACAATCCGGTGAGCCAGCCGGTCCTGCTCCTCCGAGTCCTCGACGGACAGCAGAGCTCGCGCATGTCCGGCGCTGAGCACCCCTGCGGCCACCCGGCGCTGCACCGCCGGCGAGAGCTTCAGCAGACGCAAGGTGTTGGAGACCTGCGGGCGGGACCGACCGATCCGGTCCGCCAGCTGGTCATGCGTGCAGTTGAAGTCCTTCAGTAGCTGGTCATAGGCGGCTGCCTCTTCGAGCGGATTCAGCTGAGCCCTGTGCAGGTTCTCCAGGAGCGCATCCAGGAGGAGCTTCTCGTCCTCCGTGGCCCGCACGATTGCCGGAATCGCCTCCAGGCCCGCCTCGCGGCAGGCCCGCCAACGGCGCTCACCCATGATGAGCTCGTAGCGCGCGGGACCCACCTGCCGCACGACGACCGGCTGGAGGAGGCCGACCTCCTTGATGGAGGTGACGAGTTCCTGAAGCGCGTCCTCATCGAAGACATCACGCGGCTGACGCGGGTTCGGCGTGATGGAATCGAGCGGGATCTCGGCGAAGTGGGCTCCGATGGGGGGCGCGGGCAGGGTCGGAGTGCCGTGCCCGGGCTGCTCCTCCGTTTCACGTGAAACAGGAGGCAGCGTGGCCACCTTCGCCGCGGCCACCCCACGGTCGGTCGTCAGCACCGGAACCGCGGTGGGAGATGCAGCGGCATTCCCCGTCGCGGCCGAAGCCACCGTCTTCTCTGTCGGAGCAGCAGGGATCAGTGCGCCGAGACCACGGCCCAACCCCCTCCGTCGCTCGCTCACTGAATGCCCTCCACCATGCTCGGGTCTTTCTGTTGTGCGCCGATGTGGGCGTGCGTCGCGTCGTAGCTGACGCCGACGCCCTTCAGCGCGATCTCGCGTGCCGCCTCCAGATAGGAGAGCGCACCGCTCGATCCTGGATCGTAGGTCAGCACCGTCTGTCCATAGCTGGGTGCCTCGGAGATGCGGACGGAGCGGGGAATGCTCGTCCGCAGCACTTCGTCGCCGAAGTGGGTGCGCACCTCTTCCGCCACCTGGGACGCAAGGCGCGTCCGGCCGTCGTACATGGTGAGCAGGATGGTCGACACATGCAGGGTGGGGTTGAGGTGCCCCCGCACCAGGTCGACGTTGCGCAGCAGCTGGCCCAGGCCCTCCAGCGCGTAGTACTCGCACTGGATCGGGATGAGGACCTCCTGACCCGCCACCAGCGCGTTGACGGTCAGCAGACCGAGCGAGGGCGGGCAGTCGATGAGGATGTAGTCGAGCGGCTGCTCGTACGCCTGGATCGCCCGCTGCAGCCGGCTCTCACGCGCCACCAGGGACACCAGCTCGATCTCCGCGCCGGCGAGGTCGATCGTGGCGGGGGCGCAGAAGAGACCCTCGACATCGGGGACCGGCTGGACGACCTCCGCGAGCGGCCTGCTCTCCACCAGTACGTCGTAGATCGAGGGGACTTCGGCGTGATGGTCGATACCCAGCGCGGTGGACGCATTGCCCTGCGGGTCGAGGTCGATCACCAGGACGCGGCCGCCGTGCAGAGCGAGCGATGCGGCCAGATTGACCGTGGTCGTCGTCTTGCCGACCCCGCCCTTCTGGTTGGCGACCACGATGATTCGGGTCTGTTCGGGCCGTGGCAGGCCCTCACCGGCGCGGCCAAGAGCCTCCACCGCCAGTTGGGCAGTACGACCGATGGGAGTGTCGTCCATCGGAGGCGGTGTTTCACGTGAAACATCCGCCCCCATCGACTCGGTACGGGGACCGGGGACCGGATCGGTCATCGGCCCCGCGATGTTGGCGTCGGACCGCAAGGATTCACTCTCCTCGACTTCAGGCTCGCAATGAACAGAGCCTCCCATGCCTTCGGGGTCATGAACCAGTGAGGCCTGGCGTTCTGTGGAGAAATCCACCTCTGTGGACAACTCCGTGCCCCTGGGGGCGTACGGAGTGTCATCGAGAACCGGACCTTCTCCCAGGGCGCCGAGGGGTTTGCGGTCGCGGGGTTCGGCCGCAGCGCGGCCGCGATGGATGATGCCGTGCAGCAGTGAGCGACGTTTCACGTGAAACACGATGCACAGCAGCCGCGACCGAACTGTCACGACACTCCGGCATGCGTAGGTTTGGCAGCTTGTGTGGAGTACGTCTCGTCGTCAGGACGGGTCCCCCGTACTGCCGCTCCAGGCCCTTCTGGTCATCCACGGCGGCGACGCGCCCGCCCGGTACGCGCCGCCTTCGCCCGCTTGGCCGCGAAGCGCACACCTCCAGGACTTTCCCCGACCTCGACCCGGACGACCGTGGACATCGGGTCCACGATCCCCTCACCGACATGCAGGATCGACGTCTCCACGGCGCCCAGCTTGCTCAGCGCCGTGGCCGCGCTCTTCAGCTCCTCCTCGGCGGCGTCGCCCTTGAGCGCGAGCATTTCGCCGTACGGCCGCAGCAGCGGAATGCCCCAGGTGGCGAGACGATCGAGCGGGGCGACGGCGCGCGCGGTCACCACGTGAACCGGCTGGATCTTCCCCATGACCTCCTCGGCCCGGCCGCGCACGACCGTCACATGGTCGAGACCCAGCAGTTCCACGACCTCCGTCAGGAAGTTGGTGCGCCGCAGCAGCGGCTCCAGCAAGGTGATCTTCAGGTCCTCCCGGACCAGGGCCAGGGGGATTCCGGGCAAGCCGGCACCCGAGCCGACGTCGCAGACCGTCACCCCCTCGGGCACGACTTCCGAGAGGACCGCGCAGTTCAGCAGGTGCCGCTCCCACAGCCGGGGCACCTCGCGCGGGCCGATCAGGCCTCGCTGCACGCCCGCCTCGGCGAGCAGCTCGGCGTAGCGGACCGCATCGGCGAACCGATCGCCGAACACCTCGCGTGCCTGCTCGGGCGCGGGGGGAAGCTCCGCTGCCTCCGTCACGGGGGACCGTCCTTCCGTACACCGGCGCACCGGGCGCCGACACCAGAACCACCAGAACTATCAGGCTGACAAAGTTCGGCCCCGTCTGCTCAACAGACGGGGCCGGGGAAACGTGGGGGCCGATCAGGCGGGAAGCACAACGACGAAGCGCTGCGGCTCCTCGCCCTCCGACTCGCTGCGCAGGCCCGCGGCCTTGACCGCGTCGTGCACGACCTTGCGCTCGAACGGCGTCATCGGCTCCAGACGCACGGGCTCGCCGCTGCTCCTGACCTCGGCGGCGGCCTTGGCGCCCAGCTCGAAGAGCTCGGCGCGCTTGCGGGCGCGGTAGCCCGCGATGTCCAGCATCAGGCGGCTGCGGTCCCCGGTCTCCCGGTGCACGGCCAGGCGCGTGAGCTCCTGGAGGGCTTCCAGCACCTCACCGTCACGGCCGACCAGCTTCTGCAGGTCGCGGCTGCCGGTGTCGCTGATGATCGACACGGAGGCGCGGTCCGCCTCGACGTCCATATCGATGTCGCCGTCGAGGTCGGCGATGTCGAGCAGACCCTCCAGGTAGTCCGCCGCGATCTCGCCCTCCTGCTCCAGGCGGGTCAGGGTGTCTGCACCCTCGGCAGCGGCGGAGGTGGTGCCTTCCGTCACGGGATGGACTCCTTCTTACTTCTTCGACGGGGACTTGGGCCGCTGCGGCCCCTTGCGCTGGCCGGACTGGGCCTTGCTGCGGGTGCCGGAGCCGGACTTGGCGGTGCCCCTCTGGGCGGCGCCGGCGGGCTTGGCGTCCTCGGGCTCGTCGGATTTGGTCAGCGATGTCTTCGGCTCCGGCTCACCGGCCGCCTTCAGGGCGGCCTGGCGCTGGGCCTTGGTCTGCCGCTTGGGCTGCTGGCGCCTGGGGGCGGCGGTCGTGGTCGGCGTACCGTCCTCGGTCTGGGTGGCGGCCGCTGCCTCGCCCTTGATCACGGTGCCGTCGGACTGGGCGGCCAGGCCGGCCTTGTTCAGACCGTTGATGAACTTGCGCTCGTACTCGTTGCGGTCACGGCCCTTGGCGACGATGGCCTTGATGATGACCTTGTCCCGGCGCCGGCTGACCTTGCCGCGGTGCGTGATGTGCTTGTGCAGGCGCTCCAGGTAGGCGGCCTGAGCCTTGGAACCCGGGGTCGGGTTGTTGTGGATGACGTACATCTGCTGGCCCATGGTCCACACGTTGGTGGTCAGCCAGTAGACGAGGACACCGACCGGGAAGTTGATGCCGAAGACGGCGAAGATGACGGGGAAGACGTACATCAGCATCTTCTGCTGCTGCATGAACGGCGTCTTCACCGTCGTGTCGACGTTCTTCGTCATCAGCTGGCGCTGTGTGTAGAACTGCGACAGCGACATCAGGACGATCATGATCGCGGTGACGATCCGCACGTCGGTCAGCGAGGACTGCAGGGCCTCGACCTTGGACGCGCTGTCCGTGAACTTCGCCGCGAGCGGGGCGCCGAAGATGTGCGCCTTCTGCGCGCTCTCCAGCAGGCTCTTGTTGATCACGCCGATGGTGTCGTTCGACGCGATGCTGTTGAGCACGTGGTACAGGGCGAAGAAGAACGGGGACTGCGCCAGGATGGGAAGGCACGAGGAGAGCGGGTTGGTACCCGTCTCCTTGTACAGCTTCATCATCTCTTCCGACTGGCGCTGCCGGTCGTTCTTGTAGCGCTCCTGGATCTTCTTCATCTCGGGCTGGAGCGTCTGCATGGCCCGGGTCGCCTTGATCTGCTTCACGAAGAGCGGGATCAGGCAGATGCGGATCAGGATCACCAGGGACACGATGGACAGGCCCCAGGCCCACCCGGTGTCAGGGCCGAAGACGGCGCCGTACACCTTGTGGAACTGGACGATGACCCAGGAGACAGGTGTTGTGATGAAGCTGAAGAGGCTGGCAATCGTGTCCACTAATCATGCTCCTTGGGCATGGGACGAGGTCTCTGCGGCCGGGCTCGAAGGACTCGACGGACTTGTGGGAGAAGCCTGTCCCTCGATGGCCGGTTCGCCGGCGGAGGGCCCGCCCTTGCGTGCACGCCAGGCGTCACGCAGCATTTCGTGCCACCGCGGACGCTTGCGCGGGGGTACATGGTCCACACCGCCCGGCGACCACGGATTGCACCGCAGGAGGCGCCAGGCCGTGAGTGCCGTGCCCTTGATCGCACCGTGTCGGTCGATGGCCGTGTAGCCGTAGCGGGAGCACGACGGGTAGTACTTGCATACCGGCCCGAGCAGCGGACTGATCGTCCACTGGTACAGCTTGATCAGAGCCAGCAGCGGGTACTTCATCGCGCACCCCCTCCCAGGAGACGCCGGAGGGCGGCGTCCAGGTCTTGGGCCAGCTGTGCGTGGTCGGCGTCACCCGCTCCGGGCAGCGCTCGTACGACTACCAGGCTACCGGGGGGAAACAGGTCGACTCGGTCGCGCATGAGATGGCGCAGTCTGCGCTTCACCTTGTTGCGCACGACCGCGCCGCCCACGGCTTTGCTCACGACGAAACCCGCACGCGTCGGGGGAGCGCTCTCCCCAGGCGCGTGCGGGTCCGTGGCACCGCTGCGAAGGTGGACGACGAGGTTCGGGCGGCCTGCCCTGCGACCCCGTCGCACCGCGGTCGCGAAATCCTCGCGCCGCCTCAGCCGGTTCTCGGTGGGCAGCACGACGTCATGACCTGACCGGGATCAGGCGGACAGACGGGCGCGACCCTTGCTACGGCGGGACGCGAGAATCGCGCGGCCGGCACGGGTGCGCATACGCAGCCGGAAGCCGTGGGTCTTCGCGCGACGACGGTTGTTCGGCTGGAAGGTGCGCTTGCTCACTCGAGGGCTCCAGAAAGAAATCGGGGTTGGCGGGGTGCCGTCCTGGCTGTCACCGTGCGCCCACGAGTAGCTCGCGTTACGCCCGAGTGCACCGCTTTCCGATCACCTTGACGCGATCTGTGCCCATCGGAGGCAGGCGGCAGCAGCCATCGACAACTCGACCTGGTTACGGTACGCGGGGCTGCGCCATTCGGTCAAACCGGGGACTCAGGGGAGACACTTGTCCACAGCCTGGGGACAAAAACTTGAACCGCACCCGTCGCCCTGACTACCGTGACTGAACTCCGATTCGTTCCCTTGTCCCCTCACCAGCCGATTAGTTCCCGACTCGACCACCCCGAGTCGCATCCCGACCCGTCCCCGAACCACACGTTCGAGGGACCTGCGAGAGAGCGTGCCCTGTGGCTGACGTACCTGCCGATCTTGCCGCAGTGTGGCCACGCGTACTGGAGCAGCTTCTCGGTGAGGGCCGTGGCCAGGGTGTGGAGGCGAAGGACGAGCACTGGATCCGGCGCTGCCAGCCGCTCGCGCTGGTCGCCGACACCGCTCTGCTCGCCGTTCCCAACGAGTTCGCGAAGGGCGTGCTCGAGGGCCGCCTCGCGCCGATCGTCAGCGAGACGCTGAGCCGGGAGTGCGGCCGTCCGATCCGCATCGCGATCACGGTCGACGACTCCGCCGGCGACCCCCCGGCCCCGCAGGCGCCCTCCATGCGCCCCCAGCCGCGCTACGAGGAGCCCGAGCCGTCCGCCGGCCAGGGCAGGGACGGCTACGACCAGGGCCGGGAGAGCTACGAGCACGGCCGCGACGGATACGAGGGATACGGTCGCCACCGTGCCGACCAGCTGTCCGGCGGGGAGCAGCTGCCGCCCTCCCGCGCGGACCAGCTCCCGACCGCCCGGCCCGCCTACCCCTCGGAGTACCAGCGCCCCGAGCCCGGTTCCTGGCCGCGCCCGTCGCAGGACGAGTACGGCTGGCAGCAGCAGCGGCTCGGCTTCCCGGAGCGGGACCCGTACGCCTCGCCGTCCCAGGACGCGTACGGCTCCCAGGACGGCTACGGCGCACAGGACAAGTACGGCTCGCCGTCCCAGGACGGCTACGGCCCCCAGGACTCGTACGGCTCGCAGGACTACCGCGCGCAGCCGATGGAGCGCCCGTCGTACGACCAGGCGCGCCCCGACTACGACGCGTCACGCCCCGACTACGACCAGCGCGACCCGGTCCGCCGCGAGCTGCCGGACCCGCCGGCCGGCTCCGGTCACGTGCACCGCGGCGGCCCGGTCGGGCCGAACCTGCCCACCACCGGCGCGCCCGGCCCGCTGGCCGCGCAGCCCGCGCCGGCCACCGGCCCCGGCGAGCCCACCGCACGGCTGAATCCGAAGTACCTCTTCGACACGTTCGTGATCGGCGCGTCGAACCGGTTCGCGCACGCGGCCGCCGTCGCCGTCGCCGAGGCGCCCGCGAAGGCGTACAACCCGCTCTTCATCTACGGGGAGTCCGGGCTGGGCAAGACGCACCTGCTGCACGCGATCGGGCACTACGCGCGCAGCCTCTACCCGGGCACGCGCGTGCGGTACGTGAGCTCGGAGGAGTTCACCAACGAGTTCATCAACTCCATCCGCGACGGCAAGGGCGACAGCTTCCGCAAGCGGTACCGCGAGATGGACATCCTGCTCGTCGACGACATCCAGTTCCTGGCGGACAAGGAGTCGACGCAGGAGGAGTTCTTCCACACCTTCAACACGCTGCACAACGCCAACAAGCAGATCGTGCTGTCCAGCGACCGGCCGCCCAAGCAGCTGGTCACGCTGGAGGACCGGCTGAGGAACCGTTTCGAGTGGGGCCTCATCACCGACGTCCAGCCGCCCGAACTGGAGACGCGCATCGCGATCCTGCGCAAGAAGGCGGTGCAGGAGCAGCTCAACGCCCCGCCGGAGGTGCTGGAGTTCATCGCCTCGCGGATCTCGCGCAACATCCGTGAGCTGGAGGGCGCGCTGATCCGTGTGACGGCGTTCGCGTCGCTCAATCGGCAGCCGGTGGATCTGGGCCTGACGGAGATCGTCCTCAAGGACCTGATCCCCGGCGGCGACGACTCGGCGCCGGAGATCACCTCGACGGCCATCATGAGCGCGACCGCGGACTACTTCGGGCTGACGGTCGAGGACCTGTGCGGCACCTCGCGCGGCCGCGCGCTGGTGACCGCGCGGCAGATCGCCATGTACCTGTGCCGGGAGCTGACGGACCTGTCGCTGCCGAAGATCGGCGCGCTGTTCGGCGGCCGCGACCACACGACGGTCATGCACGCCGACCGCAAGATCCGCAATCTGATGGCCGAGCGGCGCTCCATCTACAACCAGGTCACCGAGCTGACCAACCGCATCAAGAACGGCTGACAGCCGCAGGCGTGCGTCTCGTGGGGCGTCCGGGGACCGGTTTCCCGGGCGCCCCACGTCCCGTTCCCGGGCTCCCCGCGCCGTGTGCGGCCTCCCACGCGCGCGCGCCGCTGTTCGAATACCTGCCGGGTCACGGGTGCTCTCCACAGATTCGACGACTTTTTCCCGTCCACATCCTGGGGACCGGGAAGTTGTCCCGATCTTGTCCACAGCGGCAGTTGGTGCGGACCCATCAGGCCAGGTCAACCGCTTGTGGATCCGTGGAGGAACGATCTCCACAGGCTGTGGACAACAATGCGGTCCACAGCCTGTGGACCGAGTTTTCCACCGGCGGCCCACAGGCTGGGGGCGGTTGTCCCCAGTGATCCCCAGCTTCTCCACACGGCTGTCCACTGTTCGGCAACCCGGCGCGCGCCCTCACCGCATCGAGTGAAAGGCGTCACATCGGGGCATCGGATTGGGCTGTGGGAAACGTGGGTAAAGCTGGGGACGGCCCTGGGGAGAACTCGCCTGGCCCTGTGCACGGGGTGTGCAGAACTTTCCGTTCTCCACAGAGACCCCTGGTTGTCCACCGCCGCCGCCCACAGGACCCGTGGACAAAATCACCGTGCTGAGCTGGGCAAACAGGGTTATCCACGGTATCCACAGGCCCTACTACTACGTCCGACTAGAGAGAGCGCGGAATTCGTTTCGAAGCGGGTCCTGTGCACAACTCGCGCTCTCGTGCCCGGCCGCCCCCGTCGCGACTTGACCCCGAGGGGCACCTACTGTCAGTGCCGTGCGTCAGACTGGTTCCCGGTGTCCTTCCCTCCACAGGGGCCGACGACACCGAGTCAGACGACGAAGGCGAAGCAGGGCGAGAACGCCGGCAACAGCAGGAGGCGGCTTACGGTGAAGATCCGGGTGGAACGCGACGTACTCGCGGAGGCAGTGGCCTGGGCGGCGCGCAGCCTCCCGGCCCGTCCGCCGGCGCCGGTCCTCGCCGGCCTGCTGCTGAAGGCCGAGGAGGGCCAGCTGAGCCTGTCCAGCTTCGACTACGAGGTCTCCGCGCGCGTGTCCGTGGAGGCCGAGGTCGAGGAGGAGGGCACGGTCCTGGTCTCCGGCCGTCTCCTCGCCGACATCTCCCGAGCCCTCCCCAACCGGCCGGTGGAGATTTCCACAGACGGTGTACGGGCGACGGTGGTCTGCGGCTCCTCGCGGTTCACCCTCCACACCCTGCCTGTGGAGGAGTACCCGGCGCTGCCGCAGATGCCGAACGCGACGGGCACGGTCCCGGGCGAGGTCTTCTCCTCGGCCGTGCAGCAGGTCGCCATCGCCGCGGGCCGCGACGACACGCTCCCGGTGCTGACCGGTGTCCGCATCGAGATCGAGGGCGACACGGTCACGCTGGCCTCCACCGACCGCTACCGCTTCGCGGTCCGCGAGTTCCTGTGGAAGCCGGAGAACCCGGACGCCTCCGCGGTCGCCCTGGTGCCCGCCAAGACGCTCCTGGACACCGCCAAGTCGCTCGGCGCCGGTGACACCGTGACGCTGGCGCTGTCCGGCTCCGGCGCGGGCGAGGGCCTGATCGGTTTCGAGGGCGCCGGCCGCCGTACGACGACCCGTCTGCTGGAGGGCGACCTCCCGAAGTACCGCACGCTGTTCCCGACGGAGTTCAACAGCATCGCCGTCATCGAGACCGCCCCCTTCGTGGAGGCCGTCAAGCGTGTGTCCCTGGTCGCCGAGCGGAACACCCCGGTGCGGCTCAGCTTCGAGCAGGGCGTGCTGATCCTGGAGGCGGGCTCCAGCGACGATGCACAGGCTGTGGAAAGGGTCGACGCCCAGCTGGACGGCGACGACATCTCCATCGCCTTCAACCCGACCTTCCTGCTGGACGGCCTGAGCGCGATCGACTCCCCGGTGGCCCAGCTGTCCTTCACGACGTCGACGAAGCCGGCGCTGCTGAGCGGCAGGCCGGCGGTGGACGCCGAGGCGGACGAGGCTTACAAGTACCTGATCATGCCTGTCCGCCTGAGTGGCTGAGTGGCTGAGCCCGCGCACCGGCCCGCGGCGTGAGGCCTGTGGAAGCTGTGCGGCCCTCATTTCCGGGACCGCGGTGCGCCGGCGCGGCCCGGTGGCCGGGTACCGCCGGCGGTTGTCCACAGGGTGGGGACGAAGGCGCAGGTGAGGGCGTACGAGTGAGCGCGTATGCCCACAGCTGTGCATGAGCGTCCGGGTTTAGGCTCGGACGGAGTACGTCGTGTCCCGGTGCGCAGGTGCCGGGCACGGACGTCCCGCCACGCCACGTCGCACACCTAAGGAACACAACTGATGGAGCTCGGTCTCGTCGGCCTCGGCAAGATGGGCGGCAACATGCGCGAGCGGATCCGCCGCGCGGGCCACACCGTCATCGGATACGACCGCAACCCGGACCTCGCCGACGTCCACAGCCTGGAAGAGCTCGTGGGCAAGCTGAAGGGTCCGCGCGTCATATGGGTGATGGTCCCGGCAGGCGCCCCCACCCAGTCCACGATCGACGAGCTCGCCGAGCTGCTGGAGCCCGGTGACGTCGTCGTGGACGGCGGCAACAGCCGCTGGACCGACGACGAGAAGCACGCCGAGGAGCTGGCCGCCAAGGGCATCGGCTTCGTCGACTGCGGCGTCTCCGGCGGCGTGTGGGGCCTGGAGAACGGCTACGCGCTGATGTACGGCGGTGACGCCGAGAACGTCGCCAAGGTGCAGCCGATCTTCGACGCCCTCAAGCCGGAGGGCGAGTTCGGCTCGGTGCACGCCGGCAAGGTCGGCGCGGGCCACTTCGCGAAGATGGTCCACAACGGCATCGAGTACGCGATGATGCAGGCCTACGCCGAGGGCTGGGAGCTGCTGGAGAAGGTCGACTCCGTGGAGAACGTCCGCGAGGTCTTCCGCTCCTGGCAGGAGGGCACGGTCATCCGCTCCTGGCTGCTCGACCTCGCGGTGAACGCCCTCGACGAGGACGAGCACCTGGACGGGCTCCGGGGTTATGCGCAGGACTCCGGTGAGGGACGCTGGACCGTGGAGGCCGCGATCGACAACGCGGTGCCGCTGCCGGCGATCACCGCGTCGCTGTTCGCGCGGTTCGCCTCCCGCCAGGAGGACTCCCCGCAGATGAAGATGATCGCGGCGCTGCGCAACCAGTTCGGCGGCCACGCGGTCGAGAAGAAGTAGGCAACACCCGAAGGTCTGGAGGTCGGCGAAACGACCATGCACGTCACGCATCTGTCGCTGGCCGACTTCCGCTCCTATCCCCGGGTCGAGGTCCCGCTCGACCCGGGGGTGACGGCCTTCGTCGGCCCCAACGGGCAGGGCAAGACGAACCTGGTCGAGGCGGTCGGCTACCTCGCCACCCTCGGCAGTCACCGGGTCTCCTCCGACGCCCCCCTGGTCCGCATGGGCGCCGACCGCGCGATCGTCCGGGCGCAGGTCCGCCAGGGCGAGAGGCAGCAGCTGGTCGAGCTGGAGCTGAACCCGGGCCGCGCCAACCGCGCCCGCATCAACAGGTCCTCGCAGGTCAGGCCCCGCGACATCCTCGGCATCGTCCGCACGGTCCTCTTCGCGCCCGAGGACCTCGCCCTGGTCAAGGGCGACCCCGGCGAGCGGCGGCGCTTCCTCGACGAGCTGATCACCGCCCGCTCCCCGCGCATGGCCGGGGTCCGTTCCGACTACGACCGGGTCCTCAAGCAGCGCAACACCCTGCTGAAGTCGGCCGCGCTGGCCCGCCGGCACGGCGGACGGGGCATGGACCTGTCCACCCTGGACGTGTGGGACCAGCACCTCGCGCGCGCGGGCGCCGAGCTGCTCGCCCAGCGCCTGGACCTGATCGCGGCGATCCAGCCGCTGGCCGACAAGGCCTACGAGCAGCTGGCCCCCGGCGGCGGCCCGGTCTCCCTGGAGTACAGGCCGTCGGCGCCGGGCGAGGCGCACACCCGCGAGGACCTCTACGAGCAGCTGACGGCCGCGCTCGCCGACGCCCGCAAGCAGGAGATCGAGCGGGGCGTCACCCTCGTGGGGCCCCACCGGGACGACCTCCTGCTCAAGCTCGGCCAGCTGCCCGCCAAGGGCTACGCCTCGCACGGCGAGTCCTGGTCCTACGCGCTGGCGCTGCGCCTGGCCTCGTACGACCTGCTGAGCGCCGAGGGCAACGAGCCGGTGCTCGTCCTCGACGACGTCTTCGCCGAGCTGGACACCCGTCGCCGTGAGCGGCTGGCCGAGCTGGTCGCACCCGGTGAGCAGGTCCTGGTGACCGCCGCGGTCGACGACGACGTACCGCACGTGCTGTCGGGGGCGCGGTTCGCGGTGTCCGGGGGGACGGTGGAGCGCGTATGAGCGAGAACGCGCCCGAGCGGGGGCCCGCGACCCCGCCACGGACCGCCCCGGACGACCGGAGCGCACCGGGCGCCCCCCGGAGGACCACCGAGCCCTCCGGCGTGGACCTCGCGCGCGTGGCGCTGCGCGCGGCGAAGGAGGCGGCACGCGCGCGGGGTGACGCGGCGCGGCAGAAGAAGCAGGCGCGGCGTGGCGGCCTGCGCTCCGGCGCGCGCGCCGACGGCCGCGACCCCATGGCGCTCGGTGCCGCCATCAACCGGCTCATCACCGAACGCGGCTGGGAGGCCCCGGCCGCGGTGGGCGGCGTCATGGGCCGCTGGCCGCAGATCGTCGGCGAGGACGTGGCCAAGCACTGCGTGCCGGAGAAGTACGACGAGGACGAGCGGGTCCTGAGCGTGCGCTGCGACTCCACGGCCTGGGCGACGAACCTGCGCCTGCTCGCGCCCACGCTGGTGGCCCGCCTCAACGAGGACCTCGGGCACGGCACGGTCCGGCTGATCAAGGTCAACGGCCCGGGCGGTCCCGTCCGCCGCTACGGCCCGCTGCGCGCCCCGGGCAGCACGGGGCCCGGCGACACCTACGGGTGAGGCGCGCCGGGCCCGTGCCGGAGCCTCGTCCCCACCCGTGGACAAAGGGTGAGCGACATCACATCGGCGGGCGTCGGCGGTTCTTCCGGACCGCCGGCGCCCGCCTTGTCGTACACCCGCACACGGTTGCGAATCGGGACCCTGCTGCCAAGTAGCAAAGGGTTGACACCCGAAAGCGCTGGGTGCCGCTGTGAGCCTCTTGGGGCCCCCATCCGTATATCGGGAGTCGGCCGAGGACGGTTGAGGGCGGCACATGCGGACTCAGGTACCGGCAAACCCCCATCACTGTCGGCGCTACCGGTAGACTGGAAGACAATCCCGCCCCGACCGTGGGGACCGTCCGGGAAAAGCTGAGCAACGCTGATCAAGGCTTACCAACGCAACATGCCGCAGCCGCTCCGGCAACCCGCCGACGAGCCCGGCTCGTGCTGTGCCAGAAAGGGCGCTTCGTGGCCGATTCCGGCAACCCCAACGAGAACATCCCGTCCACCGACGCCGGCGAGAACGGCGCGGTGACCTCGTCGAACGGCGAGGTCACCGCCTCGTACGACGCCAGTGCCATCACCGTCCTCGAGGGTCTGGACGCGGTCCGCAAGCGACCCGGCATGTACATCGGCTCGACCGGTGAGCGAGGACTGCACCACCTCGTGTACGAGGTCGTCGACAACTCCGTCGACGAGGCGCTTGCCGGCCACGCGGACACCATCGACGTGACGATCCTCGCCGACGGCGGCGTGCGCGTCGTCGACAACGGCCGCGGCATCCCCGTGGGCATCGTGCCCTCCGAGGGCAAGCCGGCCGTCGAGGTCGTGCTGACCGTGCTGCACGCGGGCGGCAAGTTCGGCGGCGGCGGTTACGCGGTCTCCGGCGGTCTGCACGGCGTGGGCGTGTCCGTCGTGAACGCCCTGTCCAGCAAGGTGTCCGTCGAGGTCAAGACCGACGGTCACCGCTGGACGCAGGACTACAAGATGGGCGTGCCGACGGCGCCGCTGGCCAAGCACGAGGCCACCGAGGAGACCGGCACCTCGGTCACCTTCTGGGCCGACGCGGACATCTTCGAGACGACGGAGTACTCCTTCGAGACGCTGTCGCGGCGTTTCCAGGAGATGGCGTTCCTCAACAAGGGCCTGACGATCAGGCTCACCGACGAGCGCGAGTCGGCGAAGGCCACGGCCGGGGCGGACGAGGCGGGCGCCGACGAGAAGGACGAGGCGAAGTCCGTCACCTACCACTACGAGGGCGGCATCGTCGACTTCGTGAAGTACCTCAACACCCGCAAGGGCGAGGTCGTCCACCCCACGATCATCGACCTGGAGGCCGAGGACAAGGACAAGAGCCTGTCCCTCGAGGTCGCGATGCAGTGGAACAGCGGCTACAGCGAGGGCGTGTACTCCTTCGCGAACATCATCCACACCCACGAGGGCGGCACGCACGAAGAGGGCTTCCGCGCCGCGCTGACGTCCCTGATCAACAAGTACGCGCGCGACAAGAAGCTGCTGCGCGAGAAGGACGACAACCTCACGGGCGACGACATCCGCGAGGGCCTGACCGCGATCATCTCGGTCAAGCTCAGCGAGCCGCAGTTCGAGGGCCAGACCAAGACCAAGCTGGGCAACACCGAGGCGAAGACCTTCGTGCAGAAGGCCGTCTACGAGCACCTGGCCGACTGGCTGGACCGCAACCCGAACGAGGCCGCGGACATCGTCCGCAAGGGCATCGCGGCGGCCACCGCGCGCGTGGCGGCCCGCAAGGCCCGCGATCTGACCCGCCGCAAGGGCCTGCTGGAGACCGCGTCCCTGCCGGGCAAGCTGGCCGACTGCCAGTCCAACGACCCGGCCAAGTGCGAGATCTTCATCGTCGAGGGCGACTCCGCCGGCGGCTCGGCCAAGTCCGGCCGCAACCCGCAGTACCAGGCGATCCTCCCGATCCGCGGCAAGATCCTCAACGTCGAGAAGGCGCGCATCGACCGCATCCTGCAGAACCAGGAGATCCAGGCGATGATCTCCGCGTTCGGCACGGGCGTGCACGAGGACTTCGACATCTCCAAGCTCCGCTATCACAAGATCATCCTGATGGCGGACGCCGACGTCGACGGCCAGCACATCAACACCCTGCTGCTGACCTTCCTGTTCCGCTTCATGCGGCCGCTGGTCGAGGCCGGGCACGTGTACCTCTCCCGTCCGCCGCTCTACAAGATCAAGTGGGGCAAGGACGACTTCGAGTACGCGTACTCCGACCGCGAGCGCGACGCCCTGATCGAGATGGGCCGCCAGGCCGGCAAGCGCATCCGGGAGGACTCGGTCCAGCGCTTCAAGGGTCTCGGCGAGATGAACGCCGAGGAGCTGCGCATCACGACCATGGACCAGGAGCACCGCGTCCTCGGCCAGGTCACCCTCGACGACGCCGCCCAGGCCGACGACCTGTTCTCGGTCCTGATGGGCGAGGACGTCGAGGCCCGCCGCGCGTTCATCCAGCGCAACGCCAAGGACGTCCGCTTCCTCGACATCTGAGTCGGTCTCAGCTGACCGCACCAGGAAGGACCTTCACCAGCAATGACCGACGAGAACACTCCCGTCACGCCTGACGAGGGACAGACCCTGCGCGTCGAGCCCGTCGGGCTCGAGACGGAGATGCAGCGCTCGTACCTCGACTACGCGATGTCCGTCATCGTCTCGCGTGCGCTGCCCGACGTCCGCGACGGCCTCAAGCCCGTCCACCGCCGCGTGCTGTACGCGATGTACGACGGCGGCTACCGCCCCGAGCGCGGCTTCTACAAGTGCGCCCGCGTCGTCGGCGACGTCATGGGCAACTACCACCCGCACGGCGACTCCTCCATCTACGACGCCCTGGTCCGCCTCGCCCAGCCCTGGTCGATGCGCATGCCGCTCGTCGACTCCAACGGCAACTTCGGTTCCCCGGGCAACGACCCGGCCGCGGCCATGCGGTACACCGAGTGCAAGATGGCGCCGCTGTCGATGGAGATGGTCCGCGACATCGACGAGGAGACCGTCGACTTCACGGACAACTACGACGGCCGCTCCCAGGAGCCGACCGTCCTGCCCGCCCGCTTCCCGAACCTGCTGATCAACGGGTCGGCCGGCATCGCGGTCGGCATGGCGACCAACATCCCGCCGCACAACCTGCGCGAGGTCGCCGAGGGCGCCCAGTGGTACCTGCAGAACCCCGAGGCCTCGCACGAGGAGCTGCTCGACGCCCTCATCGAGCGCATCAAGGGCCCCGACTTCCCGACCGGCGCGCTGGTCGTCGGCCGCAAGGGCATCGAGGAGGCGTACCGCACCGGCCGCGGCTCCATCACCATGCGCGCGGTCGTCGAGGTCGAGGAGATCCAGAACCGCCAGTGCCTGGTGGTCACGGAGCTCCCCTACCAGGTCAACCCGGACAACCTCGCGCAGAAGATCGCCGACCTGGTGAAGGACGGCAAGATCGGCGGCATCGCGGACGTCCGCGACGAGACGTCCTCGCGCACCGGCCAGCGCCTGGTCATCGTCCTGAAGCGGGACGCGGTCGCCAAGGTGGTGCTGAACAACCTCTACAAGCACACCGACCTGCAGACGAACTTCGGCGCCAACATGCTGGCGCTGGTCGACGGTGTGCCCCGGACCCTCTCCCTGGACGCGTTCATCCGCCACTGGGTGACGCACCAGATCGAGGTCATCGTCCGCCGGACCCGCTTCCGCCTGCGCAAGGCCGAGGAGCGCGCCCACATCCTGCGCGGCCTGCTCAAGGCCCTGGACGCCATCGACGAGGTCATCGCGCTGATCCGGCGCAGTGACACGGCGGAGATCGCGCGCGGGGGCCTGATGAGCCTCCTGGAGATCGACGAGATCCAGGCCAACGCCATCCTGGAGATGCAGCTGCGCCGCCTGGCCGCCCTGGAGCGCCAGAAGATCGTCCAGGAGCACGACGAGCTCCAGGCGAAGATCAACGAGTACAACGAGATCCTCGCCTCGCCCGCCCGCCAGCGCGGCATCGTCAGCGACGAGCTGGCCGCGCTCGTCGAGAAGTACGGCGACGACCGCAAGACCAAGCTGATCCCGTACGAGGGCGACATGTCCATCGAGGACCTGATCGCCGAAGAGGACATCGTCGTCACGGTCACCCGCGGCGGTTACATCAAGCGCACCAAGACCGACGACTACCGGGCGCAGAAGCGCGGCGGCAAGGGCGTGCGCGGCGCGAAGCTGAAGGAAGACGACATCGTCGACCACTTCTTCGTGTCCACCACCCACCACTGGCTGCTGTTCTTCACCAACAAGGGCCGCGTCTACCGGGTGAAGGCGTACGAGCTCCCGGACGCCGGCCGGGACGCGCGCGGCCAGCACGTCGCCAACCTGCTCGCCTTCCAGCCGGACGAGGCGATCGCCGAGATCCTCGCGATCCGCGACTACGACGCGGCTCCGTACCTGGTCCTGGCCACCAAGGCGGGCCTGGTGAAGAAGACGCCTCTGAAGGATTACGATTCGCCGCGCTCCGGCGGTGTCATCGCGATCAACCTGCGTGAGACGGCGGACGGCGCCGACGATGAACTGATCGGGGCCGAACTCGTCTCGTCCGACGACGATCTGCTGCTGATCAGCAAGAAGGCGCAATCGATCCGGTTCACCGCCTCGGACGAAACCCTGCGTCCCATGGGCCGCGCGACCTCGGGCGTCAAGGGCATGAGTTTCCGCGAGGGCGACGAGCTCCTCTCGATGAATGTCGTCCGACCCGGTACGTTCGTGTTCACTGCCACCGACGGCGGGTACGCGAAGCGGACCGCGGTCGACGAGTACCGCGTCCAGGGTCGCGGCGGCCTCGGTATCAAGGCCGCCAAGATCGTCGAGGACCGCGGTTCGCTCGTCGGCGCGCTGGTGGTCGAGGAGACCGACGAGATCCTCGCCATCACGCTGTCCGGCGGTGTGATCCGTACGCGGGTCAACGAGATCAGGGAGACGGGCCGTGACACCATGGGCGTCCAACTGATCAATCTGGGCAAGCGCGATGCCGTGGTCGGCATCGCACGCAACGCCGAGGCGGGACGCGAGGCGGAGGAGGTCGACGGTGACGTGGCCGTCGACGAGACCGCCGAGGACGTCGCGGCCACCGGCACGGACGAGGGTGAGGCGCCCTCGACCGAGTAGCACGAGGAGTGAGTCAGCGTGAGCGGAGCCACGGGCGCCGGATCGACCGGTACCTCCACGGGTGCGGAGGCGGGCGGCGGCGGCCGTGGCTCCGCCGCGCATGCGAGCGATCCGCACACGACCAATCTGCAGGCGATCAGGTCGCCCGCGAAGGACTCGTCCTCTTCCGAGACCCGTGGCCCCCAGGGGGGAACTGTGACGGACACCCGAGGCCCGCAGACGCAGCCGTCGGCGGCCGGAGCGGGCCCGGGCACCCCGCAGGTGCCCCAGGAAGCGGCCGCGCAGCCGGCCTCGCCGCTGCCGGGTGAGCGCCGGTCGCAGCAGCCCTCCGGTCCGTACCACCCGCCGCAGGCCTACCCGGCGCAGGGCGCCGCGGCCGGCGCCGTACGCCGGCCGCGCACGGGCGCGCGCACCGCGCCCCGCGTCCGCAAGGCCCGCCTGCGCGTCGCCAAGGCCGACCCGTGGTCGGTGATGAAGGTCAGCTTCCTGCTCTCCATCGCGCTGGGCATCTGCACGATCGTGGCATCGGCGGTGCTGTGGATGGTCATGGACGCGATGGGCGTCTTCTCCACGGTCGGCGGCACGATCTCCGAGGCCACCGGCTCGAACGAATCGAACGGCTTCGACCTGCAGGCCTTCCTGTCGCTCCCCAACGTCCTGCTCTTCGCGACGATCATCGCGGTCATCGACGTCGTCCTGGCGACGGCCCTCGCGACGCTCGGCGCGTTCATCTACAACCTGTCGGCCGGCTTCGTCGGGGGCGTGGAGCTGACGCTGGCGGAGGACGAGTGAGGGGGTCCGTTCCGGAGCCCTCGGTTCCCGAGGGCTCCCGGCTCCCCCGACCGGCCTGCGACAACCGATTTTGGGACTGCCCGCCTCGTGCGCTAATCTTCAGGAGTCAGCGCGCGGGACACACACCGCAGAGCGCGGCGGGGCTATAGCTCAGTTGGTTAGAGCGCATCCCTGATAAGGATGAGGCCACAGGTTCAAATCCTGTTAGCCCCACCAGCGTAAAGACCCCCAGTCGATATCGGCTGGGGGTCTTTGACATCCATGGCTGACATCAACCGATGAGTGGATCTTCCAGAAGCTCAGCGAGCATGCCCACCGCTTCGCGCTCGCTGTCGCCGACCACGTGCGTGTAGACGTCCATGGTCATGCTGATCTGACTGTGCCGGAGAATCGCCTGGGCGACCTTGGGGTGCACCTTCAGGAAGGCGAGCAGGGTCCCGCAGGTGTGCCGGGCGAGGCGGACTGTGATCCGGCGCACACCGGCCCGTTTGGCGAGCCGATCGAAGGTACGGGAGAAGCCCACCGGGTCGATCATGCCGCCGTGCTCGGAGGAGAAGATCAGGTCATGGTCCGGCTCCTGCGCCCAGTGCTCACCGGCGATCTTCCGCTCCAGCTCCTGGAGCTCCCGGCGCTCCTCGAGGACCCGAGCGCAGAACTCCGGGAGCGGGAGCACGGCCTGTGAGGACTCCGTCTTGAGGTCCTTGAGGACCAGGCCCACGCCCTTGACCCGCTGCACCTGCTTGACCGGGGTGAATTGGCCGGCCTCGAAGTCGATGTCCTGCCAGCGCAGCCCGAGCACCTCGCTGCGGCGGAGGCCGAGGACCAGGACGAGGACGCAGGCCGCGTAGAGCCGGTGGGCACGCACCGAGCGCAGGAAGGCGATGGCTTCCCGAGCGTTCCACGCCGTGCCCCTGTCCCTGCTGACCTTGGGCATGTCGACCAGCAGGGCGACGTTCCGAGTGACCAGCTCCTCGCGCATGGCCCGGTTGAGGGCGTTGCGGAGCACGCGCAGGACCTCGAAGCGGGCCGAGGCGCCGACCTTCTCCCGCGCCAGCGTGGCCATGAAGGCCCGGATCTGCGCCGGGGTGAGCTTGACCAGCGGCTTCTTGCCGAGATGCGGCAGCAGGTACAGCCGCACCTTGGACTCGTACTTCACATACGTGTTGTGCTCGCGCTCCGGAGCGACGATGTGCTCCAGCCAGTAAGCCAGCCATTCCCCGAGCGTCCAGGACCGGGACGGCACGGGGACGCCGTTGCGCTCCTGGTCCTGGAGCTTGCCCAGCTTCTCGTTGGCTTCGTCCCACGTTCGGCCGTAGACGTACTTGCGCACTCGGTTGCCGTCCGTGTCGGTCACATAGGCGGCGCCCTGGTAGCGACCATCGGACCGCTTGGTGATCGTGCCACCGCCGTTGGGCCGACGCTTCGCCATCACGCAGCCTCCCCGATCTGGCCGGCGATGAAGTCGCGGACCGCGTGATCCGGGATACGGCGGCATCCGTCGACCTTGATGGACACGAGGCGGCGCGTACGGATCAGGTCGTAGACCTTGGTTCGGCCCACCTTCAGCCGCGCCATGACCTCGGGCACGGTCAGCAGCTCCGGGGTGGCGGTGGTCATGTTGCGGCTCCTTCCAGGTCGAGCAGGGCGGGTAGTTCCTCGCGGGCGACCTCACGGTTGTGCCGGATGTCGCGGCGGATGTTGGCGGCGAGCCAGGATTCGCCGGGGGTGTGGCCGTGGCCGGCGTAGGTCCAGTGGGCGAGGGTGAGCGTGGTTGCTTCCTCGTCGTCGGGGTCGGGCAGGCCGAGGGCGGCGCGTTGCTGGGCGGCGCGGTAGTCGGCGCGGACCTGGCGGAGAGCGCCGAGAGTGGTGGAGTAGTGGCGGGACTTGGTGGAGAAGTGACCGCGGAAGCCGAGCATGTGTGCCCAGTCGCGCAGCTTCCGGTCCGGGTAGAGCACGTGCAGGTCGAGGCATGCGGCGATGAGCCGGGCCGGGTGGTCGGGGACGCCGAGCAGGACGGGAGCTTCCTTGTTGCCGATGCGGCGGTCGACGGTGCCGGTGGTCTCAGCCGCTTTGGTGGCGTACTTGGCGACGTAGGAGGCGACGGCCTGTTCGGTGATTTCCTCGCCGTCGCCGAAGGCCCGGATGGTGTGGACGTCGAGCTGGGTGCCCCAACGCAGGACGCGGGCCGGTTGGTCGCCGGCGGCGGGCACGTCGACTTCCACGCGGGTGGCGGCGGCCCGGATCGCGTCGGTGAGCAGGTCGACGGTGGCCCAGGCCGGCGGCGGGTCGTCAGGCCCGCCGGGGCCGTCGAAGCGGATCACGGCATGGAAGTGGACGACGCCGCGCTTCTGGTACTCGGCGACCTTGCCGAAGGACACGCGGGAGGCTTCCCGGGCAGCCTTCTGCGTGAGCCCGACCCGCTTGGCGATCTCGCGGCGCAGGTAGATCGTGAAGTAGCGCCACAGCTCTGAGGCGTGGTTGTTCCACAGCACCGCGCCCGCGTAGTCGTACGTCTCCGGGGCGAGCGGGGTGCCCAGCTCGGGGGCGTCCTCGCAGTGACGGACGCCGCAGCGGCAGGGCCGGTTACCGGGCCGGTTGTGGACCGGGCCGAACGAGGGCGCGGTGAGGGTGGCGAACACCCGCGGGTGATCCCGGATGGTCTCCGGGGTGCCTTTGACCGGGTCGCCGACGAGGCCGGCGCGGATGAGGTGGTAGGTGTCGCCCGCGTAGGTCCAGGCGCAGGCGGGGCAGCGGGAGGCCCGCCGGTTGCCACAGGCCACACGGAGGACGCCGCCGGGTTCGGTGTCGGTGGAGTACCGGTGCAGGACGTGGCGGGTTTCCTTGTCCCGGACGACGACGGAGCCTTGCAGGCGGATCGGGTCGGTGCAGCCGCCGGTACGGCGGATCTGGTCCTGGATGCGGTCGAAGCCGGTGGACCCGGCCAGCCTCAGCACGTCGGCGAGGGTGGCCGGGGCCAGGCCCGCCACGGTGGCGGCGTCGGTCACGCGGTCACCTTCCGATCCGGACGACGCTGGCGGGAGCGGTGTGGCCGGTGCCCTTGCAGGTGGGGCAGGTGACGTGGAGGGTGGCGCGGGTGCCGTCGCGGTGGCGGGTGCCGGTGGTGATGGCGACGACGGGGAAGCCGTCGCAGGCGCGGCAGACGCGCGGGGTCCGGGCGTGCTGGGGCATCATGAGGTTTCCCTTTCGGGTCCGTTGGATCTGGAATGGGTGCAGGCGCCCGGAGCGGCGGAAGTTTGGCGACCGAGGCCGCTCCGGGGGCCGTTCAGTTGTGGACGTTGCGCCTTCCGTGGCCCTTGGCCGCGTACATGCCGGCGTCGGCGTGGGACAGGGCGTCGGTGAGTGCGGCGACCGGCAGGTCGGTGCGGTGGCAGAAGCCGACGGAGGCGGAGACCGGCAGCAGGCGCCCGTCATGGGCCACGGGCCGGGCGAGGGCCGTTTGCAGCGCGGTCGTGCCGGGGGTGTGGGCGGGGTCGGTGACGATGGCGGCGAACTCGTCTCCGCCGAGGCGGGCGGCGATGCCGTGGCGTCCGCACCAGTCGCGCAGTCGGCGGGCGGTCGCGGCGAGGACGGCGTCACCGGCTGCGTGGCCGTGCGTGTCGTTGGTGGCCTTGAAGTCGTCCAGGTCGATCAGGACGACCAGCGCGGCCGGGTGCCGGGTGAGCAGGTGTTCGGCGCGGGCGGTCCATCCGGCGCGGGTGTGCAGTCCGGTCAGCGGGTCGCGGCGGGCGGTGGCCAGACGGCGCAGGAGCAGTCCGCCGTGGACGGCCCAGCCGAGGGCCGGTAATGCGGCAGCGATCACGGTTTCCATGGCTCACCGTCCCTTGTGCAGGTCGTTGACGAGCAGGCGCAGGACGACGGCGACCAGGGCGATGGACACGCCGGTGATGGCGACCGCGAGGAGCATGGAGACCAGGACCGCGCCGACGACCAGGACCACGGCGCCACCGCCGGCGGCGAGGGCGAGTGCGCTGCCGGGGGTGAGCTGAACCGTGGGCCGGGCCGAGACCGGGGCCGGGGCGACAGGTGCCGGCGGCGGGGCCGGGGTGCCCGGGGTGATGATGGTCGGCTCGACGGCGACCGCGGGCGGGGTGGCCCTGCCGGTGGGCTGGGGCATGGACGGGAGCTTGGGCCGGAACATGAGCAGGTCTCCTTACTTGACGACGGTGGTGAGGGCGGGGGCCAGGATGCTGTCGGCGAGGAGGTAGCCGCCCAGGAGGAGCACGGCCACGAGCCACCACGGCGGGCGGATGAGCTTGACTCCGAGGAAGCCGACGGCGAGCAGGGCGAGCCAGAGCGGAACGTCCATGACGCGGGGTCCTCCTATGCCTTGCAGCGGTGGGTACGGGCGGCGAGTTCGGCGCCGGCGCGGTCTCGGTAGTCGGCGGAGAAGCCGCAGCCGGGGGCGGTGCAGGCGGCGGTGTGCCGGTCACGGCCCCGGCCGTCGTAGTACGTGGCGACCTGCACGGGGCCGATGCGGACGCGGTCGCGGAAGCGGCGGTAGACGGCCATGGGGTCAGCCCTCCTGTCGGAGGCTGGGGCCGGGGAACTCAGCGAGGATGCGGGCGGCGGTGTCGGCATCCGGGGTGCGGTCGGCGGCTTCCTCGGCGAGCAGCCGGGCCAGGGCGGGGCGGCCGGTGACGGCCATCTCACGGGCGGCGCCGATGAAGTCGGCGGGGCGGTCGAAAGACCGGGACATGAGGCGAACTCCTTTCCGATCAGGTGAGTTGGAGTTGTGCGGCGATGGCGTCGACCATCGGGGCGGGCAGACCGAGCCGGGCCGACAGGGCGTCAGCGGGCATCGGTGTGCCGGTCGAGGCACGGTGTGCGTCGGCGATCTTCCGGGCGTGGTCGAGCAGCGCAGCCGGGACGACCGGCGCGGGGGTTGGGACGGGCGGCGGTGGGGCTGGTGCGAGTTCCGGCGCGGATGGCGCGGGCGAGGCGGGGTCGGGGTCGTCGGTGCGGTGCATCTCGACTTCCGGCGCGGCCGGTTCGTCGTCCACGGGCTGTACGGGGGTGGCCGGTTCGGCGGGGGTGTGGACCAGGAGGGTTCCGCCGAGGAAGGCCAGCGCGGGCCAGCCGGCGACGAGGATGCGCAGCCAGGCGGGCACCTGGTCGAGGTCGAGGAGCCCGGCGGTCGCGACGTTCGCGCCGAGCGAGGCAGCCAGGGCGATGACGAACCAAGTCCAGGCCGAGCGGTCCCGCCGGGCGGTGCGCAGTCGGCGCCAGGCGGCGACCAGGAGCAGGTCGACCGAGACCGGGTAGGCCCAGGCTTTCCAGCCGGTCTGTCCGGCGGCGGCGGCGAGGTCGTGCAGGTGGGCGAAGGACAGCGCACCGGCGATGACGGCTTGAACGAGTACGGCGTCCAGGCGGATCGAGCGGAGCATGGGGCACCTCCCTTCGAGGGGGTGTCGGGCCGGGGGGCGGGCGGGAAGCAGGTGTCCGGTCGCCCGCCCCGGGCGGTGTCAGTCGGTGACCGGGCGGGGCTTGACCAGCGACGGACCGGTCTCCGGCGCCTCGGCGGGCACGTAAGGGCGGAACGGTTCGAGGGCGGGAAGGTCTGGGACCAGGTGGGCGAACTTCCGGCAGACCGCGACGACATCCGCGCGGGAGGTGTTCGGGGTGCGGATCTTCGACCAGCCGCCCGTGGAGTCCGCCGCTACAGCCGTGCCGGGGCGTTCCATCGGGATCAGGCTCGCGACCGGCACCGCGTCCGGGGCGACGTCGGCCAGGCCCATTTCCGCGGTCTGCTTGTCGTTGACGCGGTGCACCACGCGACCGGTGAGCTGAGCGCGGAGCATGGTGGCGCCTTTGCCTAGGTCGGAGCCGAAGCGCTGCCCGCAGATCTCCAGGTAGACCCCGACCGCGCGGGCCATCTGCGCCAGCCGGATCAACGCGGTCACGATCTTCTCGCGGCGTTCCTCATCCTTCTTCGAGGAGATCAGGAACAGTTCCGCCACCTCGTCCACCAGGACCACGACCGGCACCGGCCGCACATCCTCGGGCAGCTCCCAGACGTCGGAAGCACCGTGGTTGCTGAGCAGGTCGAAGCGGTCTTCCATCTCCGCGACCAGCACCGCCAGCAGCGAGGCCGCGTCGTCTGGGGTGGTGACCAGCGCCGACAGCCGGGGCGCGAACGCCCGCTGTTCAACACCGCGCTTGCAGTCGATGCCGACCAGCGCCACCGGCAGTTGCGCCAGTCCTTTGATCAGGTTGCGCAGGTACATCGACTTGCCGGAGTGGTTCGCGCCCAGGGTGAGCGCCATGGGGGCCTTGCGGTAGTCCCGCTCGAAGGCGGTCCCGTCCTCACGCAGCGCCACCGGCACCACCAGGTCATGCGGGGCAGCCTTGCGCGGCATGCGCACCCGGCGCAGCACGTCATAGCCGGTCATGCGCAGTTCCACGAACCCGGGCTTGGTCTCCACCACGGTCACGGAGTGCACGCCCCAGGCATGCCGCAGCCGCTCCGAGGAGGCGACCACGTCGGCGGGCTCCAACCCGGCCGGCAGCCGCAGCGTGACCCGCAGGCCGGTCGAGGTGGGACGCACCCGGCGGATCTTCGGTGGGACCGGCTGCACCTCACGGCGAGCGACATTGCGGGTCATGAACGCCCGCAGGCCGGACGGCTGCACCGTCAACCCGCACACGTCCATCGTGGACCGGTAGGAGAAGGTGAACCGGCTCCAGGCGAGCGGCATCCCGACCAGCGACCAGTACACCCGCGGAGCCCGCACCTTGGCGTAACCGAGACCGCCAACACCCGCTAACGCCCCCGTGGCCTCCAGCCACATCGTCAGGTCGGCCATGGTCAGGCCGCCGCCGTGATCGCGACCGCGCGGAACGAGATCCCGTGCCGCTTCTGGCCGTTGAACTCGTTCTCCCAGTCCCGCGCCTTCAGCCCGACGACCCGGACCGGCATGCCCGGCATCAGGCCCTCCGGGATACCCGTCTCGGGGACGGTCACCTGGTAGAGGTTGCCCTCACCCTCGTCCGAGACCAGCAGGCCCACGGTCGACAGGCCTGCACCGGTCTCCCGGTCCAAGGCCCGCTCCCCGGTCTTCTTGTTCGCCATCTTCGGTTCCGGCGCCGTCGCCACGAACACCACGGCGGTCGAGAGGTCGATCTTGAAGGACGGCATCAGTACTCCCAGCGTTGATGTCGGAGCAGCCCGATAGGGCCGCGTAATGCCCGCTGTCCTAGGACTGCGAATCGCTGAGAGAGATAGTGCACCGCAGTCCTAGGACTGTCAACAGTCCTAGGACTATGTTTCACTGGACCTTGTCGAGAGGGGTTCGAGATGGCGCCCAAGTGGCGGGAGCTGGCAGACAAGCTGGCCGAGCAGATCAGAAGGGGTGATTACGCCCCCGGCCAGCGACTGCCGCACATCAGAGAGCTTGTCGAGGCAGGCGAAGGCTCCAAGGCCACCGTGCATGCCGCCTACAAGGCGCTGGAAGCCGAAGGTCTGGTCACCTCGTCGCGCGGCCACGGCACGGTCGTGCGCCAGCAAGTCCCCCTCAAGCGCTTGGGCATCGCCCGGTACGACAAGGCCAAGTGGCGGGACGGCGACGAGGTCGCCTTCATCGCGGACCGCGTGGCTTCGGGGCGGGGGTACCGCCGGAACGAGCAGACCCAGACGGTCAGTCGCGTCGTGGCGCCACCGGAGGCGGCAGCCGCACACGGGCTACCGGAAGGCGCCGAGGTCTACGCCCGCGCGCGACTAGTCAAGGAAGGGGACCAGCCGACCCACACGCTGACCAGCTACTACCGGCCCGAGCACGTGGAAGGTACGCGACTGGTGGACCCCACGCCGGGGCCCGCCGGCCGCGGCGGTGGATTTCGCGTGCTGTACGACGCGGGTTACGAGATCGATCACATGAAGGAGCGACTGTTCGCCCGTGCCGCCACACCGGACGAGGTGAAGCAGCTCCAGCTGCCGCCGGGCGAACCGGTCGTCGAGCTGCATCGGACGACCTACACGGCCGACGGCACCGTCGTGGAGTTCGCCATCGGGGTACACGCGGCATCGCGCTTCGCATGGGAGTACGACTTCAAGGTGCCCGACTCGGCGAAGGACAGGGAAGGTCAGCAGTGATCTCGACGCAGGATTGGGCAGACGCCCGGCGCGTGTGGGAGTACCACCAGATGGGCCACTCACCTCGGCCGTGCTCGGTTGCCATCGGACTCGGCAGCCACGACCTGGGCGTGGCCGACACGGCAGTGGACCTGTACAAGCGCGGCATGGCCCCGCTGCTCCTGTTCACCGGTGCCACCAGCCCTACGACGCGGGAGCGCATGCCCCGCGGTGAAGCCGTCCACTACCGGGAACGGGCACTGGAGCTCGGCGTCCCCAGTACGGCCGTTCTCGTGGAGCCGCGAGCCCGCAACACGGGCGAGAACATCCGCTTCTCGCGAGAGCTGTTGGAAGAGAGGGGGATCGAGGTGTCCTCGGTACTCCTGATCAGCAAGCCGTATGAGGAGCGGCGGGCGTATGCCACCGCGCGCAAGCTCTGGCCCGAAGTCGAGGTCGTCAGCGCTTCCACTCCTATGACGCTCGACCAGTACGTCGACTCCATCGGTGACGCCCGTCTGGTGATCGACATGCTGGTCGGTGCGCTTCAACGACTGATGATCTACCCCGAGCAGGGATTCATGATCAGCCAACCGGTACCCGCCGACGTGCGCGAGGCATACGAGCGCCTGCGCCAAGCCGGATTCACGAGCCGACTCCTGACCACCGACGCGCCTTCGGCTTGACCCGGGCAAGAGCAAGAGCTGTTACAGGTTTCTCTACCTCATCAAGCCCCGGCTGCGCTCCGCTCCGCCGGGCGCGCTCCCGGCTCCGCTGCGCGCTGCGCTCCTGCCTTCGGCCCGCTCCGCGCACGCTGCGCCAACGCGCGCCCACGTGTGGGTAGGGCCGGTGGCCATGAGTCGATCACCGCAGAGTGCGGCTACGGTCAAGACAGTGCCTCCGGCGGGGGATCGGCCGGCACCGGGATGGAGGGGGCGCCGCTTCCGGCTGCGGGTCCGTTGTGGCGTGCGCGGGGGCTCCCATCCCGTCCACCGTCGACCCAGGCGAAGCCGAGCAGACGCGGCCCATGGCGTCCAGGTCGTTCGTACAGTGGCGCGCTCCACCTGGACGCCATGGACCACGCCTGCTCCACGGTGTGTGGGTCGACGGCGGACGGGATGGGAGCTGGGGAGAGTGGTGGGTTGAGGTCTGCGCGGAGGTGACGGGCAAAACTCCTGGTGAGCGCGGGACACACTCCGAACAATGAGGGCATGACGTTGACGATTTGGGTCGATGACTGGCAGATCCAGTGCTGCGGGGAGAGCTTCGCGCCGGGAGATGTCGTCTCGTGGCACCTGCTGGAGGTCGACCCCGAGGACTACGCCGACCTTGTTGGTAGCGATCGTGCTGCAGAGATCGACTTTTGTGAGGAGCATCATGGCCGGGAAGGTGAGCACGCTCCGACCCGGTTGAGGGTGCTGACTATCGCAGAAGTGCACTGCCGGTACGAAGTCCCCTCAGGCAGCACGTCGAACGTGCGGCATCCGGTGCCAGGCACAGCGGAAGTGGTGCCGGTCCAAGAAGCTGACGGATGGGCTGCGACTCGCCCGCACGTCGAGTTCGCTGGATACCTGGTGACGGCCGAGCGGACCGAACTGTCAAGGGCGCCTAGGTCGTCTGACATCAGCGGCTGACACCAACACGGGCGTACGTCGCCGATCAACGCCGAACCCTAGCGGCAGCAGGACCAGGGTTGAGGGATGCTCATCAGGGTCGAGAGGTCCACTCGATCGACCTGATAAGGATGAGGCCACAGGTTCAAATCCTGTTAGCCCCACCAGCACGAAGACCCCCGGTCGATCAGGACCGGGGGTCTTCGGCGTTCACGGCCGGCATCAGCCGTCCGGGACCGTACCGGCGCGGTCGGCGGGGCCGAGGGGGAGCCGGAGGCTCAAGCCGGGACGGGGCACCGCCGGGCGCCTCTCCCGGGCCGGCTGCGGGAACCGGGGGCCCAGGAGCGGGGAACGGGCTTCACGACGCCCCCGGCGGGGATCGGCCGACCCCGACGTGTCCGGGACCGGCCCCAGGGGCCGGGACGGCGAGCGCGCCGGCGGGGCGTCCGGCACGGCGAAGGCCCGGCGGCTCTGTCGAGCGGCCGGGCCTTCGGGGTCTGTGGGCGGTGCTGTACGCAAGTTCGCCGTGACGAGGTGATGACGGGGGAGAAGGGGCGAAGGGGTGAAGGGGCCGCGCGCTGTCGGCGCCCCCCGCCGTCAGCGCTGCAGGGGTGCGGCGTGCGTGGGGGAGCCGGACGTGTCCGACGCGTCCGACGGGCCGGACGGGGGTGCCGCGGGGTCGCACGGGGCGGTGTCCGGGGCGGCGGCCTCGGTCACGTCCGCCGGGGAGCGGTGGCGGCAGCTGGGGGAGGTGCCGTGGGCCTCGGCGTGGATGCGCTGTTTCATCGTGGGGGGCAGGGCCCTGGCACGTGACCAGGACCAGAGGGGCGTCGCCGGAGCCGTCATGCGCGGGGTGCTGTCGCTGTTGCGGGCCGTCCCGGTCTGCGGTACGGCCGCGGAGGCCGACGTGGTGATCAGTCCGAGCGCGGTGCACAGCGCGAGGAAGGCGGTGACGATGGCGGTCCACAGCTTCATGACCTTGGTGCGGGCCATGGCCCCTCACTTTCGGGTTGGGCGATTTGCGTACTTTCCTCATGATGTGTATGGAGGGCGGGAAGTGGTGGACCGACGCCCATGGCGCGTCGATGTTCAGATGAACACCACTCGGATGGGTGTAAACCGGAAGAAAAGTGATGAGGCGGGAGGAGGAGGGTCATAGTCGCCCTCCGTCGCGAGGTGATCACCCTCCGGTCGGGGCGGCACGTTCCGTTCCCGCCGCGGTCCGCCGGACGGGAGGTGAGGGCCGACGCAGGTCACCGATCGATATCGGTCGGTGTGTATAGTCGGGCGCCAGAGGTCCCCTACGTCAAGGAAAGACGAGGTCGCGCGGTGAAGAAGCTTCTCCTGGTCGCACTGGCCGCCATCGGCGGACTCCTCGTGTACCGCCAGATCCAGGCGGATCGCGCCGAGCAGGATCTGTGGACGGAGGCGACCGACTCCGTGCCCACGGGTTCGTGAGTAACCAGATCCGATTCTGAGCAGACCCCGGCCGCGTCGCGGTCGGGGTTTCGTGTGTCACGGGGCAGAAGGCGCGGGCCGTACGGGCACGGCGCGTCCGGGCGGGGGACGGTCCGGGCGTGTCGGGCGGTCGCACGGATCACGGCGATGACGGGGACGGGGCGGCCTCCGGCGGGGCAGGATGGGCCACGGTTCGACGGTCCGGACGGCGGCGAGGGGTGGCGCGTGGGAGGACGGCGGTGTACGGCGTGGTGGCGCGTGGGGACATGGCGCGGCCGTGCGCCGGTGGCCGTGCGTCTGGGGGCCGTGGCCGCGCTGCTGGGCGCGGTCGCCGGACTGCCCGCGCAGGGTGCCCGGGCCGCCGGAGCGGCCGTGGCGTCGGCGGCGCCGGCCTCCTACGCCTTCGCCGAGGACGCCGAGCGGATCGACGGCGCGGACAGCACCGCGGGTGCCGTGCGGCTGGAGCCCGGCACGGTCTACCGAAGCTCCCTCCCGAGGAGCGGCAAGGCCTTCTACCGCCTCGAACTCGACGGCACCACCAACGCGTACGTCTCCGCCACCGCCGTCCCGCCCCCCGGCAGCGCGGTCTCCGCCATCGACGGCATCAGGGTGTCCGTACGGAACGACGACGGCCGTTCCTGCTCCCCCCTCGCGACCGAGCGGTTCGGCGCCGACGGCAGTCCGCGCCCGGTCACGGCGTGGGGTGCGCGGGAGATCTCGCCCGCCAGGAGCCTGTGCCAGCGGGCCGGTACGTACTACGTGTCCGTCGAGCGCGTCGGACGCGCCGGTGAGGGTCCCGCGCCGCAGGCCTGGGACCTGGAACTCGCCGCCGTGACCGAGCCGCGCCTGGAGAGGGCCGGCGCGTCCGCCGCACCCGAGGCGTGGAACTCCGCCTCGCCCCGGCCCTTGAGCGGCGAGGCGGGACGCCGCCGGGGCGGCGCGGGCTTCTCCCGGGCGACCCCCCTCGGCCAGGGGATCTGGCAGGACGACATCCGCCCCGGCCGGACGCTCTTCTACAAGGTGCCGGTCGACTGGGGCCAGCAGCTGTACGTCACCGCCGAGTTGAGCGGCCCGGGGCCGGACGCCACCGGGTTCGTCGCCGGCGCCCTGGACCTCTCCCTCCACAACCCCGCACGCGGGCGTGTCGAGGACGTGGACATCGGCTACGACGGCAGGCAGAAGTCGGGCAGCCTCCCTCCCCTGCCGCCGGCCGGGTACGCCAACCGTTACGCCGCCGCCGGCAAGGTCCGCGCGATGCGGTTCGCCGGCTCCTACTACCTCGTCGCCCACCTCGCGCAGAAGGTGGCCGGCACCTTCGGGGACGGGCCGCTCGAGCTGACGCTGCGCGTGCGGGTGAGCGGCACGCCGCAGGCCGGGCCCGGATACGCGGGGGAGTCCGTGCCGCGGGACGTCTTCGAGGTCACCGGACGGGACCGGGAGGCGGCGGCCGAGGGCGCGTCCGCCGGGAGCGACACCGCGATGAGGGCGCTCGCCTTCGGCGGCATCGGCACCGGGAGCGTGCTGCTCGTGGGGCTCGGGGTGTGGACGGCGGTGGCCCGGCGCGGGGCCTCGTCGTGAGGTCCGCTGCCGCGCGGGGCCGGCGTCCGGTGGTTCCGGTGCCGGCGGCTCCGGTGCCGGCGGTTCAGAGACGGGTCAGCGCCCAGAAGCCCACGGCGTAGCAGGCCAGGGCCAGCAGCAGCACCGGGACCGCCACCCTGGCCGGCGGGCCGGGGCGGCGCCGGCGCCGGTCCGCGCGGTGCCGCGCGACCGCCTGCGCGGGGGGCGGCACCCGCGGAACCTGGGCGGTGTACGAAGCGGTGGAGGCGTCGGCGCGCCGCTGCGGCGCCGGGTACGGGGCCTGGCCGGGGTGGGCCGGCGGATACGGATGCCGGTGCGGTTCGGGGGAGCGCAGGTGATGGGTGGGGTCGAAGGGGGAGGCGGGGGCGGGGTGGTGCTCCGCGTTTCGCGAGGGCTGGGGCTGGGACGGGGGCGGGGGTTGCGAGGGGGCCTGGTGTGCCGGTGGCGGCGGCAGGTGGAAGCTGCCGGTGTCCGACATGGCGGACGGCGGGGGCACGGGGACGGGCGGTGTGGCCGACGGGCCGGTGCCGGAGGCGGGGCCCTGCGCGGACACCGGCGCGTCCGCCCCCGCCGACGGCCCCGAGTCCTTTGCGCCCGTGCTGGACGGGGACGGCACGGGCTCCTCGCCGACCCGGGAGGGTATGTCCTCGGCCGGGCTTTTCGGGGGCGGGGAGGACACGGAGACGTCGGACACCTGCGAACCGTCGGATGCCGACGAGGCACCGGACACCTGCGAACCGTCGGATGCCGACGAGGCACCGGACACCTGTGGGACCGCGGAGGCAGCCGATGCCCGCGTAGCCCCGGAACCGGTTCCGGCTCCGGCGGAAGCCGCTCTCGGGTCCAGTCCCCGCGCCGGCTTCAGCGGGCCCTCGGGGCCGAACCCCGGTGGAAGCGGTCCGAGTTGGTCGAAGATCTCGATCAGCTCGTCGTCGGGGCCGGGCTCCGGCAGGAGTTCCGCGGCCGCGGCGAGCGCCTTGCGCGCCCCCGTCGCCGTGCGGAACCGCGCCTGCGGGTCCGGCTGCAGCAGCGAGGCCACGACCTGCCACAGCGGCTCGGGAACGCCCTTGGGCGCCCCTGGTGTCCCGTGCTCGGCGAAGTGCTGGACGAGTGCCTTGCTGTCCGGCTTGGCGCCCTCCAGCAGGTACAGCGCGACCAGCCCCACGGCGAACAGGTCGGCGGGGAAGTCCGGCTCCGCGCCCATCATCTGCTCGGGCGCGAGGTAGCCCGGTGTCCCCACCACGAGGTTGGTCTCCGTCAGGCGGGGCTCGCCCAGCCGCATCGCGATGCCGAAGTCGGACAGCCGCAGCCGCGGCCGGCCCGTACCGGTGGCCTCCAGCAGCACGTTGGCGGGCTTGACGTCGCGGTGCACGACGCCCTCCGCGTGCACCGCGGCCAGCCCCGACAGGAGCTGGTCGAGCAGGGTGCAGACGAAGGCCGGCGGCAGGGGGCCGTAGTCCCCCACCAGGTGCACCAGCGAGCCGCCTCTGACCAGGTCCATGGTGAACAGGACCTTGTCGTCGTCGGCGGCCCAGCTGGTGGGGGCGAGCACATGGGGGTGGTCGATGCGCAGGGCCTGTTCGCGGACGAAGCGCAGCAGCGAGTGGGCGTCGCTCTGCAGCAGGACCTTGGCGGCCACGTAGCGGCGGCGGCGGTGGTCCCAGGTGCGCCAGACGGCGCCGACGCCTCCGCGTCCGATCGGGTCGACCAGTTCGTACCGGCCGGCGAAGACCTCACCCATGGCTGTGCGTCGCTCCTCCCCCTGCGGTCCCCCCGTTGCTTCCCCCGGACGAGCGGGACGACTCCCCTCGCGCCTCCCCGACGCCGATCCGTCCCGGGTGCCGGACGCCTCCCCCGGCGTCGGTCCGCCCCGGTGCCCGGGTACTCCCCCTCGTGTCCGCCCCCGGACGGCGGCGCGGTTCCCGCACGTCACGTCCGCACCCGGCGGCCGGGCCCCCTCCGGCGACCGGGTGGTGCGATCAGTTCTGGTGGGACTGGTAGTGCGCGACGGCGTCCGAGGTGCGGCCGGCGCCGTACACCCGGAGGAACTCCGCCAGTTCGGGGTGGGTGGGGGCGAGGGTGTCCGCGGCCTCGATGATGTCGCCCGCGGCCGCCACCGAGCGCAGCAGCGACTGGATCTCGCGGACCACCCGCTTGACGGTGGGGGCGCCCGAACTGCTCGTCGTGTGCGTGGTGTTGCTGAGCACCGAGCCCCCCTGCGACTTCTTGATCTCCTCCATGCGCTCGGTCGCCTCGGCGGCGCTGACGCTGCCGTCCGCGACCTGCGCGGCCAGGTCCTGCAGCAGCTGCACCCGCTGCACCACGGCCGGATTGCCGATCTTCGCCCGCTGGCCGCTCATCAGCTGCGACAGCATCGGTGCGGACAGCCCCAGCACCCCCGCGAGACGAGCCTGGTTGAGACCGAGGTCGTCTATGAGCTTACGGAACAGCGCCCCCAACGGCTCCCCGTACCAGTTCCGCTGCAGTTCCCGCGCTCTTGCGGTGGCTTCCTGCTGTGCGGCGTCCATTGCGTCTCCCCATCGCTTCCCCGAGTACGGTGGTTCGCTGTAGCGAACCACGCGGAGCATCTTACGGAGAGTGGTCGGTGACCGGGACCCCCAATCTTTTTGCGGAATCCCGGGGGTGACCCGGTACTCTGTTCTCCGGCGCCCGCCGGGATGCGGCTCTTCCGGGCGGACGTTCCTCTCCCGGGGCCTTAGCTCAGTTGGTAGAGCGCTGTCTTTGCATGGCAGATGTCAGGGGTTCGACTCCCCTAGGCTCCACCCAATGTGACCCCTTCACCTGCGGAAACGTGGCTGGAGGGGTCTTTTGCGCCGCTGTCCGCACCGGTCACGCAAAGGTGCCGGGGCCCCCGATGCCGCGCTCCAGATCCGCGACGAGGCGGCTGATGCGTTCCTCGTCGCGGCGGTAGTGGGTCCACTTGCCGACGCGGGTGGAGCGGACCAGGCCCGCGCGTTCGAGCGTGGCCATGTAGGCGGAGACGGTGGACTGGGCGAGGCCCGTCTTGGCCTGGATGTGGCTGACGCAGACGCCCACGGCACGCGGGTCGGTGACGGCCGCGTCGACGGGGAAGTGGAGCTCGGGCTCGCGCAGCCACTGGAGCACCTGGAGCCGTACGGGGTTGGCGAGTGCCTTGAGGGGGTCGAGCAGGGGCTCGAGCCCGTCGGCCGCGGGCCTGTCCTGTGTCGTCATGGGCCGGCCTTCCGGGGCGTATGCGGTTCCGGTGCTGGTCCATCGAGGATAGGCGATGTATCCGACCGGGCCGGGGGAAGGCGCCCGGACGCCGTCCGGCGACCCCGGCGACCTCGGCGACCTTGGTGGCCCCGGCGGCCCCGCCCCGGAATCCCTCCTCCGGGGGCGTTTCACGTGAAACGGCACGGTGACCGGGCACGCGCCGCACGGCGGGCCGGGAGACTTCGGTCTCCCGTCCCGCCGTGCGGTGGTGAGGAAGCGGCCGTCAGGGGCGCTCGTCGCGCTTGGCGGCCTCCTCCTCGGCCTCCTTCGCCTCGACCTCGGGGTCCAGCCCGGCCTGGCCGCTGCCGTCCACGGACGACAGCTGGCCGGACTCCGGCACCTCCGTCGCCGCCGGCGGCTCGACCAGCCAGTCGGGGTTGGCCTGCTTGTCCCACCACTTCCAGGCGGCGACGGCGCCACCCGCGACGAGGCCGAGCACCAGCAGCTTCTTCGTGGTCCGGCCGGCCTTCGCCCGCCGCTCGTGCTTGCGGACCAGCTTCTGGATCTCCTTCGGCGTGACCTGGCCGCGCAGCGCGGCCAGCGCGGCCACGCTCCGTGCGGTGGCCTCGTCCCTGACGGGACCGGCCGCGGCCACCGCCTGCTCCAGCTTCGGCTTGGAGTACTCGGCCGCCAGCCGGGCGGCCTTGCGGGTGCGGACGGCGGCTTCCTGGGCGGCCTGGTCGACCTTCGGCGGCACGTGCGCCCGTGCCTGTTCCAGGTAAGGCTGCACATGGGTGCCGTACTGGACGCGGGCCTGCCCGGCGGCCTGCGTCACCATGGGCGCCAGCCGTACGCGTGCCTCGTGCGCGTAGTGCGCGGCCCTTTCCTTGGCCGTGTCGGCGTAGGGCGCCACCACTTCCGCGGCGTGCAGCACGCTGTCCTTCGCCGAACCGGTCGCGGCGCGCACGCTGTCGATGCGGGTCACGGGTTCCTCCTCCTCGGTGGCGTACGGTATTTCGACTTTCCACCCTTTTACGGATCATGCCTGCCGGTACACCACCCGGCATGTACGGGCGGGCATCCGGGTCACGGAATCCGGCCCCGGAACCTCCTCGACCGCATGCGGATCAGGAGCCGGGGGAGAGCGGATCGTGTACGAGAGCGGATGAATACGTGGCAACGGGAACTTGTCGTCGACAATGCCACGGATCGACGCCCGGCGCTCCCGTCCGGGCCCGCTCGACCGGTTGTGCGCACCCGTCCGGCCCGGTTGTGCGCAGGTGAACGGAGGCCGGGCGACGCGGGGGCCGGTCCGTGCGAGGATCAGGGAGTCACGGAAAGACAACGGAAGGCAGATCGTGGCTGAGCAGCTCTACGCCACCCTGAAGACCAACCACGGCGACATCGAGGTCCGGCTCTTCCCGGACCACGCGCCGATCACGGTCAAGAACTTCGTCGAGCTCGCCAAGGGCGAGCGGGAGTGGACCCACCCGGCGACCGGCCAGAAGTCCACCGACAAGCTCTACGACGGTACGGTCTTCCACCGGGTGATCAGCGGCTTCATGATCCAGGGCGGTGACCCGCTGGGCAACGGCACCGGCGGTCCCGGCTACCAGTTCGAGGACGAGTTCCACCCGGACCTGCGCTTCGACAAGCCCTACCTGCTGGCGATGGCCAACGCCGGCCCCGGCACGAACGGCTCGCAGTTCTTCATCACCGTCTCCCCGACGGCGTGGTTGAACCGCAAGCACACCATTTTCGGTGAGGTCACCGACGCGGCCAGCCAGAAGGTCGTGGACTCGATCGCGAGCACCCAGACCAACCCGCGCACCGACCGCCCGGTCAACGACGTCGTCATCGAGACGGTCGAGATCGAGACCCGGAAGGGCTGAGCGACGACCCACCGGGCCGAGCGCGACAACCCGCAGAGGGAACCAAACGCCCCGCTCGTCCGTAAGGATGGGCGGGGCGGTGCGTTTCCCGTGTACGGTGCCCGCGCGTTGCACGCGGCGCCCCGCCCACCACGACCGAGGGGATCCCATGGACGACCAGGCTGCCGGCAGCCCGCAGAACGCCCACAGCGTCCCCGCCTGCTACCGCCACCCGGACCGCGAGACGGGCGTCCGCTGCACCCGCTGCGAGCGGCCGATCTGCCCCGAGTGCATGGTCGACGCCTCCGTCGGCTTCCAGTGCCCTGAATGTGTCCGCGGCGGCACCGGGCACGCGCCGGGTGCCGCCGTGCCCCGCACCCTCGCAGGCGGTGCCGTCACCGCCGATCCCCGTCTGGTGACCAAGATCCTCCTGGTGGTCAACCTGGCGGTGTTCATCGCCGTTCAGGTCCAGCGCCCGCTTCTGGGCGACCTCTACCTCGTCAGCGCGTGGCCGCCGGCGCCCTTCATGCCCACCGAGGGCGTCGCGGGGGGCGAGTGGTACCGCATGGTGACCTCGGTGTTCACGCACGACGCGCCCTGGCACATCGGGTTCAACATGCTGAGCCTGTGGTGGCTCGGCGGTCCCCTCGAAGCGGTTCTGGGCCGGGCCCGCTATCTCGCGCTCTACCTCGTCTCCGGCCTGGCGGGCAGCGCGCTGGCCTATCTGCTGGCCTCTCCGACGACGGCCACGCTGGGGGCCTCCGGTGCCATCTTCGGCCTGTTCGGCGCCACCGCCGTGCTGGTGCGACGGCTCAACGACGACATGCGGCCGATCATCGCGCTGCTGGTGATCAACCTGGTCTTCACCTTCAGCCCGGGCTTCAACATCTCCTGGCAGGCCCACATCGGCGGTCTCGTCGCCGGCGTCGTCGTCGGCTACGCGATGGTCCACGCCCCGCGCGAGCGGCGGGCACTGATCCAGTACGGCACCTGCGCCCTGGTCCTGGCCGTGATCGTCCTCGTGACCGTGGTGAGAACGGCTCAGCTCACCTGAGCACCCGGTTGTCCACAGCGTGTGCCGGATCTGGTGCACACGGTGTCGGAACCGGTGTGCCCCTCGTCACTGAGCCGTATTGGTGCAGGTCAGAGCAGGGGGCGAACATATTTTCGATTGCCCGGGTCTCCGTCGTGCCGGTGTCGGCGGCCGATGGTTATCCACAGATCATCATTTCTTTTCCCCATGTGGAAAACTGCTGTGGATAACCCGGTGCGCAGCTCTGGGCAAAGCTGCGTTCACCTCGGGGCGAGCCCTACTTCCACTGGGTGGAGACGCCGAACCCGGCGGCGATGAAGCCGAAGCCCACCACGATGTTCCAGTTGCCCAGCGCGTCGACGGGCAGCGAGCCGTCGGTGACGTAGAACACGACGATCCATGCCAGGCCGATGAGGAACAGGGCCAGCATGACGGGCGCGACCCAGGCGCGGCTGTTCAGCTTCAGGGCGGTCGCCTGCTTCGCCGCGGGCGGCGTGTAGTCGGCCTTCTTGCGGATACGTGACTTCGGCACGAGGGTCTCTCCTGTCGATGCGCTGCGTGACCGCGCAGGGAACTGGGTCGGGCTCGGGGCAGCGTACAAGGGGACTCTTAGTGCTCCCCCGGGCGTCCGTTAGCGTAGTGCTTCCGTGGCGCCGAAGGAGATAAGGGTACGTTGAGCAATTCTGCCGACTTCCCCGGGACGGGTTCCACCCCTGCCCGCCGACGCCGTGTCCGGCCCGTGCGGGTGCTCACCGCGGGCGTCTTCGCCCTCGCCGGCCTCCTCTTCTTCACCAGCTTCAACACGGCCAGGGGCACCGACATCCGCACGGACGCCTCCTTGCTGAAGCTGTCCGACCTCATCCACGAGCGCAGCCGCGAGAACGGCGAGCTGGAGGAGTCCAACGCGGCCCTGCGCGAGGACGTCGAGACGCTCGCCGAACGCGACGACGGCAGCACCAAGGCCGAGGACGACCGGCTCGCGGACCTGGAGAAGCGCGCGGGCACGCAGAAGCTGACGGGCGAGGCCATCACGGTCACGCTCGACGACGCCCCGCCCGACGCCACCGCCAGGCTCCCCGGCTATCCCGAGCCGCAGCCCGACTACCTCGTCATCCACCAGCAGGACCTCCAGGCCGTGGTCAACGCGCTGTGGCAGGGCGGCGCCCAGGGCATCAAGGTCATGGACCAGCGGCTGATCTCCACCAGCGCGGTGCGCTGCGTGGGCAACACCCTCATCCTGCAGGGCCGCGTCTACTCGCCGCCGTACAAGATCACGGCGGTCGGCGATCCCGGGAAGCTCAGGCGGGCGCTCACGGCCTCGCCGGCGATCCAGAACTACATGGTGTACGTCAACGTCTACGGGCTCGGCTGGAAGGTCGAGGACAACGGGACGGTGACGCTGCCGGGCTACTCGGGCACGGTCGACCTGCACCACGCGAAGCCCGCCGAGTAGCACGTCCGGCCGCACGCCGGCAGGCCCTGCCTCGTGTGATCGAGATGATCGGCCCCGTGCCGCGTAAGTCGGGGTGTACGCGTCCGGGCCGCTCCGCGACGCCGGCCGGGTGCGGACCGGAACGGGGACACGGTCACCGGCCGGGCGTCCGCCCGGCTTACCCGATCGCTGGCCGTGCCCGTGTTGTACGCCTCCGCCCTGCGGCTGCTGCGGCGGGTGCCCG
>NZ_JBFATO010000023.1:99934-120934 GCF_040678355.1 Streptomyces sp. NPDC052701
GTGGGGGTTCCGGCGGCGGGCCCGCGCCGCCGGGCGGGGGGGGGGGGCCCGGCGGGGGGCCCCCCCCCCGGGCGGGGGGGGCGGGGCCCCCCCGCACGCCGCACAGCCCGTGGAGGCCGGGAAACGCGGGGCCCCGCGCCGTTAGTCTGGTGACGCACGGCGCGGGTCGGGTGCCTTGGTGCGACGGAAGGGACGGCATGTACAGCTGGATCTGGCGGCATCTGCCGGGGAACGGATGGGTGAGGGCACTCATCTCGCTCGTGCTGATCCTCGCCGTGGTCTACCTCCTCTTCCAGTACGTCTTCCCCTGGGCCGAGCCGCTGCTGCCCTTCAACGATGTGACGGTGGACAACCAGTGAGCGCGCGCATTCTCGTCGTCGACAACTACGACAGTTTCGTCTTCAACCTGGTCCAGTACCTCTACCAGCTGGGCGCCGAGTGCGAGGTGCTGCGCAACGACGAGGTGTCGACCGCGCACGCCCAGGACGGGTTCGACGGCGTGCTGCTGTCCCCGGGCCCCGGCACCCCCGAGGAGGCAGGCGTCTGCGTCGACATGGTCCGGCACTGCGCCGCCACCGGCGTGCCCGTCTTCGGCGTCTGCCTCGGCATGCAGTCGATGCAGGTGGCGTACGGCGGTGTCGTGGACCGGGCGCCGGAGCTGCTGCACGGCAAGACCTCGCTGGTCGAGCACGGGGGCAAGGGCGTCTTCTCGGGCCTGCCCTCCCCCTTCACGGCGACCCGGTACCACTCCCTGGCCGCCGAGCCGGCCACCGTCCCGGCCGCGCTGGAGGTCACGGCCCGTACGCACGACGGCATCATCATGGGCCTCAGACACCGCGAACTGCCCGTCGAGGGCGTGCAGTTCCACCCCGAGTCGGTGCTGACCGAGCACGGGCACCGGATGCTGGCCAACTGGCTGGCGGAGTGCGGCGACCAGGGCGCGGTGGCGAGATCGGCGGGGCTCGCCCCGGTGGTGGGCAGGGCCACGGCGTGACCGCGCTGCGCCCCGAGCGCGAGTCCGGCACCTCGTACGGGCGGCAACAGCCCTACGGGGTGCCGGGCGCGTTCGAGGACTGGTCGGCGCAGGCGCCGGGCACCGGGGCGTACGGCGCGGTGCCCGAAGATCCGTACGAGACGCCGTACGATCCTTCCGGCCGGCTCCCCGTGGACGAGGAGACGGTGGCGCTGCGGCTGCCGGAGCCGCCGGCCGCGGCCGACGGCTCCACGTCGGCCTCCGCGGCCTCCTCCGCCCCGGGAGGCACCCGGACGCCCGGCCCGGCCCCCGGTGGCCGTGCGGCCCGCAGGAAGGCCTCCAGACGGCGCCGCGGGCGGCACGGCGGCCCCCGGCCGACCGCGGAGCAGACGGAAGCCCTCCGGGCGCCGCTGTCGCGCGTGGAGGCCCGCCGGCAGGCCCGGGCGCGCAGGGCCAGCCCGGCCGTCGTCGCCAGCCGGGTGATCGGGGAGATGTTCATCACCACCGGCGTGCTGATGCTGCTGTTCGTCAGCTACCAGCTGTGGTGGACCAACATCCGGGCGCACGCGCAGGCCGACAAGGAGACCAGCAGCCTCCAGGACGACTGGGCGAGCGGCAGGCGCAACCCGGGCGTCTTCGAGCCGGGGCAGGGCTTCGCCATCCTGCACATCCCCAAGCTGGACGTGGTCGTGCCGATCGCCGAGGGCACCAGCAGCAAGAAGGTGCTCGACCGGGGCATGGTCGGCCACTACGCCGACGGCGCGCTCAAGACGGCGATGCCGGACGCCAGGACGGGCAACTTCGGGCTCGCGGGCCACCGCAACACGCACGGCGAGCCGTTCCGGTACATCAACCGGCTCCAGCCGGGCGATCCGATCGTCGTCGAGACGCAGGACACGTACTTCGTCTACAAGATGGCGTCGATCCTGCCGGTGACGTCACCGAGCAACGTGAGCGTCCTCGACCCGGTCCCGAAGGGCTCGGGCTTCACCACGGCGGGGCGCTACATCACCCTCACCACGTGCACGCCGGAGTTCACCAGCAAGTACCGGATGATCGTCTGGGGCAAGATGGCCGAGGAACGGCCGCGCAGCAAGGGCAAACCGGATGCGCTCGTCAGTTAAGGGCAGATGAAACGTGGCAGCGACCACCGACGACACCGAAGAGCAGAGCGACGCGTCCGGCGCACCGCCGTCCCCGGCACGCCGCCGGGGGCCGGGCCGGATCGCGGCGGCGGTCAGCCTCCTCGGGGAACTCCTCATCACCGGGGGCCTGGTCCTCGGCCTCTTCGTCGTCTACTCGCTGTGGTGGACGAACGTCGTCGCCGACCGCGCGGCGGACCGGCAGGCCGACAAGGTCCGTGACACCTGGGCCCACGCGCCCGGCGGCGACCGCCCCGCCTCCTTCGACAGCGGGAACGGCATCGGCTTCCTGCACGTGCCCGCGATGAGCAGGGACGAGATCCTCGTCGAGAAGGGCACCTCGATGAAGGTCCTCAACGACGGCGTCGCCGGCTACTACACCGACCCGGTCGAGGCGACGCTGCCGATGTCGGGCGAGAAGGGCAATTTCTCGCTCGCCGCCCACCGGGACGGCCACGGCGCCAAGTTCCACCGGATCGACAGGATAGAGAAGGGCGACCCGATCGTCTTCGAGACGAAGGACAAGTGGTACGTCTACAAGGTCTACTCCGTCCTTCCCGAGACCTCGAAGTTCAACGTCCAGGTCCTGTCGAAGGTCCCGAAGCAGTCCGGCAGGACCAAGGCCGGCCACTACATCACCCTGACGACCTGCACCCCGGTGTACACCAGCCGGTACCGCTACGTCGTCTGGGGCGAGCTGGACCGGGTGGAGAAGGTGGACAGCGAGCGGACACCGCCGGAGGAACTGCGCTGACACCGCGCACGGCACGACGGCGGCGTGTCCCGGAACGACAGGAGCCCCGGCCCCCTCGAAGGGGGCCGGGGCTCCTGTCGTGGGCGGGCGGGGTCAGTCGTCCTCGCCGCGGCCCGTGAGACCGCCGAAGAAGCCGCCGCCGCCGTTGTTGCCGCCGCCGTTGTTGCCGCCGTTGCCGCCGGCGGTCGTCAGCGTGATCGCCTGGCCGCCCGGATTCTCGACCTCGGTGCCCGGCTGCGGGTCCTGCTGGGTCACCACCGCGTTGTCGTCCCCGGGACCGTTGATCTGGATGTTGGTGAACCCGGCCTGCTGCAGGATCTGCCTGGCCTGGGCCACGGTCCGCAGGCGGACCTCCGGCACCGACGCCTTCTGCTGCTGCTTGGCCTTGCCGATGACGATCTGCACCGTCGAGTTCTTGTCCACCTGCTGGTTGGCCTGCGGGGTGGTGGAGATGACCTTGCCGGCCTGGTTGGCGTCGTCGGTCTCCTGCTCGGTGCACTGGCCGACCAGGTCGTTGGCCGTCATCTGGGCCTTGGCCTCGTCACAGCTCTTGCCGGCGACGTCGGGGACGGTGGCCCGCTCCTCGGCCCGGGCGACGGTGAGGGTGATCGTCGTCCCCTTCTCCACCTCCTCGCCGGTGGTCGGGTTCTGCTCCAGCACGGTGCCCGGGTCCTCGGGGGACTCCCGGGTCTCCGTCTCGACGTCGAACTGGTACTTGTCGCCCTCGAGCTTCTCCTTGGCCTCGTCCAGGCTCAGGCCGGTGACGCTGGGCACGGTGACCTTCGGCGCGCCGGTGGAGACCACCAGTTCGACCGTGAAGCCCTTCTTGACCTCGGTCCCGGCGTCGGGGTTCTGCTCGCAGATCTTGCCGCTGCTCTGGTCCTCGCAGGGCTTCTCGGTGAAGGACAGCTTCAGTTCGGCGTTCTTGGCCAGTCGCTTGGCCGTGGCCTGCGTCTCCCCCACGAAGCTCGGCGTGGGGACCGTGCTGTTGTCCGCGCCTCCGTCGCCGCTGGTCGCCCAGCGGCCGATCAGGATCGCGCCGACGAGCACCAGTACGCCCGCCACGACGAGCAGGATCGTCGAGGTGTTCGACTTGCGCTGCTGCTGGCGGCGGCGGTCGGGGCGCTCGTCGTAGCCGTAGCCGCCGTCGTCCGGGTTCATGGGCGGCAGCATCGACGTGGCGGCGGCGCCGGAGTCGGAGCGCAGGGCCGTCGTCGCCTGGTCGTCGGAGTAGCCGCCGTAGCCGGCCGCGCCCATGGCGGCGGTGGCCGCGACCGGCTGGCCGTCGAGGCAGGCCTCGATGTCGGCGCGCATCTCGTCGGCCGACTGGTAGCGGTAGTCGGGGTCCTTGACGAGCGCCTTCATCACGATCGCGTCCATCTCGGGCGTGATCTCGGGGTCGAAGACGCTCGGCGGCTGCGGCTCCTCGCGGACGTGCTGGTAGGCGACCGCGACGGGGGAGTCGCCGACGAAGGGCGGACGGACCGTCAGCAGCTCGTACAGCAGGCAGCCGGTGGAGTACAGGTCGGAGCGGGCGTCGACCTGCTCGCCCTTGGCCTGCTCCGGGGAGAGGTACTGGGCGGTGCCGATGACCGCCGCGGTCTGCGTCATCGTCATGCCGGCGTCGCCCATGGCGCGGGCGATGCCGAAGTCCATCACCTTGACCTGGCCGCCCCGCGTCAGCATGACGTTGGCCGGCTTGATGTCGCGGTGGACGATGCCGTTGCGGTGGGCGTACTCCAGGCCCTGGAGGATGCCGATGGTCATCTCCATGGCGCGCTCCGGCAGCAGCTTGCGGCCGGAGTGCAGCAGCTCGCGCAGCGTGGAGCCGTCCACGTACTCCATGACGATGTACGGGATGGAGACCCCGTCGATGTAGTCCTCGCCCGTGTCGTAGACCGCGACGATCGCGGGATGGTTGAGCGAGGCGGCCGACTGGGCCTCCCGGCGGAACCGGGCCTGGAAGGACGGGTCGCGCGCGAGGTCAGCGCGCAGCGTCTTCACCGCCACGGTGCGGCCGAGGCGGGTGTCATGCGCGAGGTAGACCTCTGCCATGCCACCGCGGCCGAGCACCTGGCCCAGCTCGTACCGGCCGCCGAGGCGACGCGGCTCTTCCATAGCTACCTACCAGCCCTCTCCGTAGGTCCCGACCGGCACGCTCGTACGGTCGGAGGCTGCCGTCCGGGCCTACCGTACCCGGCTCGCTCTGTGTGACCTGGCCAAGCCCGTCACCCGATACAGGACCGGTATCGCAACGTGCACCGATGTGAAGCAGACGTGAGCGGAGTCACTTGTTGCTGTCGACGACGGCCTCCATCACGTCCTTCGCGATGGGGGCGGCGAGGCCGCCGCCGGAGATGTCGTCACGGTTGGCGTTCTCGTCCTCGATGACGACCGCGACGGCCACCGGGGAGTTGTCGTCGCCGGTCTTGGCGTACGAGATGAACCAGGCGTACGGGTTCTCGCTGTTGTCGACGCCGTGCTGGGCGGTACCGGTCTTGCCGCCCACCGTGACGCCGGGGATCTGGGCCCGCCGGCCGGTGCCGCTCTCGACGACCGTCTCCATCATCGACTGCAGGATCTGGGCGTTCTCCGCGGACAGCGGCCGGCTCAGCTCCTCCGGTTCGGTCTTGGAGATGGGGTCCAGGCCGGGGGACTGCAGTTCGTCGACCATGTACGGCTTCATCAGCTTGCCGTCGTTGGCGACGGCCGAGGCGACCATGGCCATCTGCAGCGGGGTGGCGGCGGTCTCGAACTGGCCGATGGAGCTCAGCGCGGTCTGCGGACGGTCCATCTCCTTGGGGAAGACGGAGGCGCTGGAGCGCACCGGCGTGAACTGCTCGGCGTTGAAGCCGAACTTCTCCGCCGTCTCCAGCATCTTGTCCTTGCCGAGGTCGGAGCCGATCTTGCCGAAGACGGTGTTGCAGGACACCTCCAGCGCCTTGCGCAGGGTGGCGTCCTCACAGGGCAGGTCGCCCTCGTTCTTCAGTTCGGTGGTGGTGTTCGGCATGATCCACGGCAGCGGCGTCTCGGTCCTGCTGTCCGCGTCCTCGTACAGCCCGTGCTCCAGGGCGGCGGCGGCGGTGACCACCTTGAAGGTGGAACCCGGCGGGTAGGTCTCGCGCAGCGCCCGGTTGAGCATCGGGTCGTCGGGGTTGTTCTTCTTCTGCAGCTTCTTCCAGGCCTCGGCGTCCGAGGAGCCGTCACCGGCGATCGTCGACGGGTCGTACGACGGGTAGGAGGCCAGGGCCAGGATCTTGCCGGTGGAGGGCTCCAGGGCCACCACGGCGCCCTTGCCGCCCTGCCGCTTCAGGCCGTTGTACGCGGCCTTCTGCGCGGCGGCGTTGAGGGTGGTGACGACGTTGCCGCCCTCCTTGTTCTTGCCCGTCAGCATGTCGAGCGTGTTGCGGAAGAAGAGCCGGTCGTCGTTGCCGGTGAGGATGCCGTCCTCGATGGACTCCAGCTGGTTGGCGCCGTAGGCCTGCGAGACGAAGCCCGTGACGGGCGCCCACATGGCGCCGTTCTTGTAGGTCCGCTTGTACTTGAAGTCACCGGAGGTGGTGGCGTGTCCGGTGATCGGGTCGCCGCCGACGATGATGTCGCCGCGCGGCGAGGCGTAGCGCTCGATGGCGACGCGGCGGTTGTGCTCGTCGGTGCGCAGCTCGTCGGCCTGGACGTACTGCAGCCAGTTGTCGCGGATGAGCAGGGTGAGGATCAGCAGGCCACAGAAGATCGCGATCCGGCGCAGGGGCTTGTTCACGGTCGGACCACCTGGGTCATCTCGGCGTCGGGGTTGGTGGCGGGGGCGGGCGCGGGCCGGCGGGCGGTGTCGCTGATGCGCAGCAGGATGCCGATCAGCGCCCAGTTGGCGATGACGGAGGAACCGCCGTACGCCAGGAACGGCATCGTCATACCGGTCAGCGGGATGAGACCCATCACACCGCCGGCGACGACGAACACCTGCAGCGCGAAGGCGCCGGACAGGCCGATGGCGAGCAGCTTGCCGAACGGGTCGCGGGCGGCGAGGGCGGTGCGCACGCCCCGCTCCACGATCAGCGCGTACATCAGCAGCAGCGCCATCACGCCGGCCAGGCCCAGCTCCTCGCCGAAGGTGGCGAGGATGAAGTCGGAGTTGGCGGCGAAGCGGATCAGGTCGGAGTGGCCCTGGCCCCAGCCGGTGCCCAGGGTGCCGCCGGAGCCGAACGCCCACAGCGCCTGCATGGCCTGCTCGGAGTGGCCGATCTGGCCGGCGCGGGAGAGCGTGTACTCCCTCATCGGGTCGAGCCAGGCGTCGACGCGCTGCTGGATGTGCGGTTCGAAGGAGGCCACGCCGACGGCGCCGACCGCGGACATCAGCAGACCGAAGACGATCCAGCTGGTCCGCTCGGTGGCGACGTACAGCATGATCACGAACATGCCGAAGAACAGCAGCGAGGTGCCGAGGTCGGTCTCGAAGACCAGGATCAGGATCGAGATCGCCCAGACCACCAGGATCGGGCCGAGGTCGCGGCCGCGCGGCAGGTACAGCCCCATGAAGCGGCGGCTGGCCAGCGCGAGGGCGTCCCGCTTGACCATCAGGTAGCCCGCGAAGAACACCGCGAGCACGATCTTGGCGAACTCGCCGGGCTGGATGGAGAACCCGGCCACCGAGATCCAGATCTTCGCGCCGTAGATGTTCTGCCCGAGGCCCGGCACCAGCGGCAGCAGCAGCAGGAACAGCGCGCCGACCATGGAGATGTACGTGTAGCGCTGCAGGACGCGGTGGTCCTTGAGGAAGATCAGCACCACGGTGAACAGCGCGATGCCCATCGCCGTGTACAGCAGCTGCCGGGGCGCGGCCGTGCCGGCCTGCTTGATCGACTGCAGCAGCTCGGACTGGTCCAGCCGCCAGATGGCGACCAGCCCGAGCCCGTTCAGCAGCGTCGCCAGCGGCAGCAGCAGCGGGTCCGCGTACGGCGCGAACCTGCGGACGACGAGGTGGCCGACGCCGGCCAGCAGGCCGAGGCCGAGGCCGTAGCTCAGCAGGCCGGAGGGGACCTGGTCGTTGATGGCCAGCCCCACGTTGGCGTAGGCGAAGACCGGGATGACGACGGCGAACACCAGCAGGGCGAGCTCGGTGTTGCGCCGGCTGGGGGCGCCGATCGAGCCGATCGTGGACGTGTGGTGCGTCGGCGAGTTGGTAGTACTGCTCATCGTGTGACGGGGCCTCTCACGGCTTGCCTACTGCTTACCGCACAGCGAGACGACCTTCCGCTCCTCCTCCGAGAGGCTGGGGCCGGGGCTGGGAGTGGGTGCGGTCGTGGACGGGGACGGGGACTTCTCCGGTGCCGCCGGCGAACCCGAGGGCGAGCCCGAGGGGTTCGGCGTCGGCGTGGCCTTGGACGTGAAGGAGGCGGGAGTGGTTCCCGTGGTGCCTCCGGCCTCGCCCTGGCCCGTCTCGGCGTTCTTGTCGCTCTCCGCGGCGCGCCGCTGCGCCTCCTTCCTGCACGCGGAGGCCTGCACCGACAGTTCCTCGATCTTCGCCCGGGCGTTCTTCAGGCCGCCCTCGGCGATGGTCGCCTCGACCAACTTCTGCTGGTAGGGCGGGAGGTACTTGAGTTCGATCTCGGGGTGGTCCTTCTCCACCTCCGACAGCGACACCCAGGCCAGGTCCTGGTTGATGCCCCGGTACAGCGCGACGTGCTCGCCGTTGGCGCCCACGTAGTACTGCGTCTGCGTCCACCGCCAGCCGCCGTACAGACCGCCGCCGACGACGGCGAGGGCGAGGACGCCGTAGAGGGAGCCCTTCAGCCACCTGCGGTTCCTGCGCGGTTTGACGAAGTCGTCGTCGCCGTAGTCACCGAAGCCGCCGGCGGGGACGTAGCCGGTGGTGTCGCCGCTGCCGGGCGGGCCGAACTCGCCGCCCCCGCCGCCCTGCCGGCCCCGGCGGCCCAGGCCGGCGGCGCGGCCGGCCGGGGTCTGCATGATGCCGTTGTCGTGCAGCTGGTGCTGGTTCTCGGCGACCGCGCCGACCACGACGGGCGTGTCGGACAGCTGGCCCGCGAGGGTGTCGCCGGTGTCGAGGTCGAGGACGTCGGCGACGATGACGGTGATGTTGTCCGGGCCGCCGCCGCGCAGCGCCAGCTCGATGAGGTTCTGGACGGTCTCCTGGGGGCCCTGGTAGCTCGCCAGGGTGTCCTCCAGCGTCTGGTGGGAGACGACCCCGGACAGCCCGTCGGAGCAGATCAGGTAGCGGTCGCCGGCGCGGACCTCGCGGATGGACAGGTCGGGCTCGACGTGGTCGCCGCTGCCCAGGGCGCGCATGAGCAGCGAGCGCTGCGGGTGGGTGGTGGCCTCTTCCTCGGTGATGCGGCCCTCGTCGACCAGGCGCTGCACCCAGGTGTGGTCCTGGGTGATCTGCGTCAGCACGCCGTCGCGCAGCAGGTACGCCCGGGAGTCGCCGACGTGGACCAGGCCGAGCCGCTGCCCGGTCCACAGCAGCGCGGTCAGGGTCGTTCCCATGCCCTCCAGCTGCGGGTCCTCCTCGACCATGGCGCGCAGCTGGTCGTTGGCGCGCTGCACCGCGGTGCCGAGCGAGGTGAGGATGTCGGAGCCGGGGATGTCGTCGTCGAGCGCCACGATCGTGGAGATGGCCTCGGAGGAGGCGACCTCGCCGGCCGCCGCGCCACCCATGCCGTCGGCGATGGCGAGCAGGCGCGGACCGGCGTAACCGGAGTCCTCGTTGCCTTCCCGGATCATGCCCTTGTGCGATCCGGCGGCGAAGCGCAGGGACAGACTCATGCGCACCTCGCCTGTCGGCTCCGGGTACAGCCGGTCGTGTCGAGCCACACTGCCCACCCTCCGGTCGGGAGCGCGCCGGGGCCCGGGGTGTGGACCGCCGCTGCGTGCTCGCTCCGCTCGCGCTCATTCATTGGTGTAGCACTACTTCCGCAGCTCGATGACGGTCTTGCCGATGCGGATCGGCGCGCCCAGCGGGATCGGTGTGGGGGTCGTCAGCCGTGTCCGGTCCAGGTACGTGCCGTTGGTGGACCCCAGGTCCTCGACGATCCACTGGCCGTCGCGGTCCGGGTAGATCCTGGCATGGCGGCTGGAGGCGTAGTCGTCGTCGAGCACGATCGTCGAGTCGTGCGCCCGGCCCAGGGTGATGGTCTGGCCCTGCAGCGCGACGGTGGTGCCGGTGAGGGTTCCCTCGGTCACCACCAGCTTGGTGGGAGCGTTACGACGCTGCCGGCCGCCGGCGGGCTGCTGGCGCTGCGGCGGTGGCGCCTGGCGGGCGGCCTGCTGCGGCCGCCCGGAGTCCCGGCGCGAGGAGCGCTGGGTGACACGCGTACCGAACAGGTCGCTCCGGATGACCTGCACGGCCACGATCACGAACAGCCACAGAACGGCCAGGAACCCCAGCCGCATGACCGTGAGGGTCAGCTCTGACATTGCCCCCGCTTCACCCTTCGGCTTGCCTATAGATAACGGTGGTGCTGCCCACGACGATCCGCGAGCCGTCGCGGAGCGTAGCGCGGGTGGTGTGCTGCCCGTCCACCACGATGCCGTTGGTGGATCCGAGATCCTGGATCGTCGAGGGCGTTCCGGTCCGGATCTCGCAGTGCCGGCGGGAGACGCCGGGGTCGTCGATCCGCACGTCGGCCTCGGTGCTGCGGCCCAGCACCAGCGTCGGGCGGGAGATCTGATGGCGGGTGCCGTTGATCTCGATCCAGTGGCGGGCGCGCCCTGCGGGCGCGGCGCCCGGGCGCGGGCCGGCGGCGGGCGGCGGATAGCCGTACCCGCCGGGGCGGCCGCCGGGCGGCGGGGCGGCCGGCATGGGCGGGGCGCCGGCGGCGGGCGGCGGATAGCCGTAGCCGCCGGGGCGCCCGGCCGGCGGGGCCGCGGGCGCGGCGCCGGCCTCCTGCTGGCTGCTGGAGGAGGCGAGCGTACGGCTGCGCACCCGGTACAGGCCGGTGTCGAGGTCGTCCGCCTTCTCCAGGTGCACCTTGATGGGGCCCATGAAGGTGTAGCGCTGCTGCTTGGCGTAGTCGCGCACCATGCCGGCCAGCTCGTCGCCGAGCTGGCCGGAGTACGGGCTGAGCCGCTCGTAGTCGGGGGCGCTCAGCTCGACGATGAAGTCGTTGGGCACAACCGTGCGGTCACGGTTCCAGATGGTCGCGTTGTTGTCGCACTCCCGCTGGAGCGCTCCCGCGATCTCCACGGGCTGCACCTCGGACTTGAACACCTTGGCGAAGGTGCCGTTGACCAGACCTTCGAGACGCTGCTCGAACTTCTTCAGGACTCCCATGGGGCACCTCCTCCGTCCACCGTCCTGCGTACTGCCCTGCGTCGTACTGCTTACCTGCTACCGGTCGTACTGCTCACTGATCGTATCCACGCGCCGGTCAATCGGGTGGTTCCCCCGGCGCTCCCCTTCGAACTCCTCGGAGCACTCCTGCACGCGGTGCTACCAAGGATCGTAGAGGCGTCCGTGAACCAGTGTCCCGCACCCGGCCGCGGGCCCCGTCCGGCTCCCGGGGGGACGGGGGCTACCGGTACGAGGTTGAGACGTGCGGCGGCGCACGCGCGGACGCCCGGAAGGCGTGCGGGGCACCGTCGCCGGCGGCGGGGACGAGGGATGTGACCCCACCCTGTACAGCGTGCTAATGTTCTGCGTGTCGGAAGGCGCCGGCCCCAAGGGGCAGGAGCCCAGGACACACCCAATGCGCGGGTGGCGGAATAGGCAGACGCGCTGGATTCAGGTTCCAGTGCCCGCAAGGGCGTGGGGGTTCAACTCCCCCCTCGCGCACATCGGAGCACCGACGGAAGTGCTCTAGCTGTACCGATGGAATGGGCGGCATCGCGATGGCGATGCCGCCCATTCCTGTTTCTGCGGTGTGATATCTGTCTCTGGGCATGGTGAAGCGGACCGTCAGTGGCTGGGGGCCGTCGGCGGTCCGCGTTCGTGTTGGGATCTTGCTTGAGTAGCTCTCGGGGCGTGCTCTCTGCGAGGAAGGTCTCAGTGCTGGGTGATGTGGCCCTTGGGGGTCCACGTGCCCAGGGGCTCGGTCCTGCGGCGGCGGGTGGGCCGTCGGCGGGGCCGTTCTCCGCCCAGGGCGATGGCGTCGGCCCAAGAGGCGGGTTTGCGGCGGTTGGCGTGGGCGAGTCTGGAAGGCCAGGAGGAGGGGCTGGGCCGCAATGCCGCGGATGCGGCGGGTGCCGGCGTCTTCGAGGCGTTCCTGGAGGCGGTCCTTGGCGAAGCCGTTGATGCCTTCGACGCTGTTGCGGAGCCGGAAGCAGACCCGTTGCCAGGGTTGTCGAGGGCGTCTGGCCGTGCGCCGTGCTCGATGACCACCACGGGGCTCGAGTGGCGCAGGAAGTGGCCGCGCGGCTGCGTCGACTGATGGACGCCAGGGGATGGTCGGTCGCCGAGGTGTCCCGGCGCAGTGGCGTGTCACGGATGACGATCGCGCAGGTGCTGGACGGGGTGGTGTGGTGCGACCTGCTGACGATCGCGAACCTGGAGAAGGCGCTGGAGACGGACCTGTGGCCCGGCCGTGAGCCGGGAAATCCTCCGCGATGAATTCACATGGGCATTCGGCTTTCCGGAAGACGGCAGGGAAAAAATTGGCCGAATGCCGGACATGTCCGGGCGGGGCCGGGTAATGTCGGAGGCGGCCTATAGCGGGTCATGACCGTCGCCGCGGACCCAGGTGCAACTGGGTCCTTCAAGCGGCGGCGGTCTTTTTACGGCTGAGATTTGTGCAGGGTAGGGGGATGGGGCAGGCGAATCTCCAGCTCGTGCGCGGGCGGTAGGAGACGTGCCGGTCGTCCTCGCGGGTGATGCGCTCCAGAGCGCCGCACATGACGAGGGCCCGCAGGCAGTTACGGAGGCTCTTTCTCTCCCGGGGGTCCGTGGGAATGCCCAGCACCTGGGCCAGGTCGCCGCTGCCCCGGGGAAGGGCGGGGCGGGAGGCGATGACGGTCAGGACCTCCTGCTGCTTCTTGCTGCGGATGATCACCTCGGTCGGCTGAAGAGCCTCCGGCTCCGCCGTGACCGGCGTGCTGTTCTCGGCTGCGGTCTGCGGCACCTGATCGGGGGCCGACGGGCTGCGCACTACACGCAGCGTGACCTGTGGACCCGGCTGACCGGGGACGATGCCGTGTTCATGGGCGTGTGCACGCATCGCCCGCAGTCGCGGAACGACCCCCTGCAGGCTCCGCGCCTCCTCGCGCAGAGCGACCATCGCGTCACGCTTCTCTTTCGCCTCGTGCAGTGCTGTGCCCAGCTGGTCGATGGTCGTGTCGCACTCCGCGATCAGAGCGTCGTACTGACGGACCACGTGTTCCGCTTCGTCCGTGAAGTCGCTCGGATGACTGGCGAACGTCTCCTGGTACGTCATGCGGACCACGGTAGGGCGAATGCGAGTTGGTTTTCTCCGCTTTGGCTGGCGAAAAATCCAAGTTGACGAAAATAAGCCTGGCAGTGAGCTTTTCCCCGGCATTGCGCTCGCCGTTCGTTTTCTTGTCTGGCTGATCCGATGCTATCGGTCTCGATTTATCTGGCCCGGATCGGCAGACGAAGCCTTGTCGGCCTTCCGAAGTTGGCCGACGACGCAGATGTTCCGGGGAGGCTGATTTCCTCAGCCGCGTGCGGTGGAGGCTTCGTCATCGGGAAGCCGCAGCCCGGTCAGGAGCGGGGCGGTCAGCTTCTCGGAGCCGTCTCCGATGGCGCGGACCGCCGCACCGCGCAGCAGGAACGCCAGTCTGCCCGCGTTGCCTCCTGTGCGCTCGTGCAGAAGGTCGGCGAGGCCGGGCAGTGTGCCGGAGTCATGCGCGCGTAGGCGCAGCGCTGCTTCGGCTGAGGAGAGTACCTGCTGCCAGGAAACGCTCGTAGCGTTCATCGACGAGTACCGCCAGGTGTTCGGAGTCGAGCCGACCTGCCGTGTCCTGACCGGTCACGGGCTGAAGATCGCAACGAGCACCTACTACGCCGCCAAGAACCGCAACCCGAGTGTCCGGTCGCTCCGCGACGAGGAGCTGAAGACGCAGATCAGCCGTGTCCACAGGGACAACTTCAGCGTCTACGGGGTGCGGAAGGTCTGGCGGCAGCTGTACCGCGAAGGCATATCGGTGGCTCGCTGCACCGTCGCCCGGCTGATGCGCGACCTCGGCCTCGAGGGTGCCCGACGCGGGAAGAAGATCCGCACCACCGTCCGGACGACGGTCAGGAGCGCGCTGCCGACCTGCTCAGGCGCGACGTCACCGCGTCTGGTCCGAACGCGCGGTGGGTGGCCGACTTCACCTATGTCGCCACCTGGTCCGGGATCGTCCGCTTCGCGTTCGTCGTGGACGTGTTCTCCCGGGCGATCGTTGGCCGGTCCGCCTCCACCAACAAGCGGGCCAAGCTCGTCCTCAAGCCCTCGGCATGGCGTTGTGGCGCCGGGAGCGTGCCGGAACTCCCGCTGGTCCAGGGATGGTTCATCATTCTGATGCGGGCAGCCCGTACACGTCGTTCGCGTTCACCGCTCATTTCCTCGAAGCCGGCATCGATGCTTCGACCGGCATCGTCGGCGACGCCCTGGACAACGCGCTCATGGAGTCCCAGATCGGCCTCTACAAGACGGAGTTGATCAAGCCCCGTCGGCCCTGGCACGGCCTGACCGACGTCGAACCCGCCACCGCGGAATGGGTCGACTGGTTCAACAACCAGCGCCTCCACACGGCGATCGGAGACATCCCACCCCACGAACACGAGACCAACTACTACGCTCAACTCCAGCCCCAACCGGCGGCTGGATTCAACGCACAGCCTTCACCGATCCCGGAGCGGTTCAGCGGCGTTGTTGCTGGTGGTGGCCCACGGCTGTAGGACGGCGCGGATTCCTGCTCGTGGGCTGACCTGTGACCAGTGGTGGGGGTGGATACACCCTTGAATCGGGGTCTGGAACCAGTGCCCACGGCCCGCGGCGCGGGCAGAGTAGGACATGTACAAGAAACAGTTCCAAGGTCACCGCTGGCACGGCGGGTCCCGCACACTTCGACAACGGGAGGCGACATGAACGTTCGGGCCGGATTGACGGCTTCAGTGAGAGGCCTGGCCCTGGCCCTGTTGTCCATGGCGTTCTCGCTCGTTCTGTTCTGTCTCTCGGTGGTCTCGATCGCGCTCGTGGTCGTGGGGCTCGGTGTCGTCACCACCCCCTGGATCATGCGCGCCGTCCGCGCCAACGCCACCTTCCGCCGCGGCCTGGCCGGCGAGTGGAGCGGTGTGGAGATTCCGGTGCCCTACCGCACTCCGCCGCGGTTCGAGAGCGGACCGGTGGGCATGTTGCAGCGCTGCCAGTGGCTGCTGAAGGATCCCGCGACCTGGCGGGACCTGCTGTGGCTGATCGTCGACCCGATCGCGGGCTTCCTCCTGGGTATCTTCGCCGCCGCCCTGATCGCCTACGGCGCGTGGGGTTTCGTGCTCGCCGCCGGGGTCTGGCGGCCCATGCGCGACGTCGGCTACTGGTACGGGTTCATCCCGGTCGACAGTCAGCTCACCGCCTTCACCGCGGCCGGGCTCGGGGCCTTCCTCATCGTCGCCGGACTGCGCTACGACCCCGCCCTGGTGCGCGCTCACGGCCTGCTCACCAAGACGTTCCTCGCCCCGAGCCAGGAGCGTGCCCTGGAACTGCGCATCGAGCGCCTCACCGAGAGCAGGGCCGACGCAGTCGACGTGTCCGCCGCCGAGCTGCGCCGTATCGAGCGCGACCTGCACGACGGGGCCCAGGCCCGGCTCGTGGCGATGGGCATGAGCCTCGGCACCATCGAGCACCTGGTGCGCACCGACCCCGACAAGGCCGTCCAGATGCTCGCCGAGACCCGTAAGTTCTCCGCCGAGGCGCTGGACGAGCTGCGCAATCTGGTGCGGGGCATCCACCCGCCCGTCCTCGCCGAACGCGGACTGGGCGACGCGGTGCGGGCGCTCGCGCTGCGCAGCCACATCAAGACCGAGGTCGGCATCGAGTCCGTGGGACGACTGCCGGCTCCGGTGGAGGCGGCGGCCTACTTCGCCGTGTCCGAGATGCTGACCAACGTGGCCAAGCACGCCGAGGCGCAGCGCATCTGGATCGACATGCGGCACGAGGACGGGATGCTGCGCATCACCGTGACCGACGACGGCAAGGGCGGCGCCGACCCCAAGCGCGGCACCGGGCTCACCGGCATAGAGCGCAGGCTCAGCGCCTTCGACGGCATCCTCGCCCTCAACAGCCCGCCCGGCGGCCCCACCACCGCGACCATCGAACTGCCCTGCGAACTGCTCGCGGAGGAGACCCAGCAGGCGCACTGACCGCCCGCCCGACGGGCCCGGAACGCGCCACGAAACCCACGACCACTCCTCCGCCCCCGGAAGCCGCCCCGGCAGGCCCGTCCTGCCGGGGCGGCTTCGCGTCGTGGCAGCCCCCCACCCCCGGCACAGCCGTGGCCGAGCCCTCCCCCGGAGGTGCCGTTAGGGGGTAGCGGAAACCGCCGTAGGGGTCGCCGGGCCACCGCCTCCGGCGGCACGTGTGCCGCCTCGCCCCCACAGCACCCCGACGGGGTGCGGTAAGGGCTCCTAAGGGGCTCGTAGGGGGAGCGTTCGAGAGCTCTTCCTCCATACCGTGGCCGAGCCTGCTTCCACAGGGAGTGCTCTGCGAGGAAGCGGCCGGTGAAAACCATGGACGCCGTTTTCCGGCAGCGGTGGCATTCCTGTCGACGATGAGGAGCGAGCATGCGTTTCGGCCTGATATATCTCCTTCAGAATCCTCGCCCGTGGAGCGAGGACAGCGAGGAAAAGGTGGTCCACGAAGCCCTCGAACAGATCGAACTCGCCGACCGGCTGGGCTTTGACACCGTGTGGGCGTCCGAACACCACTTCCTGGACGAGTATTCGCATTCCTCCGCACCCGAGGTCTTCCTCGCTGCGGCCGCCGCGCGTACGAAGAACATCCGTCTCGCCCACGGAATCGTCACCCTGCCGCCGGCCGTCAACCACCCGGCGCGCGTCGCGGAACGCATCGCCATGCTGGACCTGATCTCCGGCGGCCGCGTGGAGTTCGGCTCCGGACAGGGCAGCACCCAGCACGAACTCGGCGCGTTCGGGATCGACCGCGCGACCAAGCGCGACCAGTGGCGCGAGGCCATCGGCGTCATCACCCGCATGTTCACCGAGGTGCCCTTCACCGGCCACACGGGCCAGTGGATCGACATGCCGCCGCGCAACGTCCTGCCCAAGCCGAAGCAGAAGCCGCACCCGCCGCTGTGGGTCGCCTGTAGCTCCCCCGAGACCGTCGAGACCGCCGCCCGCAACGGCGTCGGCGCCCTCTCCTTCGCGTTCATGACGCCCGAGGAGGCCAAGGAGCGGGTCGCCGCCTACTACCGGATCGTCGAGTCCGACGCGTGCGTGCCCGTCGGCAAGGCTGTCAACGCCAACTTCGCCGTCGCGCTCCCGTTCCTGTGCCACACCGACGAGGAGACCGCCTACGAGCGCGCCCTCGGCGGTGTCGACTTCTACGTCAACTCCTTCATGCACTTCTACGTGCAGGGCGCTCACCGCCCCGGCACCACCGACCTGCGCACGGAGTTCGCCAAGAAGCCCCCGGTCCCGCCGGAGAACGCGGCCCGCATGGACATGGTGGTCCGCCGCGGCATCGGTACTCCGCAGAAGATCGCCGACATGATCCGGGTCCAGGAGGAGGCCGGCGTCGACGAGATCATCTTCCAGGTGCAGCTCGGCGCCAACAAGCACGAGCATATCTGCGAATCCCTGGAACTGTTCGCCCGCGAGGTCATGCCGGAATTCGCCGAGCGCCGCGAGGCGCGGGAGATCGCCAAGCAGGACCGCCTCGCCGTACCGATCAAAAACGCCCTCGAACGCGTATCGGACTCCGACGTGGACGTGTCGGACTATGTCATCCGCACCGACATGGAGGAATTCCAGAACCAGGCGCCCGCGACCGAGAGCTGAGCCGCCGCGGAACGTCAGCACTTTCCCACGGTGCGCGCGGCACGGCCAAGCACCGGCCCCGGCGCGGAAGTCCCCCGAGCTCCCTGCGCCGGGGCGCTCTTGCGCCAGGACACCGCACCGTCTCCCGCGAAATGGAAGTGGAAGGTTTCCCGAATGTACGCATTCGAAGAGTCAGACGCCATCGATGCCACACTCGACGCGGTCTGGCAGACGGTGTCCGACGTGCCGTCCTGGGCCACCTGGGACCCGCACGTCCTCCAGTGCGGCTTCGACGGCCCGTTCGAGCCGGGCAGCGGCGGCTGGACCATATCCCGCCTGGTGTCCCGCCAGCGCGGCTACTTCAAGCTCGTGAAGGTCGAGGACAAGCGCTCCTACACCACCGAGTCCCCGATGCCCGGCGGCAAGATGCTGATCATCAACGCCTACCGCGAGGCCGGTCCGGACCGGGTCGAGGTCAGCCGCCGCGTCGAGGTGTACGGCCCCTTCACCCCCGTCTTCCGGCTGTTCTGGGCGAAGGCGTTCCAGGGTGACACCCGCAGCACGTTCGAGGCGCTGGGGCAGGAAGCCCGGCGCCGTACCGCAGAGGCGGGCAGCGCGCGATGACCGAAGCAGTGGTGATAGGCGGCGGCCTCGCGGGCCTGCTCGCCGCGCGGGTGCTCTCCCGGCACGCCGACAAGGTCACCGTCATCGAGGGTGACGTCTACCCCGACGGCCCCCAGCAGCGCAGGGGCCTCCCGCAGGGCCGGCAGAACCACATGCTCATGGCCGGCGGCGCCGAGGCGCTCGACCAGCTCCTGCCCGGCACCGTCGCCCGGCTCACCGCGGCCGGCGCCCACACCCTCAGGATGGGCCGGGACCTGCTCACCCTCTCTTCCGAGGGCTGGTTCCGCACCTTCGACGACGAGTCGTACACCATCGCGTGCAGCCGGCCGCTGATCGACCACATCGTCCGCGGCCAGGTGCTGTCCGACGGAACCGTCACCGTCCTGGAGTCCACCAAGGCCGTCGGCCTGACCGGTGACGCCGGCCGGGTCACCGGGGTCCACGTCGAGCGCGCCGACGGCTCCGAGAAGGTCGTCACCGGCGACCTGATCGTCGACGCCTCCGGCAACCGCTCCAAGGCACCGCAGTGGCTCGCCGACCTGGGACTGCCCACGGTCACCGAGGAGTACGTCGACGCCGGACTCGCCTACGCCGGACGCGAGTACGAGGCACCCGTCGAGGCCGCCAAGGACTTCCCCGGCGTCCTCATCCAGACGGTGCCCGGCACCGGACTGCCCGGAAAGGGCGCGGCGTTCATGCCGCAGGAGGACGGCCGGTGGATCGTCTCCCTGATCGGCACCAAGGGCGGCCAGCCGCCGACCGCGGACGAGGGCTTCCTGGAGTTCGCCCGCGAGGTGCGCGATCCGATCGTCGCCGACCTCATCGGCACCGCCCGCCCATTGACGGAGGTGCGCGGCTCCCGCGGCCTGGCCAACCGCCGTCGGCTCTACCACAAGCTGCCCGTCCCCGACGGCTTCCTCGCCATCGGCGACGCCGTGATGGTCCTCAGCCCCAACTACGCCACCGGCATGTCGATGGCCGCCTTCGGCGCCCTGGCGCTGCGCACCCGCCTGAAGACGCACGGCCTGCGCCCCGGCCTGTCCCGCGCGGTGCAGAACGACATCGCCAAGGTGGGCCTCGGCTCCTGGAAGGCGGCCAGCACCACCGACCTGTTCTTCCCCGAGGTCCGGACCAACATCACCGTCCGTGGCGCGGGCATGCAGCAGAACATGGCGGCCCGCTACGCGCGTACCGCCACCGCCAACGAGAACGTGCTGCGCGCGGTCTACGAGGTCAGCTCCCTGCGCAGCCCGCAGAGCCGGCTGATGTCCCTGCCGATTCTCGCGGCCGTCATGCGCGGCCCGGGCAAGCCGCAGCTCACGTCGGATCAGGCCGCCGCCCAGTTCCCGCAGATCGGCGAGCTGTTCCAGCACGGCATCCACAGGCCCGGTCTGTCCAACACCGGCGCCTGACCCACCTGTCGACACCGCTGCACCACCCCATGTGGAAGGAGATGGCCACCTGTGAGCAACGAGGAACGGCTCATGCAATACCTCAAGCGCACGCTCGCGGAGCTGCGTGACGCTCGCAGATGCCTCGCCGAGGCGGCACGCAAGCCCGACGACGAGTCCGTCGCGATCGTGGGGATGGCGTGCCGGTTCCCCGGTGACGTGGCCTCGCCGGAGGACCTGTGGCGGCTGGTGGCGGACGGGGTGGACGCGGTGTCGGGGTTCCCGTCCGACCGCGGCTGGGACCCGGGGGTGTTCGACCCGGAGCCCGGGCGGGCCGGGAAGACCTACGCGCGCGAGGGCGGGTTCCTGCACGACGCGGCCGGCTTCGACCCCGCCTTCTTCGGGATCAGTCCGAACGAGGCGCTGGTGATGGACCCGCAGCAGCGGCTGCTGCTGGAGACCGCCTGGGAGGCGGTGGAACGCGCGGGCGTCGACCCGCTGTCCCTCAGGGGGAGCCGCACCGGCGTCTTCGCCGGCGTGATGTACCACGACTACGCCCAGGGCAGGGAAGCCGGCAGCTCGAGCGCCGGCAGCCTGGTCTCCGGCCGGGTCTCCTACACCCTGGGTCTGGAGGGCCCGGCGGTGACGGTGGACACGGCCTGCTCGTCGTCCCTGGTCGCCCTGCACCTCGCGGCACAGGCCCTGCGACGCGGCGACTGCACCCTCGCCCTCGCCGGTGGCGTGACCGTCATGTCCAACCCCGAGATGTTCGTCTACTTCAGCACCCAGGGCGGGCTCGCGAAGGACGGCCGCTGCAAGTCCTTCTCCGAATCGGCCGACGGCATGGGCTGCTCCGAAGGCGCCGGGGTCCTCTTCCTGGAGCGACTCTCTGACGCGCGCCGCAACGGCCACCCGGTGCTGGCCCTGGTACGGGGAAGCGCCGTCAACCAGGACGGCGCCTCCAGCAGTTTCACGGCGCCCAACGGCCCCTCCCAGCAACGCGTCATCAAGCAGGCGCTGTCCGGCTCGCGCCTCTCCCCGGCCGACGTCGACCTCGTCGAGGGCCACGGTACGGGGACGACGCTGGGTGATCCGATCGAGGCCCAGGCACTACTGGCGACCTACGGTCAGGACCGGCCCGAGGACCGTCCGCTGTGGCTGGGTTCGAT
>NZ_JBFATO010000024.1:0-58995 GCF_040678355.1 Streptomyces sp. NPDC052701
TCAGGAAGTAGCCGAACGAGGTGATCAGGTACAGGTGCCCGATCTTCTTGTGATCGGTGGTGGTCAGCCAGGACACGATCACCTGCCCCAGGCCACGGCGCTCCACCGCCGGCACAGGAGAGACGGGTTCAGTCGCGTGTGTCGCCATCAGCGTCCTTCGTCAGTGACCGAAACGCGGCAGTTCCAGCAGCGGGGACGCGCGGGCACCTCGCGCTGGGCATCGGACGGTGCGTAACCAGACCTGAGGAACCTAATCCCGCTGTTCTCGGCACGGCAGGCCGCAAGGGGACCGAATGAGCGGTTTTTCTATCCGTCCGAGTGCACTGCCGGATCCTGTGAGACGGAGCCGGGGGCGCCGGCCCTTGCCCCGGGCCCCGGGCCCGGGGCGGCCGGGGAGGCGGGGATTTCGTCACCTGCCGGTGCTCCCGGGCGAGCCGGCCGTCGCCGGGCCGCGGCGTGCGCTCCGGGCGACGGCCGCGTCCCCGGTGGCGCGGTCCGCCGTCAGGGGCGCGAGGCCGGCGCGGCGTGCGGCAGCGCCAGACGCTCCAGTTCGGCGCTGTAGAGAACGGCCGGGTCGAACCCCATCCCCGTGAAGTGGCCCGCCAGTTCCAGGGACAGCACGCCGTGGAGGCGGGTCCAGAAGGACAGGGCCAGGCGCAGGGCGGGCGGGCCGGCGGGATGGTCGTCCGCCCACTGCCGGTGCTCGGCGAGGTGGGCTTCGAGTCCGGCTTCGCCGGGGCTGCCGGCGCCGCCGCCGGCGGACCGGGCGGCGTCGAGAAGGACCGCCATGATGCCGGACGCGATCGTGGTGATGTCCTCGGGGGCGTGGTAGCCGGGGACCGGCGTGCCGTAGACGAGGAAGTAGCGCTGGGGGTCGTCGAGCGCCCACGCGCGCAGCGCGCGCCCCAGTCCGGCCAGGTCCGCGCCGGACGCGGCGGCGGCGCGGAAGGCGTCGGCGAGGCTGTGGTAGGCGTCCCTGATCAGCTCGGTGATCAGTTCGTCGCGGCCGGCGAAGTACCGGTACAGCGCGGGTCCGCTCAGGCCCATCTGCTTGGCGATGGCGTTCAGGGACAGCCCGGACGCCCCCGACGTGGCGATCTGCTCCCGGGCGCGCTCCTTGATCTCCGCGCGCACCTGGGCCCGGTACCGCTCGCGAGGTGTCCTGGTGTCCTTGGCCGCCACGTACCGGTCCTTTCCTTCGTCGGACGGTTAGAACCTATCACCGAAGAGAGGGGTTGCAGCAATTCTCTCAGTGTGTTGTTCTTGCATGAGTTACAGCTTCTAACAAAAGCGTCGTCGTCTAGCCGTGGAGGCCGTCATGGGAACCAGCGTGGAAACCGGTACCGGGAAACTCGTCGAGGTGGTGCTCCCCGGCATCGTGGAGCCGGAGGGCCTGCAGGTCCGCCGGGGGGACGTGCCGACGGCGGGGCCCGGCCAGGTGCTGCTCCGCATGGAGGCGACCGGCGTGTCGTTCGCCGAGCAGCAGATGCGGCGCGGCCGGTACTACGACCAGCCGCCCTACCCCTTCGTGCCCGGCTACGACCTGGTCGGCACGGTCCTCGGGACCGGCGAGGGCGTCGAGCCCGGCCTGGCCGGCCGTCGGGTGGCCGCGCTGGTCAAGGTCGGCGGCTGGGCCAGCCACGTACTCGTCGACGCGGCGGACGTGGTGGAGGTCCCCGACGGCGTCGGCGCGGCCGAGGCGGAGACGCTCGTCGTCAACGGCCTCACGGCCTGGCAGATGCTGCACCGCAAGGCGCGGGTGCGCCGCGGCCAGACCGTCCTGGTGCACGGCGCGGGCGGCGGTGTGGGTTCCGTCCTGGTCCAGTTGGCCCGCGCCGCCGGCGTGCGGGTGATCGGCACGGCGTCCCCGCGCCACCACGAGACCCTTCGCGGCCTCGGCGTGATTCCGGTCGACTACCGCACGCAGGACGTCACCGGCCGCGTCCGCGAACTGGCCCCGGGCGGTGTGGACGCGGTCTTCGACCACGTCGGCGGCCGCGGCGTCGTCGACTCCTGGCGCCTGCTCGCCCGCGGCGGCACGCTCGTCTGCTACGGCACCGCCGCCACCCGCGACGACACCGGCCCCCGGCAGTGGCCCGTCCTCAAGCTCCTCGGCCGTGTCTGGCTGTGGAACGCCCTGCCCAACGGCCGCCACGCCTGCTTCTTCAACGTCTGGGCCGGCCGCGCCGTCGGCAAGGCCCGCTTCCGTGCCCGGGTGCGCACCGATCTCACCGAGGTGTTCGCGGCCGCCCGGCGCGGCGAGGTCACCGCCCAGATCGCCGCGCGGCTGCCCCTCGTCCGCGCGGCCGAGGCTCTGCGGCTGGCCGAGTCGGGCGCCGCCACCGGCAAGGTCGTCCTGCACCCCTAGGGCCTGTCGTCGAACTCCCGCCTGCCCCGCCCTCCCAGCGGACGACGGGAGGGTGACGACCGGGCCCGGCCCCTGCCGCCGCCCTCCCGGCCGCCCCGACGCCGGGCGCTTCCGCCGCCGTCGGGCGCTTGGCCCGCCCCTTTCGGGGGCGCCGGCCGTCCGGGGGAGTTCGGCCGTCAGCTCCATCAGCCGCCGCCGCGCCGGCGGGGCGGCGGCGACGTCGGCGTCCGTCAGGGCGAGCGCCTCGGGCCGGGGCCGCCCCTGCCGGGGCCGGGGCCCGCTCCGGGACACCAGTGCCGCAAGGGGGTCGTCGGCGGCGGTCAGCGCGTGCGCGGCGACCTCGAACAGGGCGTAGGCCAGCCCGAGCGCGAGGGTCCGGGCCGGCATCCGGCCGTTCGGGCACGGCTGGGCTGCCCCGCGTACGAGGGGGCAAGGGGGCTGATCGGGTGGGTCTGCCGGGCGCGACGCGGGAGCCAGGCGCTCCCGGCGTGCGCGGGGTGCGCCGGCGACGGGGCGTCCCGGACCCGACGAGCACGGCGGTCCGGGCGACGTGGTACGGCACGCGCTCCAGCCGGGCCGGGCCGGGCCGTCCGGCGGGCGGCGTGAAGGGACTGTGACGCTTGTGGAACCGTGGTGGAACCGGACCGGGTAGCCTTGCCTGCCTGGGCATCCGTCCGCTGGACGCTACGGGAGGTGAAGGGGTGCTGCACGTCATTGCGCGCGAGGGCGACCGGGTCACGGCCGAACTGCCCGAGGACGTCGACCTGTACACCACGCCCGCGCTCCGGGCGGTCGTCCACCGCCTGATCGACGAGGGATGCCGCCGCCTCGTCCTGGACGCCTCGCGCACGGTGCATCTGGACTCCACCGGCGTCAGCGCCCTGGTGGCGTGGTTCCACCGCCTCGACGGCCAGGGCGGCACCCTGGTCGTCACCGGGTTGAGCGAGGCCCTGCACCGGATGCTCACCATCCTGGGGCTCGACACGGTGATGGCCCTCACGCCCGGTCCCGCCTCCTCGCCCTGAGCGGCTGTCGCGCCGCCCGTCCCGCACGGGGCCGGTACGGAGCGGGCGGATGTCTCAGGCGTCCAGTCCGTGCACGGGAGCGATGTCGGCGAGTCCGGAGATGGTCAGCACCGGCGCCAGCAGAGGCGTGGCGATGAGCTCCAGGCGGTCGCTGTGGGTGAACAGCACGCTGAGCCCCGCGCTGTCGAGGTATTCCACCGCGGTCAGGTCGACGACCACGGGCCCGGAGGTCCTGTCGAGGGCTTCCGCGAGCGAGCCGGCGTTGCCCTGGTCGATCTCGCCGGCGACCGCCAGCAGGGGCCTGCCGTCCGGACGCCGTCCGAGGGTCAGGGTGAGCGAAGGGGTCATCAGGCGATCCTCGTGTGCATGTCGACGACGGTGCCCGTGGTGCCCGGGGTGATGGTGACATGGTCCATCAGCGCCCTCATCAGCTGCACACCGCGGCCGCGGTGCCGGTTGAGTTCGGGCTGGGGGACCTTCCACCGGCCGGTGTCGGCCACGGTCAGGCGCAGGTCGCGGGCGGAGGTCTCCGCCCGCAGGCGGATGCTCTTCCCGGGGGCGTCGCGATGTCCGTGCTCGATGGCGTTGGCGCAGGCCTCTCCCGCCGCCACCAGCACGTTCTGCACGGTCTGCAGGGGCAGGCCGCACTGGTCGAGCCAGCCGCGCAGGGCGCGGCGGACAGCGGCGAGCTGGGCGGGCTCGGCGGGGAAGGCCACGTCCAGCGGCGCGGGATGGCGGTACAGCAGGAGGGCGACGTCGTCGTCGTACCCGCCGCTGGGTTCGAGGCGCCGCATGATCTGCGTGGCCAGTTCCTCGACGGTCACGTCGTGGCCCTCCTGGACGGCCGCGCCGGCCTGTTCGATGCCCGTGAGCAGCGAGCGTCCGCGCCGTTCGACGAGGCCGTCGGTGTACAGCAGCAAGGTGGAGCGGGCGGGCACGGTGCACGCGCCTTCCGGGCGGCTGGTGCCGGGGCGGACGGCGAGCGGCAGGAAGCGGCCGTCCTCCAGCAGACGCGTGGTGCCGTCGGGCTGGGCGAGGATACCCGGCGGGTGGCCCGCGCTCGAGTAGCTCAGACGGCCGGTGGCCGGGTCGAGGACGCCGCAGAAGACGGTCGTGCACACCGCGCCGGGTACGGCGGCGGCGAACTGGTCCAGCGCCATGAGCGTACGCGCGGGGCTCGGCGTCTGCAGCAGCAGGGCGCGGCAGGCGCTGCGCAGCTGCCCCATGACGCTGGCGGCCTCCAGACCGTGGCCGACGCAGTCGCCGACGACGATGCCGATGCGGCCGTCGGGCAGGGTGACGGTGTCGTACCAGTCCCCGCCGACTTCCAGGGGCCGGGTGGCGGGCTCGTAGCGGACGGCGAAGCCGGTGGGGAGCTGGGCCGGGCCGAGGATGGCCCGCTGAAGGGCGATGGCCGTCTGGCGCTGCTGGTCGATCCGGTGCACGCGCACCAGCCCCTGGGCGAGGTGCCCGGCCAGAAGGGCCAGCAGCAGCTGGTCCTCACCGGTGAAGGGCCTGTGGTCGCCGAGCTCGATCCACAGTGCCATCGGGCCGTCGGGGTGCCCGAGGAGGATTCCGGCCCCGGTCCGGTCGGCGACCGGGGCCAGCGAGGGCTGTCCGCGCAGGTCGGCGAGGGACCGGCGGCGGTCGGCGGGCAGGTCCCGCCACGAGAGCAGGGGGTCGGTGGCGGTCAGGGCCGGTTCGTCCCCGTGGCCGAAGACACCGGCCACGACGTGCCGCGCCCCCCACAGGTCCTTCAGGGTGTGCAGCGCGCCGACGAGCGCGTCGGACAGGCTGGTGGCCTCGGACAGCCGGGTGCTCAGCGCCGCCAGGGCGCTGTCGCGCTGGATGGCGTAGTGCTCGGCGGTCACGTCCCGGAACGTGCCGACGACCATGTGACGCCCGGTGTCGGGGTCCCGGGTCCGGTTGAAGATGGCGCTGATCCACAGCCGGTGCCCGTCGCGGTGGACGACGGGGATGGTGTAGCTGCCCCGGGGACTGCTCGTCAGACGGTTGAACGCGGCCTCGACCTGCCGGTACGCCGCGGGATCGGTCGCGGCGTCGGGCCACCACGGGTGCACGGGCCGGTAGGGCAGGCCCTCGGGGCCGTACCCGAGGATGTCGGTGAAGGCGGTGTTGATCTCGATGACGGCGCCGTCCTCGTCGCAGACGAAGAAGGCCTCCTGCAGGGAGTCGACCAGTGCGCTGCGCCAGCGCATGTGGTGGGTGCGCAGCCGCGCCAGTTCGATGTTGGCCCGGACGCGGGCCAGCAGCTCGGCGGCGGCGAACGGTTTGACGAGGTAGTCGTCGGCACCGGCCTGCAGGCCCTCGATGGAGGCTTCCTGCCCGGCCCGGGCCGACAGCAGCAGCACCGCGACGGACGCGGTCCGCGGGTCCGAGCGCAGCGCCGCGACCAGGGCCAGGCCGTCCAGGCCCGGCATCATCACATCGCTGACGACGAGGTCGGGGGAGCCGGCCCGGACGAGGTCGAGGGCGGTCATCCCGTCGTTGACGGCCGTGACCCGGTACCCCGCGCCCTCCAGCAGGCGCTTGAGGTACCCGCGCATGTCGGCGTTGTCGTCGGCGACCAGGACGTGCGCCGCGGCCGGACCCGATGCGGAGGCGGTCCCGGACACCGCCGCCACGGCTGCCGGCGGTGCCTCGGTGCGGTCGTCCGGCAGCCAGCGCAGCGCCTCCTGCACGTACGGGTCGGCCACCGCGGACACCGCGGCCGTGGCGGTGGCCGGGGCGATGGCGTGAGCGGGCAGGTGCGCGGTTCCGAAGGGCAGCCGGATGGTGAAGCGGGTGCCTTCGTCCTCGGTGCTGTCCGCGGTGATCGTGCCGCCGTGCAGGCCGACGAGTTCCTTGACCAGGGCCAGGCCGATGCCGCTGCCCTCGTGGGAGCGGGAGCGGGCGTTCTCGATGCGGTGGAACCGTTCGAACAGCCGCGGCATCTCCTCGGCGGGCACCCCGATGCCGGTGTCGGCGACGCGGACGAGGGCGTGCTCGCCGTCGGCGCGCACGGTGACGCGGATGCCGCCCTCGAAGGTGAACTTCAGCGCGTTGCTCAGAAGGTTGAGGACCACCTTCTCCCACATGCTCCGGTCGACGTACACCGGATGCGGCAGCGGACGGCAGTCGACGTCGAAGACCAGGCCGGCCTTCTCGACGGCGGAGCGGAAGACGCTGGCCAGCTCGGCGGTGGCCGCCGCCAGATCGACGGGCTCGTAGGTCGCCTGCATGCGGCCGGCCTCGATGCGGGAGAAGTCCAGCAGCGTGTTGACCAGTTTGCCGAGCCGGAGCCCGTTGCGGTGGACGACCTCCAGCTCCTCCTGCAACGGCGGATCGTCCGCGAGCCGGGTGCGCAGCTCCTCCAGCGGCCCCATGATCAGCGCGAGCGGTGTGCGGAACTCGTGGCTGATGTTGGAGAAGAACGCCGTCTTGGCCCGGTCCAGTTCGGCCAGCTCCTCCGCCCGGCGCTGCTGCGCCTGGTAGCTGCGCGCGCTGCCGATGCCGGTCGCCACATGACCGGCGACCAGTTCGACGAACCCCCGGTAGGCGTCGTCCAGGGGCCGGTACCGGTTCAGTCCCGCCACCAGGAATCCGTAGGGCGAAGTGCCCTGCTGCAGGAGCGGGACCACCAGCGCCTGTGCCGGGGGCTGCGGCCAGGCGCCGGTGGGCATCTCCTCGTACGGGCCGCCGGCGAGTTCCACGAGCACCGACTCGCCGGCCGCCGGCGCGGCCGCGGGCCACGCGCCGTGCGGCTCGTCGGGGCGCAGCACCGCGGGGGCGGCCGGGTGTCCGGCGGCCAGGCCGGTGGAGGCGGCCAGACGGGCGGAGCCGTCCTGCTGGAACAGGTAGGCGGCGGTGAACGGCAGGTCGTGCGGATTGCGCCGGAGCTGCCGGGCCGCGAAGAGCAGCATCTCCTGCTCGGTGCGCACCACGCTGGGATCGGAGCCCAGGTCCCGCAGCGTGGCCATGCGCCGTTCGCCGACGACCCGCTCGGTCTCCTCGCTGACCACGCACAGCATGCCCACCACGGCGCCGTCGTCGTCCCGCAGCGGACTGTAGGAGAACGTGTGGTACGTCTCCTCGGGGTATCCGGACCGCTCCAGGAACAGCAGCAGCGCCTCGTCCCAGGTGGCCTGCCCCGTGGTCAGCACGGTGTCGATGCGCGGGCCGATGTCGTCCCAGATCTCCGCCCACACCTCGCCGGCCGGGCGGCCCAGGGCCCACGGGTACTTGCGGCCCAGCGTGTCGCGGCGGTAGGCGTCGTTGCAGAAGAACGTCAGCTCGGGTCCCCACGCCATCCACATGGAGAACCGCGAGGACAGCAGGATGCTCACCGCCGTCCGCAGACTCTGCGGCCACTCCTCGGGCGGTCCGAGGGGGGTGGCGGCCCAGTCCACCGCGGCGAGGTCCCGGCCGACCGCGTCGTCGGCGGCGAACACGTCCGCCCCGGTCGGCGGCCGGTGCCCGGCGTCATCCGGTCGCGGCATCCGTCGCCCCTTCGTACCTGTGTGCTCTCCACCGTGCCGGTCGGGGCACGCCCGTCCGGGGGAGTGCCCCGTGTCGTCGTCGGTGCACCTCGAAGCTCCGCCCCGTGGCGCGCCGCTCTCGCCGGAGGGCCGGCCGTCCCGACGAATCCGCAGGATAGATCATCCGGTTTGCGGATCTTCACCCGCGTCGGCCGCCGGTCCGGCGGAGCGCTCCGGCGGGCCGGCGGCACGGCGAAGGGACGTCCTCAGGCCTCGAGGGCGTCCCACCCGTGCCGCGGGTGGCGGCCCAGGTCGTGGCGGTCGAAGTGGGCGAGGGCCTGGGGGAGGGAGGCGCGCAGGGCGAAGACTTCCGTCAGCCCCAGGATGTCCAGCTTGGTGGTCAGGTGCTGGTTCAGGCCGGTCAGGATCAGCGTGCCGCCGAGGTCCTCGAGCCGGTGCAGCCAGCGGAGCAGCAGCGTGACGCCGGTGGAGTCCAGGTAGGAGGTGCGCGAGGCCTCCACGATCAGGTGGCGGCAGCCCTCGTCCAGCAAGCGGTCGCCGATGCCGCTCATCGCCTCGCTGGTGTGGAGATCGACGTCCTCCGGAAAAGCGACGATCACCAGATCATCGCAACGCTGCACTACCTTCAGCACGTCCATTCCACCGTCCTTGCCGCGTCCTCGCCCACCATGGTGCCCCACCGCCCGTGCGGCGGTGCGGCGGACCGGACTTCCCCCGCCCCGGGTGGCTCCCGCGGAGCCCCGCGAGTGCGCCGCGACCGTGTCCTCCCCGCCGCCTCGGTGCCTCAACCCGCATCGGCGGAAAGGCACTTGGGTTCCGCGGTGTTGACGCGCGTAGCTGCTCGGCCCCACCCTGGCGGGGCCGCCGCCGGGTGGTGGCGGCTCGCCGCAGGGCGACACGGACGGTCGGGAGGCCGGGATGTTCAGACGCGTGGCACGGCTGCTTGTCTCGTTTGTCATGATCGTGACAGGTGTGGTGGTGGGGGTGGGCGCCACCTCGGGCACCGCGCACGCCGACGAGTGCTACACCTGGAGCCGCACCCTCTCCCAGGGCTCGTCCGGCGGCGACGTCACCCAACTGCAGATACGCGTCGCGGGGTGGGTGACCTCGGGCGAGCGACTGTCCTACGACGGCCAGTACGGCGCGCGGACCGCCGAGGCCGTCAAGAAGTTCCAGGCCGCCTACGGGCTGCCCGCGGACGGCGTCGCGGGCCCGCAGACCTTCAGCAAGCTCTACTCGCTCCAGGACGCGGACTGCACGCCGGCCCACTTCGGTTACGCCGAGCTCAACAAGTGCAACTCCGACTGGTCGGGCGGTGCGGTCCCGGCGGCCACCGCCAGGGCGAACGCCCTGAAGACCATGTGGAAGCTGGAGGCGATGCGGCACGCACTGGGCGACGTGCCGATCACGGTCTCCAGCGGCTTCCGCTCCTACGCCTGCAACAACGCGGTGGGCGGATCGTCCACCAGCCGCCACCTCTACGGCGACGCCGCCGACCTGACCGGCTCGCCCAGCCTGTGCCGGCTCGCCCAGCAGGCCAGGACGCACGGCTTCTCGGAGATCCTCGGCCCGGGCTACCCCGGCCACAACGACCACACCCACCTGGCGTTCGACCCGTCACCGTACTGGTCCGCGCCCACCTGCGGGATCTGACCCGCCCACGGCACCGCTCCTCCCGCACCTCGCCGGGGTGCCGGGACCGTGACAGCGAGGGCCGGAAGCGGTACCGGCCCTCGCCCGTGTCCCGGCGACCCTAGGGCAGGGTCCATTTCTGGTTGGGTCCGGTGTGGCAGGTCCACAGGTGGACGGGGGTGCCGTCGTTCCAGGTGCCGCCGGAGGCGTCGAGGCATTTGGCGGACTGGGGGTTGCGGACGGTGCCGTCGGGCTGGGGGGTCCATTTCTGGGCGCCGGTGCCGTTGCAGGTCCACAGCTGGATCTTCGTGCCGTCCGCGGTGGCGCCGCCGGAGACGTCGAGGCACTTGCCCAGGGCGCGCAGGGTGTCGTCGCCGGGCAGGGTCCAGGTCTGGGCGGTGCTGTTGTTGCAGGTCCACAGCTGGACCTTGGTGCCGTCGGCGCTCTGGGCGTTGTCGACGTCCAGGCACTTGCCGCCGACCCCCCGCACCGCGCCCGAACGCGGCCCCGGGCCGGAACCCGACTCCTTGATGCGGATGTTGCGGAACGCCACCTCGTCGCCGTCGCCGTGGTTCTGGATGCCGATGTGTCCCTGGGCGAGGCTGCGCGCCGGGTCCGTGTTGGTGAAGTCGTTGACCTTGCGTCCGTTGAGGAAGACCTCCAGGCGCTCGCCCGTGACCCGTATCTCGTAGGTGTTCCACTCGCCCGGCGGGTTGAGCGCGGCGTCGCGTGCGGCGATGTCGGCCGACTTGAACCCGTAGACGGCGCCGGTGGTGCGATCGGCCGCGTCGGTGGCGTCGATCTGGATCTCGTAGCCGTTGTCCACCGCCGTCCACGGGTCGTCGGAGGCCGGGAAGCCCACGAAGACTCCGGAGTTGTCGTCGCCGGACATCTTCCAGTCCAGCTTGAGGGAGTAGTCGCCGGTGAACTCCTCGGCCGAGTACCACAGCATGCCCAGCCCGCCGTGCGAGGTGAGCGTGGCGTCGGCCAGGGTGAACCCGCCCGGTCCGGCCTGCTTGAAGCCGGTCGTGCCCGAGCCGTCGAACAGCGCCCGGTAACCGGTCTCGGGACGGCAGTCGGCCTCCGTCATGCCGGCCGTCCAGCGGATGCCGCCCAGCAGGTGCCGGCGGAAGGCGGGTTCGCCGTACGACTCGTCGGTGTGACCGCCGCCCGTGTAGAAGGCCCGGCCGCCCTGGTACTCCTTGCACCAGCTGATCGGGTGGTCCCCCGACATGGAGCCGCCGCTGTAGCTGGACTCGTCCAGGGAGGCCAGGACGCGTGCGGTGGTGCGGGGGTTGGTGCGGTAGTTGTACCACTCGTCGGTGCGCTGCCAGGTGCCGCCGAGGTGGGCCGTGGCGTCGTGCGCCCGGTCCTCGACCTCGACGGTCGCGGACTGGATCGCGGGATGCGAGTGGAACAGGGCCCCGGCCAGACCCTCGTAGAAGGGCCAGTCGTACTCGGTGTCGGCCGCGGCGTGCACGCCGACGTACCCCCCGCCGCCCTTGACGTACTGCTCGAAGGCCGTCTGCTGGGAGCCGTTCAGGACGTCCCCCGTGGTCGAGAGGAAGACGACCGTCCTGTACTGGGCCAGGTTGCCGCCGGTGAAGGCTCCGGCGTCCTCGGTGGCGTCCACGGTGAAGTTGTGGGCCGTGCCGAGGTCGCGCAGTGCGGCGATGCCGTCGTCGATGGACGAGTGCCGGAAGCCGGCGGTCCTGGAGAACACGAGGACCTTGTAGGCGGGGTCGGCCGCGGCCTTTTCCTTCGCCGCGGCCGCGTCCTGTGCCGCCGGTGCCTGTGCGGCGGGTGCCGGCACGGCGGGCGGGCGCTGCGCCGGGGCGGACACAGCGGTCGCCTGCGGTGCCGCGGCCAGCAGGGCGCCGGCGAGCAGGGTCAGGGCTGTACGCAGTCGGTTGCGCATGGGTGACTCACCTCCTTGTCGTTAGGGCAGGGTCCATTTCTGGTTGGGTCCGGTGTGGCAGGTCCACAGGTGGACGGGGGTGCCGTCGTTCCAGGTGCCGCCGGAGGCGTCGAGGCATTTGGCGGACTGGGGGTTGCGGACGGTGCCGTCGGGCTGGGGGGTCCATTTCTGGGCGCCGGTGCCGTTGCAGGTCCACAGCTGGATCTTCGTGCCGTCCGCGGTGGCGCCGCCGGAGACGTCGAGGCACTTGCCCAGGGCGCGCAGGGTGTCGTCGCCGGGCAGGGTCCAGGTCTGGGCGGTGCTGTTGTTGCAGGTCCACAGCTGGACCTTGGTGCCGTCGGCGCTCTGGGCGTTGTCGACGTCCAGGCACTTGCCGCCGACCCCCCGCACCGCGCCGGAGCGGGTGCCCCCGGAGGTGGTGAAGGAGAACTCGTCGATGTCGAACAGGGATCCGGAGCCGCCCTTGAACACCAGGTGGAGCGCCGTCGTGCCGGCGGGCCGGTCGGTGAGGGACGCGGTGACGTCCTGGAACGTCTCCCAGCCGCCGGTGACCGGGACCGTGGCCGAGCCGAGCAGCGTCCCGGTGGCCGACCCGGCGCGCACCTCGATCGTTCCGCCCGCCCCCGCCGAGGAGACGCGGGCGGTGAACCCGGTGGCGTTGTCCAGCGCGTACGGCGTGAACGAGATCCAGTCGCCGTTGTCGATGTGGCCGACGGTCCTGCCGCCGTGTGCCGGGCCGTGGGCGACGACCTGGACGCCCGAGGCGTCGCCGTAGTGCTCCGCCTGCCGGTGCGAGGGCTGGGTGATGTGCTGGTCGTGCGTGGTCAGCGCGAGCTGGCCGTTCACCCCCTTGTCGGTGTACTCGGCGTCTACCACGCCGAAGATGTTGGCGTTGGGGTCGTGTTCGCCGTCGGCCAGCGTCTGCAGCGTCCCGGAGCAGCCGGTCGCCGAGGTCTGCGGGTGGCCGTGGCTGTCGTGCCCGACGATGAAGGAGACCTTGACCCTGGAGCAGTCGATCGTGCCGTCCTCGGGGTCGGTGACCGTCACCTTGAACGGGATCGCCGCGCCGAAGTCGTATATCCGGCCGTCCACGGGCAGGTCGAGCCGCACCGTCGGAGCGGTGTTGCCGACGGTGATCTGCACGGAGGCGGTCGCGGACTTCCCGGTGGAGTCGGTCACCGTCAGGGTCGCCGTGTAGCGGCCGTCGGCGGTGTACGTGTGCGAGGGGTGGGCGGCCGTCGAGGTGCCGCCGTCACCGAACGTCCAGGCGTGGGTGAAGCCGTCGCCGTCCGGGTCGGAGCTGCCCGCCGAGGAGAACGACACGGTCAGCGGTGCCTTGCCGGACGTGACGTTCGCCTTGGCCTGGGCCACCGGCGCGCGGCCCCCGGTGACGTGCTCGATCCGGTACAGGGCGGAGTTCTCGTCGCCGTTGAAGTAGCCGGTGCCGTAGTCGAGGACGTAGAGGGCGCCGTCCGGGCCGAAGGCCATGTCCATCACCTGGGTGCCGCTCCAGGGGAAGGCGTTGATGGACTGGACCGTTCCGTCGCCGCCGCTCTGGATGCGCTTGATCCAGCGACGGCCGAACTCGCCCGCGAAGAAGTGCCCGTCGTACTCCTGCGGGAACTTCACCTCCGACGTCGACGAGGCGTCGTACCGGTAGACGGGGCCGCCCATGGGGGATTCCGAGCCGCCGCCGAACTCCGGGACCGAGCCGCCGTTGTACGGGATCCACGCGGGCTGGGCGGGCGGCAGGTCGGTCAGGCCGGTGTTGCGCGGCGAGGTGTTCCTCGGCGCCGCGCAGTCGAAGGCGGTGCCCGACCTCCCCGTGGCGAAGTCGTAGTCGACGTAGGCGTCGTTGCGGCCGGTGCAGTACGGCCAGCCGTAGTTGCCGGCCTTCGTGATCCGGTTGAACTCGACCTGGCCCTCGGGGCCGCGTCCGGGGCTGGCGACACCGGAGTCGGGGCCGTAGTCGCCCAGGTAGACGATGCCGGTGGCCTTGTCCACGCTCATCCGGAAGGGGTTGCGGAAGCCCATCGCGTAGATCTCCGGCCGGGTCCTGGCCGTGCCCGGCGGGAAGAGGTTGCCGCCGGGGATCGTGTACGAGCCGTCCGCGCCGACCTTGATGCGCAGGACCTTGCCGCGCAGGTCGTTGGTGTTGCCCGAGGAACGCTGGGCGTCGTAGGCGGGGTTGCGCGTGGCGCGCTCGTCGATCGGGGTGAACCCGTCGGAGGCGAACGGGTTGGTGTCGTCCCCCGTCGACAGATACAGGTTGCCCTGCGCGTCGAAGTCGATGTCGCCGCCGACGTGACAGCAGGTGCCCCGTGACGCCGGGACGTCGAGGATCTTCTTCTCGCTGGCGGGGTCGAGCGTGCCGTCGGTCCTCAGCACGAACCGGGAGAGCCGGTTGACCCCGTCGAACGGGGCGAAGTCCGAGGCCGCGCCGTCCGAGGGGGCGTCGCCGCCGGGGGTGTCGAGCTTGGGGGCGTAGTACAGGTACACATGCCGGTTGGCGGAGAAGCCCGGGTCGGCCGCGACCCCTTGCAGGCCCTCCTCGTCGTGGCTGTAGACGTCGAGCTTGCCGGCCACCTTGGTGGTGCCGGACGCGTCGGTGAGGCGGACCGTGCCGTCCCGCGAGGTGTGCAGCACCGAGCGGTCGGGCAGCACCGCCAGCGTCATCGGCTCGCCGGTCTCGGCGACGCCCTTGGCGAGGGTGACCTGCTGGAATTCGGGTGCCGCGGCGACTTCGGAGGCGTCGCCGCGGGCTTTCGGGGCCGCTGCCGCCGGTGCGGCGGGCAGCACGAGACCGACGGCGCACACCACCGCCGGTACGAGCCATGGAACGAGTCCGCGTCCGAACGGTCTCGTGCTGAACGGTCTCCTGCGCACAGGTGTCTCCCGGAGGTGGGGTGGAGACAGGCCGAGACCGGCCTGCCGAGGGAGTACAGGGCGCGCGCCGTCGCGCCATGACACACCGTCACACAGGCGTGACGGGTACATAACAAGGAAGTTAGCGGCCTCCGTACGGCGGCGTAACCCCTTTCGCACGAGATATCAGTGCTTTTTCCATGACGGGGACAAAGTCGTCCGGCAGGTGAGGAGGGACGCCTCCGGCTGCCGGAGGGCGCGGGTCCGTCCGGATTCTCGGGAAGGAGCGGGATCCTTGCCGTCTCCGCCGCCAACTCCCCTATAGTGACCGCTTATTGAGCATCGGGTGTCGCTTCTGGACCGGAATCGCGCCTCCGTCGCGATCGAGGATCTTCTTTTTCATGACTGCGCCTGGCCCTGCCGGGCGGACGGCTCGTCCTCCGTGCCGTCGTGCCCGCCGCGCCGCTCACCGCTTCGGTGGTGGTCGGCGTGGCCGTGGCCGTCCCCTCGTCGGCACGCGGGGCGCGGCGGCTCTCGCCAGGCGGTACGCGGCGGCCGCCCCGGCTCCCGGACCGCTCCGGGGCGGCAGCCGGGCCCATCGCTGCCGCCGCGCCCGCCGAACCGCCCGTGACGGACCGGTCCGAGGCCCGGCCGCCCCGGACGGCGACTGCGCGTGGACCGGGACGCCGGCCACGCCCCACCCGACCCCGACACCGACTTGGACCTGGCCCCGGCCCGATCACCCTCTTGCAGCACGGAAGGCGAAAACCACCCCATGACCGGCACCACAACCGACGACAAGCTCACCTGGCTCGTCGAGGGACTGCTCGAACGCACCCCCGGCGCCCGGCACGCGCTCGTCCTCTCCCGTGACGGGCTGAAACTGTGCCGCACCCCGGAGCTCTCCGTCGACCAGGCCGACCAGCTCGCGGCGATCGCCGCCGGCATCCAGTCGCTGTCGCGCGGCGCCTCCGTCGAGTTCGGCGACGGCAGCGGGGGAGTGCGCTCGGCGATGACCGGGTTCTACGGCGGTGTCCTGTTCATCGTCGAAGCCGGCGAGGGCGCGCACCTCGCCGTGGTCACCACCGAGGACGCCGACGCCGGACTCGTCGGGCACCACATGAACGAACTCGTGGAACGGCTCGGCGAGCACCTGCGCGCGGAACCCCGTACCTCGTGAGCCGCCCCGGCCGGGACGACGCGCCCGGCCGGCTCCGCACCCTCACCGGGGGACGGAGCCGGACCGGCCTCCTGGAGCAGCTGCTCGTCGGACTCCGCGACCTGTGACGCCCGCACCCCTACGGGTGTCACAGGTCGCCGACGACTTGAAGAGGGCGACCGCGGCCGGGGCGGCCGAAGGCGGCTCGCGCCCGGCGGGGGCCCGCCGACGAGGGCTCGGCACGCCCCTTTGCCCCCTGCTGTGGACGGGGGCGTCCGGGCCCGGGGGATGCCCCGGACCCGGACGGGCGGCGGAGCCGCTCGGTCACCCCGCGTAGGTCTCGTACTCGGCGATTCGCGGCGTGCCGGTCGAGCCGGTGATCTCGAACGTGATCTTGTGCAGCGAGGTCCGGGGGAAGGTGATGACGCCCGCTCCGCTGCCGGAGGCCAGGACGGCGCCGGTGTCGGCGTCGAGGAGCCTCCAGGAGCCGATGCCGCCCGTGGAACCCGGCGCCTCCCGGACGTCGACCCGCGACACCGTGGTGGCGGAACCCCACTTGATCGAGACGGAACCGGTCGGGCCGGCCGGCGACCAGTGGGTGTTCATGTCACCGTCCCGCACGTTGCCGTAGCTGGTTCCGTCGGCCTTTCCGGAGCCGTCGGAGCCGGCCCCGATGCTGAGATTGGTCCCGACGGGCTGGCTCGGCGTGGGTGTGGGAGTGGTCGGGGTCGGGGCGGGGGTGGTCGGCGTCGGGGCCGGGGTCTGCGGCGAGCAGCTGCCGTCCGACACCTTGAGCCCTTTGCCGGCGCCCGCCGTCTGGCTCACGACGCTCGGCACGCAGCCGGCGGCGTCGAGGCTGTAGGAGTAGGGGATGCCGACGGTGGTGTTGGACTTCGGGTCGGGACCGGCCGGGTTGTTCTCGCTGCCGGGGGCGGACCAGGTCACGTTGTCGAAGACGTTGCCGCCGACCTGCCAGTAGCCCGCCGCGTCGGTGTAGAAGGTGCCCAGGACGTCCTTGGAGTCCTCGAAGTAGTTGTTGTCCACCTTGGCGCGGGCTCCGGCCCGGGAGTTGATGCCCGACTCGTTGAGGCTCCTGTAGTGGTTGTTGTAGATGTGGGCGACGCCGCCGCGCAGCAGGGGCGTACGGGAGTCGATGTTCTCGTACAGGTTGTGGTGGAAGGTGATGTAGCCGTTCGAGAGGTCGCTCTCGCTGGAACCGACGAGGCCGCCGCGGCCGGAGTTGCGCAGGACGCTGTAGGACAGGGTCACGTACTGCGTGTTGTTCTTCATGTCGAAGAGGCCGTCGTAGCCCTCCGACTCCCCGCCCGACGCCTCCAGGGTGACGTGGTCGACCCACACGTTGCGGACGTTGCTCTCCATGCCGATGGCGTCACCGCCGTTGGACGTGGGGGAGCCCGACTTCTTGACGTTCCGGACCGTCACGTTCTGGATGACGATGTTGCGGGAGTCGCGGATGTGGATGCCCAGCTGGTCGAAGACGGCTCCGCTGCCGACCCCGACGATCGTGACGTTGCTGATCTGCTTGAGCTCGATCACGCCGTCGGCGGTGCTGCAACTGCCGCCGGACACCTTGGCGGTGTTGCCGTGGTTGATCGTCCCCTCGACCTGGATGGTGATCGGGGTGCTGCTGCTGGCCCGGTTGCACAGGGCCGCGTGGATCGCGGTTCCCGTGGTGGCCCGTACCGTCTGCCCGCCCGCACCGCCGGTGGTCCCGCCGTTCTGGGTCGCGTAGCCGGTGGCGCCGCCGGCGGCCGCCGACGCCTCGGGTGTCGACAAAGTCACGCCGGCCGCGGCCGCCAGGGCCAGTGTGGCCAGCCCCGCAGAGAGTCGCAGCGCTAATGGTCGTCTCATCCTCGCCTGTCCTTTCGCCTTCGCGTCGTGGGTGTCGGTGTTCCGTTCCGGGGTCGTTCCGCCGGGCCGCGAGGCGGTCGGCCTGCCGCCGGCCAGGTCGCCGGCCGGCCCTGGCGCGGTGCCCTTCCCGCCGCTGCCCGGGTCGGCGGTCACGGTGCGGCCGGATCTCGGGGAACGCCGGTGCGGGCCGGTCACGGGGTCGTCGTGAGCGCGGTGCGACGCGTCCTCGTCGTGCCGCTCCCGTTCGTCCCCCGGCGCGTCGGCCTCCTGGGTGAAGCCCTCGCGCCGGAGCCGGTGGCCACGGGTGCGGCACCGGCGCGGAGGGTGCCGCGACGGGCGCCCCCACCGGGCTCCTCATACATGGGGGAAAGCGCTTTCCATTCGCGAGGATAGGGCGGCGGTCGAGGGGCTGACAAGACTTGTGCGCCACTGCCGACAGCGCTTCGCCGCCTCGTCGGCGGCCGTCATCCGGGATCACGGGGATCACCTGAATCACCGGGATCACCAGAGTCACCGGGATCACCAGAGTCACCGGGATCACCGGGATCACCGGGATCACCGGGATCACCGGCTCCGGCGGAGGGAGCCGGGCAGGGTGCCGCCGGGCGGTCCGGCGCGAGCGTGAGGGCCGGCCGCCGGCGCGCTCACTGCGGAGTGCGGTTCCGGCCCCGAGCCGCGGCGGTCCGGCACACGACCCGGCGCCCACACGCGTGCTCGCCCTGGCGGAACCGCGTGGTTCCGCCAGGGCGAGCCGGGCTCCCATGGGCCCCCGTGGGCTCCCGTGCGGCCTGCGGGGCAGGGGCGCCGCCCCGGTCACCGGCGACCGTCGGCCGGTGGTTCCGCACGGCCGGGCCGTGGGAGGCGGCACGGGAGCGGGGAGCCGGACAGGAGGCGTGGATCAGCGGGTGAAGGTGACCCGGTGCTCCTTCAGGGAACCGCAGTTGGAGCCGGAGATCTGCACGTACACGTTGTCGATGCTGCCGCCCCAGTCCACGCAGTGGCCCTTGCCGTAGGCGTAGGCCGGCCCCGCGTACGAGGTGTACGACCCGTAGTCCTGGTCCGCCTGGTCGGTCTCGGGGACGTAGATCCAGGTGGACATGTCCACGGCGGTGCCGGGAGTGCTGCGGATGGTCGTGACGCAGTTCCTGCCGTTGGCGGAGTTGTACGTCAGGTAGACGGTGCCGAGCGTGCCGACGGGCGCCGAGTTCACGGTCTGGTAGCCGCTTCCGCAGACCTTCTGCGGGGTGGTGCCGGGTGCGGCGGAGGCGGGCGCCGCCAGGGCGGTCGTGGCCCCGACCGACAGGGCCGCTAACGCGCCGGCCGCCAGGGCGGAACGTGTGAATCGCATATTTCCCCCTTGTGGGTCTTGGAGCTGGTTGCTCCTGCCTGGTGTGACCCGCGGGGCATCCGAATGGTTGTGCCCCGCCCGCGGAAGACGACGGATCCGCAGGAGCGGCCGCGCGGGGAAGCCCGCCGGAACGCTTGGAGCGGACTGATCGGCTTTCCTCACCCCGCCCGCTGCCCGCTGCCCGCTGCCCGCTGCCCGCTGCCTGGTGCCCGGTGGCCGAGTGGCCGGGGCGACATCCGAAGCCTCGTGGTGTGCGGAAGGGGCAGGAGGAGTCGTTGCGGCCGAAGAGTTAAGCTGGGGGGCTGTTGGCGTCTGGCAGTAGTGCGCCTGTGACTGTCACGCCCGCGGATGCCTTCGGACCGGGGCCCTGTGAAGAAACGGAGTGCACCGGTGGTGCGAATGGAACTCGGAGCCGCAGTGTCCACGGCGCGGGAGATCGCCGAGGAGGTCCTCGCCGCGGAGGCCGCGGCGGTGGACGAGGAGCACCGCTGGCCGGACAAGGGCATCGCCGCACTGCGGTCCCGGCTGGGCGGGTTGGTGGTGCCGGAGCAGGCCGGGGGGATGGGGCACGGGCTGCTGGCGGTGGCGCAGGTCGGTGAGGCGACGGGGCGGGCGTGCGCCTCGACGTCGATCTGCTTCGGGATGCACCTGGTGGGTTCGGCGGTGATCGCGGCGAAGGCCAGCCCCCGGCAGCAGAAGCACTACCTGGAGCCGATCGCGGCCGGTGAGCACCTGACGACGCTGGCCCTCTCGGAGCCGGGGACGGGAGGCGAGTTCTGGCTGCCGCAGACCCGCATGGAGCGTGCCGGGGAGGACCGGCTCCGGCTGACCGGTGCGAAGAGCTTCGTCACCAACGCCGGCCACGCGGACTCCTACGTCCTGTCCACCCTGGCCGCCGGACCGGGAACGCCGCCGGGGCAGTTCTCCTGCACCGTGGTCGACGCCGCCGTGCCGGGGCTGGAGTGGGGGCCGCGGTGGCAGGGCTTCGGCATGCGCGGCAACGCCTCGCGCGGGCTGGAGCTGCACGGGGTGGAGATCCCCGACTGGTGCCTGCTGGGGGAGGAGGGCGACGAGATCTGGTACGTCTTCAACGTCGTCGCCCCGTACTTCCTGATGGCCATGGCCGGCACCTACCTCGGAGTGGCGGCGGCGGCACTGGAGGAGACCCGCGCCTTCCTGCTGCGACGCAAGCAGGCGCGCACGGGACGGTCCGTCGCGAGCCAGCCGGTCGTCCAGCACCGCCTGGGCGCGATGTGGGCGCGGGTGGAGCGCACCAGGCGGCTGATCTACCACGCGGCGACCGAGGCGGAGTTCGGCGGACCGGAGGCCCTGCTGGGTCTCGCCTCGGCCAAGGCCGAGGTCGCCGACGCCACCGAGGCCACCGTCAACGACGCCCTGACCCTGGTGGGAGGCGTCGGCTACGGCGAGCGCTCACCCCTGCACCGCATGCTGCGCGACGCCCGCGCCGCACACGTGATGTCCCCGGGAACCGACCTGTTGCGGGTGTGGACCGGCAGGGCCCTGCTCGACGAACCCCTGCTGGAAGGCTGACCGGGGTGAGCCACGGTCTGCCCCTGCTGCTGCTGGTCGGCCTCCCCCGGGAGACGGCCGGTGCCATCACGGCCGAGCTGGCCGCGACGGCCGAGATCGTCGAGAGCTCCGCCGAGGACGCCCCGCGTCACACGGCCGGCACCCGCGGCCGGCGAAGGCCCACGGTGGTGGTCCTCGGGGCGACGGTCACGGCACCGGTCGGCCTCGTGCACTCCCTGCGGCCGCACGCCGAGGACGTGGTGGTCGCCGTGACGACCACCACGGCCACGGACGGCGAGCTCGCCGTGCTCCCCCTGCTCTTCTCCGCCGACGTCGTCCGCCGCATGCCGCAGGGGGAGGAGCGGGTGCCCGACGTGGTCGGCGACCTGCTGCGGCGGCTGACCCACCGGCGCACCCACGCCCAGGCGCAGGCCGTGGCCCAGCAGCGACTGACCTCGGGTACCTCGATCGACCGGCAGCTGGGGGAGCGGCTGCTGGGGCAGTTCCTCTCCCAGGCCCCGATCGGTGTGCTCATGCTGGACGGCGACGCGCTGATCGCCTGGAACCGCCGGGCCGCCGACGTCCTGGAACTGACCGAGCCGGACTCGGTGCGCCGGCCGGTGACCGAGATGTTCGCCGAGGACCAGCGCACCGCGCTGCGCCGCCATCTGGCCGCCTCGAGGCGGCGCCGGGACTCCGAGCCCGACGCGGTCTTCGAACGGGTCCGGGCCGACGGCACCTCCCAGGCCCTGCGCATCGCCGCCCAGCAGGTCCTGGACACCCAGGGCCGCAGCCGCACCCTGGTCCTCGCCGAGGACGTCACCGACCGCCTGCACGCCCAGCGCAAGCTCGCCGAACGCACCAGCCACGCCCTGCTCACCGCCGAGGTCGCCGCCGCCATGACGGCCCCGGGGCCCCTGGACGAACGTCTGCGCAGGTGCGTGCGGGCCGCCACCGACCGTCTGGGCGCCGATCGCGTCTGCATCTGGACCCTGGACGCCCGCGGCGAGTTCGCGCACACCATATGCGCCGCCGACGACACCGAGTCCGCTGATCCTTCCCCCTGCCGGACGGCTCAGCGCGCCCTGGTGGCACAGGTCGTCGCGGAACGCCGTCCGCATCTGGACGTACCGCCCCGCCCGGACCCGCGCACCTCCCCCGGCGCGAGCGGCCGCGGTTCCTTCGCCGGCTACCCCCTCATCTCCGGCGGGGAGCTGATCGGCGTCCTGTCGCTGACCACCCGCCTGGCTCTGCCCGCGTCCACCCAGAGCACCCTGGAGAACATCGCCGACCAGATAGCCGTCGGCACACGGCAGGACCGGCTGCTGCACCGCCTGACCGACACGACCCGGGCCCTCGAACGCCCCCTCCTGCCGCCACGCCTGCCCGACCTGCCCGGCTTCGAACTCGCGGCCCGCTACGCGCCGTTCAGTCAGGGGCTCCACATCGGCGGCGACTTCTACGACGCCTTCACCGCGCCCGACGGCCGGCACGTCCTGGTCCTGGGGGACGTCTGCGGCAAAGGCCCCGACGCGGCCGCCATCACCGGACTGGTGCGCCACACCCTGTGGGCCGCCGCCCAGCACACCAGCGACCCCCGCCACGTCCTCGGCCTGGTCAACAACGCCCTGCGCCGCCAGGGCACCCCCTTCTGCACCCTCGTCTACGTCGTGATCGACCCCGCTCACACCCCCGCCCGTCTCCAGGTCACCTGCGCCGGCCATCCCGCGCCGCTCCTGTGCCGGGCCGACGGCGACGCCGCGCCGCTGAAGGTGCGCGGGCCCCTGCTGGGCGTGCTGGACGCGCCGCATCACCCGGTCACCGAGGTGGAACTCCTGCCCGGCGACACCCTGGTGCTCTACACCGACGGCTTCACCGAAGGAGCCGGCGCCGAGGACCTTCGTGAGCCGGAGGACCTCGCCGCCATCGCCGCCTCCCGGCCGTCGGCCGCCGCGGCGGGCCGCGCCGAGAGCATCGCCGCGGGCCTGCTGGACGACGCCCACCGCTGGTGGGGCGAGCGGCTGCGCGACGACCTCGCCGTACTCGCCCTCACGGCGAGGGCCGCACGGGAAACCGCGGGGGATCCGGTGGACGCGGCGCGCGTCCCCGGCCGGGAGTGAGGCCGCCGCCCGCACCGGCCGTCCCCGCGATGCGCCGGAGCCCTCCCGCACGGGGAGGGCTCCGGCGCCGGACGGGACCGGCCGGGGACGGGCCGCGCCCCGGCGGGGCGGAACGACCCGGACCCGCCGGGGCGCCTCGGCGGCGAGGAGACCCGACGGGACCGGCCGGACCTGCCGATCAGGTGCGGTAGGCGTAGTACGCGGCGTCCGGGTACGACGCGATGATGCTCGCCACCGACCGGCGGTAGGTGTTGGTGGAGTGGTACGTCAGGTACGGCACGCCCTGCGGGCTGCGGTACGTGACGATCATCGTGTGGTCCTTGGAGCCGTCCTTGTCGAAGTCCACCTGGAGCACGTCGCCGACGTCCATCTGGTAGACGTTGGCGAGGCTGGTGACGCGCTTGGAGTTCAGCGCGAACCAGGACCACTCGTTGACGCCGATGAACGAGTGCGACTGGATGTCGGCGGTGCCGAACCACTTGGTGTAGTCGTACACGTAGCCGGGCACGTGCTTCCAGCCGCCCGCCTTCAGGGACTGGCTGACGAAGTTGGTGCAGTCGCCGCCCGCGCCCTGCCCGTTGAAGTCCGGGTAGGCCGGGTTGTAGGCGCTCCAGTGCTTCTCCGCGTAGGCGGCCATCGCCTTGTAGTCGTAGCCGCCGGCGGTGAGGTCCTTCGGGGCGGACGGCGCGGGCCGGGTGACGGCCGCGCGCGGGGCCGACGGCATGGTGTCGTCGGCGGTGGTGGTGGCGGCGACCATCGGCTTGGCGGGCTGGTTGACCGCGAGCTGGCTCTCGTCGGTCCCGCGGATGCCGGTCAGCCGCCAGTCGCCGCGCCGGTCGGCCCGGAAGGTCAGCTCGTGGTGCGCCTGGAAGCCCGTCGTCCTCGGCTCGTCGCCGCGGACCTTCTCGTACGTCAGCGTCGTGGTCTCGGTGACCGCGACGACGGCCTTGCGGCCGCTGACACGGGTGCGGTCCAGGGTGACGGAGGTGCTGGCCGCGCTGTACTTCTCGCCGAGCCGCGCGAGCCGGTCCTTGCGGTCGCCGAGCTTGTCCAGGGCGCTGTCCTCGGTGCGGGCGGTCCCGGAGGAGAGCGCGACCTCACCGGAGAAACCGTCGGTCAGCGGCTTCTTCCCCTTGCCCGGCTCGTCGACCAGGGAGTTGGTGCGGTCGGTGAAGACCGCGTCGGCCAGCCGCTGGAACGTGGCCTTCGTCCTGGCGTCCACCTCGGGCTCGGCCGTGGTGGACGCGCCGGCGCTCCAGCTGGGCAGCAGCGCCGCGCCCGCGACGACCGAGGCGGCGGCCGCCGTGAGTATCGTCACGCGACGTCGCGTGCGACTCGATTTCCTTGACTTCACTGAAGTTTCCCCTCTTGCCCCGGCGGAGGGATGCCGGGACAAGCGGAATCTTTGCATGCCGTATGCGGCCGGTGTGCAGGGGGCCGCGCCTTGCGCCGCACGGGAGTTGGCGGGCCGTGACCGCCGCCGGACGCCGCCCGGCGGCGGTCACTGCACGATGGCGGACCAGTCCGGGGACTGCGCCGGGTCCAGACTGCGCAGCCGCTCCAGCGTGGCCGGCTTCTGGGCGTCCATCCAGTCGGCGAGCTCCTTGAAGGACACGCACTTGACGTCCTTCTTGGTGCACACGTTCTTGATGACCTCGTCGACGGCCTTCATGTAGATGCCGCCGTTCCACTCCTCGAAGTGGTTGCCGACGAACATCGGAGCGCGGCTGCCGTAGTAGACGCGGTTGAATCCGGCCATGTAGGTGTCGACGGTCTCCTGCTGCCACTCCGGGTACTTGGCCGGGTCGCCCTCGGTCTCGCCGTCGGACTGGTTGTAGAGGAAGTTGAAGTCCATGGACAGGCCCTGGTACTTGCCGCCCTCGTAGGGGAGCATCTGGAGCGGGAAGTCCCAGATGCCGTTCTTCTTCGTCGGCCAGATCTGGAAGTCGCCGGCGGAGCTGGCGTCGTAGCGCCAGCCGTAGCTCTTGGCCGCCTTCAGCAGGTTGGCCTGGCCCTCCAGGCAGGGGGCGCGGCCGCCGGCGACCTCCTTCTTGACGTCGAAGGGCAGCGGGTCGATGTCGGTGTAGCCCGTGTTGGACTTCCAGTTCTCCACGAACCGGTAGAACTGGTCGATCTCGCTCTTCCACTCCGCGACGCTCCAGTCGCCGCCGCCCTTCGCACCGCAGAAGTGGCCGTTGAAGTGGGTGCCGATCTCGTTGCCGTCCTTCCAGGCACCGGCGAGCTGCTCCAGGGTGGTGCGGATGTGCTCGTCGGTGGGGAAGCTGATCGCCGCGGTGCCCCTGGGGTGCTGCGGCGGGGAGTAGAGGTCCTTCTTGCTCTTGGGCAGCAGGTAGATGCCCGTGAGGAAGAAGGTCATGTGGGCGTTGTACTCCTTGGCCATCTCCCGGTAGTGGGAGAAGAGCCGGTCGTCGCCCTGGAGGGCGCCGTCCCAGGAGAAGACCACGAACTGGGGCGGCTTCTCGCCGGGCTTGAGCGGCCTGGGCTCCAACTGGTTCTTCTGCGGGCCGGTGTAGGAGGTCGAGCCGTCGCCGAGCACCTTGATCTTGCCGTCCCACTCCGGTTCCCCGCTCGCCCGCGAGGTCGGCCGCCGTGATCCGTCCTTGGCGGACGAGGTCGAGGTGGTGTCCTCGGTGCCGGAGAGCGCCAGGTAGCCGGCGACGAGGGAGGCGACGACGAGGAACGCCGCCAGGGTGAGGAACCCCGGACGGGCGGCGGGACGGTGTGGTGCGCGGGCCTTGCGGCGGCGGCCCGACGGCTGTTTCATCTGCGGCTCAATCTCTCGGGGACAGGGGCTGGGCGATGCCGGTCGCGCCGGTGGTCAGCCGAGCGGACTCATGGCACGTGACCAGATGCCGTACGGGACGCTGTCGGTGGCCGTGCCGCCCAGGCCCTTGAGCGGCAGGGGTTCCAGGCTCTTGCTCAGGTCGATGCGGTAGACGACGACCGCGGTGGAGACCTTCTTGGCGGTGCCGACGTACCAGGCGGCGGTGTCGTCCCGGGTCGTGCCCGCCTTCCCGGCGACCCCGGCGGAGGCGGGCGCGGCGTCCGGGTGGGCGGTGCGGAAGGCGTCGGTGAGGGCGGAGTGGACCTCGCGGGCGGTGTCGACGCCCACCGCGCGGCGGGTGGGCGGCGCGTCGAGGGCGACCTTGTGGCCGTTGCGGGTGATCCTCCGCACCGAGTAGGGCTCGGTGTGCACGCCGTCGGCGGCGAAGGTGGCGTAGCCGCTGGCCATGCGGATGGCGCTGGGCGTGGAGCTGCCGGTGGACAGGGCGGGCACCCGGGCGCCGATGCTGGAGGGCAGCAGGCCGGCGGCCACGGCGGTGGCGCGCACCTTCTCCAGCCCGGTGTCCATGCCGAGCTGCATGAACGGGGTGTTGACGGACAGGGCGAGCGCCCGGTGCAGGGAGATCTGCCCGTAGGACTTGCCGCCGTCGTTGCGCGCGGAGACCTTGCGGCCGCTGCGGTCCCAGTACGGGCCTTCGGGCGTGGTGACGGGCACGCCGTCGTCGCCGTTGTAGAGGGTCTCCCCGGTCACCGGCGTGGGCTCTCCGTCGCGGGTCTTGCGCACACCGTGCTCCAGTCCGGCGGCGTAGACGAACGGCAGGAACGCCGAGCCGGCGGGCACGGTGGTCGCGTTGGACTCGTTGTAGCCCTGCGTACGGTGGTCGGGGCCGCCGTAGACGGCGAGGATCCGGCCGTCGGCGGCGATGGAGGCGGCGCCGTAGTGGGCGGCCTCGGCGGCCTTCGGATCGTCCTTGCGGGCCTGCTTGCGGGCCTTGGTGACGGCGTCGGTGAGCTGGGCCTCGCGGTCCTTGTCGAAGGTCGTGTAGATCTGGTAGCCGCCGAGGTCGAACTCCTTGGCGGAGATGTGCGCGTTCTTCTTGACGTACTGGGTGGCGAGTTCCACCAGGTAGTCGCTCTGCTCGCCGGTGTCGTACAGCGGGTTGCTCTTCAGCGGCTCGGGGAACTTCCGGTACTTGGCGCGCTCCTGCGCCGACAGCTTGCCGATCGACACCATCCGGTCGAGGGTCCACGACCAGCGCTCCACGGCCCGCTCGCGGTTGGCCTTGCCCAGGTGGGGGTCGAACAGGCCGGCGCCCTTGAGCAGGGAGGCGAGGAAGGCGGCCTCGCTGGCGTTGAGCTCGCTGACGTCCTTGCCGTAGTAGGCCTGGGCGGCGCGCTGGATGCCGTAGGTGCCGCGACCGAACCAGCTGGTGTTGAGGTAGCTCTCCAGGATCTCGTCCTTGCTCATCTTGTTGTCGAGCTTGAGGGCGATCATCGCTTCGGTGAACTTGCGGCTGACCGTCTGGTCCTGGCTGAGGTAGACGTTCTTGACGTACTGCTGGGTGATGGTCGAGCCGCCCTGGGTGTCGCCCCGGCCGAGGGTGCGGAACAGGGCGCGGGTGATGCCCTTGAAGGAGATGCCGGGGTCGTTGTAGAAGCTCTCGTTCTCGGCGGCGAGCACCGCCCAGCGGACGTCCTCGGGGATCTCGTCCAGCGGCATCGCCTGCCGCTGGACCCAGCCGGTGCGGGCCATCGGGGTGCCGTCGGCCCAGAAGTACACGTTGTCCTGCTGGGTGGCGTAGGTGTTGAGGTCGTCCGGGATGTCGGTGGCGGCGTAGGCGACCGCCAGGAAGAGGCCGCTCAGGCCGAGGGAGGCGAGGAATCCGCCGAGGGTCTGCCGCCAGGAGGGGATCCAGCGGCGCCACCCGGTGCGGCCCGGCCGGGGGTAGTGCGGGCGCAGCCGGCGGACGTAGGGGCCGAGGAAGGCGACGACGGAGCCGAGCACGGGGGCCAGCCGGGGGCCGAGGGTCGCGGTGAGGCGGGCGGCGGGGGAGGGGCGGGGGGCTTTGCGGCGGCGACGGGAGGACGTGCCGGACATGTCGGATGCGGCGGAGGGGGTGCCGGGCGTCTCGGACGCACCGTCAGTGGCGGATATGCCGGAAGCGTCGGGTATGCCGGATCCGGCGGGTATGCCGCCCTCGGGTATGCGAAGCTGCATGGTCTCGTCCGCGGCCGGCCGCGGCGGCGGGACCTTCAACTGCATGGTGGCGTCCGGCTCCGGGGGCACCTCGTCGCCACCCTGATCCCGTCCCCCCTGTCCTGCCTGGGTCACGACCGTGTCTCCCTCCGTACTCCGTACCGCTCGCTCCGCACTCCGTATTGCTCGCGCAGGCAAACCGTACAGACGTACGAGGGTTTGGTATTGGTTGCCACAGCGGCGACCGCAAACCCTGAATCCTCCCCCCGGACCACACGGGGCATCGCGGCGCTCTCAAATTACCAGCGCCCTTCGCAATGTCTCCACACGGCGATCGGGCGGAACAGGTCACACCTGGAACCGCGAAAGCCTCAGCTGAACGCGGTGCCGCCCGGTGCCGCGGGGGCCCGGCCGGGTTCGTCGCGGGGCCCGGGACGGCGGCCCCTGCCAGGAGCGCGACGGCTCCGGCACGCGCCCGTCGGCGCCGGTACGTCCCGGTGGCCGCCCGTCCGTTTCGCCGTACCGTGGCCGGATTCCGTTCACCCGGCACGGCAACCGGCGTGCGGCGGACGGCTGGAGCGGGCGGTCCGGGGCGAAGCCGCGGGGGCCAGGTGGACTGGCCCGGGCGGGCCGTTTAGGCTGCCTGGGCTCCCCTGCCTGCGGGAGCGCGCAGAGGGGGCGAGGGATACGGCCGATGCCGCGCCGGGACGTGTCGTGCGGACGGCGGCCGGGCGTACGAGGGTGAGGGGAGCGGGTGCCATGGCGGAGGAGGCGTGCCGTGACGGTCTGCCGCGCACGCCGCGTCCGGTGAGCGCCGCGCGGCTCGGCCGTGCCGCGCACCGGCGCGCTGTCCCGGTGCGGGGGGCGTCCCGCGTGCCGCCGTCCCGTCCCGCGTGTCCGTCCGGCGTACCGGTGCCGGTCGCCGCGGACGGCGTACCGGTTCCCCGCCCTGCCGTCGGCGCCCCGTTCGCCGTTCGTCCCCGCGCCGGAGCTGCCGTATGACCGCGGCGCAGGAACGGCTCGACGGCGGCGAGGAGCGGCTCGACGGCGGCGAGGAGCGGTTCGGTGACGGCCCGTCGGGCGTCCACCGCCTGCGCCGCCGCCTGGAGCGGCTGATCGGCGTGGCCGCGACCGAGGGGAACGAACTCGTCGCGTTGCGCAACGGCGACGAGATCTTCCCGGCCATGCTCGGCGCGATCAGGGCCGCCGAGCACACGATCGACATGATGACGTTCGTGTACTGGCGCGGTCAGATCGCCCGTGACTTCGCCGCGGCCCTCTCCGAGCGGGCGCGCGCCGGGGTACGGGTGCGGCTGCTGCTGGACGGGTTCGGCTCCAGCAGGATAGAGCGGGACCTGCTGGACCTCATGGACGCCGCCGGCGTGCAGGTCGCCTGGTTCCGCAAGCCGCTGTGGCTGTCGCCCCTCAAGCAGAACCACCGCTGCCACCGCAAGGCGCTGATCGTGGACGAGCACACGGCGTTCACGGGCGGTGTCGGCATCGCCGAGGAGTGGTGCGGTGACGCCCGCAACCCGCGCGAGTGGCGTGACACCCACGTCCGGGTCCGGGGGCCCGCCGTGGACGGCATCGCCGCGGCCTTCGCCCAGAACTGGGCCGAGTGCCACGACGAGCTGTACGACGAGCGCGACCGTTTCCTGGAGCACGCCCAGCCCGGCACCTCGGTCGTCCAGGTCGTGCGCGGGTCGGCCAGCTTCGGCTGGCAGGACATGCAGACCCTGATCCGGGTGATGCTGACCTCCGCCGAACGGCGTTTCCGCCTGGCCACCGCCTACTTCGCCCCGGACGCCTACTTCATCGACCTGCTGTGCGCCACCGCGCGCCGGGGGGTGACGGTCGAGATCCTGCTGCCCGGACCGCACACCGACCAGCGCGCCTGCCAGCTGGCCGGCCAGTACCACTACACGCGCCTGCTGGACGCGGGCGTGTCGATCCGCCAGTACCAGCCGACCATGATGCACGCCAAGATCATCACGGTGGACGGCGTGGCCTCGCTGATCGGTTCGACCAACTTCAACCGGCGCTCGATGGACCACGACGAGGAGGTCATGCTCGCGGTGCTGGACGAGAACTTCACCGCGGGGCTGGACCGGGACTTCGACGCGGACCTGCGGCGCAGCGTGGCCATCGACCGGGACCGCTGGAAGCGGCGTGCCGTGCTGCAGCGGCTGCGGGAGGCGGCTGTCGTTCCGCTGCGGCGGTTCCTGTAGCGCGGCGGGCGCACGGCCAATCCTCCGTGCACCCTCGTGCGCCACGCCGGCCGGCGGGGGTTCAGGCCGCTGCGGCGGGCAGCCACAGGTCCGGGCCGAAGACCTCGTAGCGGATGCGCCGTGCCGGGACCCCGGCACGCAGCAGTCGTCCGCGTACGTCGCGCATGAACGGCAGCGGCCCGCACAGGAACACCGTGGCGTCCTCGGGGAGTTCCACTCCGCGCAGGTCCATCAGGCCGGTGCGGGCGTCGGGTTCGTCCGCCCCGGGGCGCTCGTACCAGAAGACGGCGCGGGCGTCCGGGAGCCGGCCGAGGAGGCGCCGGGTCTCCGTGCGCAGGGCGTGGTGACCGGGGGAGCGGTCGGCGTGCAGGACCAGCACGGGGCGGGCCGAGCCGGTGGCCGCGAGGTGGGCCAGCATGCCCGTCATGGGTGTGCAGCCGATGCCGGCCGAGACCAGTACGACGGGGACCGCGGCGTCGGCCGGGTCGTCGAGGACGACGTCCCCGAAGGGCGCGGAGAGGGTCAGCTCGTCGCCCTCGTGGATCTCGTCGTGCAGGACGGCGGAGACCTCGCCGTCCGGGGCGCCGGCCGTGCCGGCCACCCGCTTGACCGTGATCCGCCGCAGGTCCTCGCCGGGGTCGGAGGACAGGCTGTACTGGCGCACCTGGTGGACTCCGTCGGCCATGCGGACGCGCACGCTCACGTACTGGCCCGCGCGCGCCCGCGGCGCCGGGCCGCCGTCGGCCGGACGCAGCACGAAGGACACCACCTCCGGGGCCTCGGGGCGGCGCTCGACCACCGTCCACCGCCGCCAGATCCGGCCCGGCCGCACGCCCGCGTCCTGGTAGAGACGTGCCTCCCGGGCGATGAGGGCGCCGGCCATCAGCCAGTAGACCTCGTCCCAGGCGGCGGCCACCTCCGGGGTGACCGCGTCGCCGAGGACCTCGGCTATCGCGCCGAACAGGTACTTGTGCACGATCGTGTACTGGTCGTCGGTGACCCCGACGGCGGCGTGCTTGTGCGCGATCCGCGCCAGCAGCGTGTCCGGACGCTCGTCGGGAGCGTCCAGCAGCGCGGTCGCGAACGCGGCGATCGACCCGGCCAGCGCGCGCCGCTGGGCCCCACTGGCCTGGTTGCCGCGGTTGAACATGCCGTCGAGGAGTTCCGGCCGGTCGCGGAACATCGTTCCGTAGAAGCGCGTCGTGATCTCGTCGAGCGCTCCCGCCACGGCGGGGAGGGTGGCGCGTACGACGGCGGCGGACTCTGCGGACAGCATGGGGCCTCCCGGACGGGAAAGGGGCGAGAGCGCCGCGTCGAGGGGGCGGCGGGTCTCCTGTCTAGCAGACACGCCGCCGTGTTCCGGCGCCGTTCTGCCGCCCTTGCGCCGGGCCGGGACCATCGGCCCGCGGACTCGGGACCATCGGGCCGGCGAACCGGCGTGATCCGGGGCCGGACGGCGCCGGGAACACCCACCCGGCCGGCCCCGCCTGCGGCCGTCGGCACGGACGCCCGCCGGGTGGCGGGCACCACCGGGCCGCTGCGCCCGGCCCCGGCCCCGGCCCCGATTCCGGCTCCGGCACGCGGCCACGCCCGCCGGACGGGCGGCCGGACCGGCCGGCGCCCGCCGTGCGACGCCCCGCACCCGTCCGCCCTCGGGCCCGGACACCCCAGGGCGCCGGGAACCGGGGACCATCGGCCCTGGCCTTCAGTCCCCCGGCGGGGAAGGATCTCCCCCGGGACCCGAAGAGGACATCACGAGGAGTGACCGATGGAGGACGGCGAGCAGACCGGCACCGGAGGGCCCATCCGGGTCTTCCTCCTGGACGACCACGAGGTCGTCCGGCGGGGCGTGCACGATCTGCTGGACGACGAGCCGGACATCACGGTGGTCGGCGAGGCCGCCACCGTCGGGCAGGCGCTGGCGCGCGTCCCCGCGCTGCGCCCCGACGTGGCGGTCCTCGACGTCCGCCTGCCCGACGGGGACGGCGTCACCGTCTGCCGTGAGCTGCGCTCGGGCATGCCCGGCCTGGCCTGTCTGATGCTGACCTCGTTCGACGACGAGGAGGCCCTGCTGGACTCGATCATGGCGGGTGCGTCCGGGTACGTGCTGAAGCAGATCCAGGGCTCGGACCTGGTCTCGGCGGTGCGCACCGTGGCCCGTGGCCAGTCGCTGCTGGACCCGAGCGCCACGGCCAGGCTGATGGCCAGGCTGCGGGGAGGCCCGCAGCGGCAGGAGCCGGACGCCCTGCCGGGCCTGACCGAGCGGGAGCGGGAGATCCTGGCCCTGATCGGCGAGGGCCTGACCAACCGGCAGATCGGCCGGCGGCTGTACCTCGCGGAGAAGACGGTGAAGAACCACATCTCCCGGCTGCTGGCGAAGCTGGGCGTGGAGCGCCGCGTCCAGGCCGCGGTCATCGCCACCCAGGCCCGGGACCGGCTGCGCGGCGAGGGGCGCTGACGCGCGCAGGCGTACGGGCGCCCCCCGTTCCGGCCCCTCCCTTCCGGCCCCGCGCGGTACGCCGCCGCGAGGCCGCCGCGCCTTCGACCTGCCGGGCGTGCCCCTGGTGGCAGGGGTGGTCCCCCGTGCCCTGCTCACGCGCCGACCGCTACCGTGGCAGACGAGCGGACGGCGGTCGGCTCCGCGCAGGACGGTGGGAGGAACACGTTGCCAGGCTCCGAGGACGCCCGGAAGGCCCGGCTGAAGCTGCCCCAGCTCAGGCTGGACGAGCTGCTGGAGGAGCTGCAGGCCCGCGTGGACGCGGCCCGGGGGACCCGGGACCGGGTGCACAGCCTGCTGGAAGCGGTGCTGTCGGTCGGCCGGGAACTCCACCTGGAGCAGGCGCTGTACAGCATCGTGGAGGCAGCGACGGCACTGGTGGACGCGGAGTACGGCGCGCTCGGTGTGATCGGCCCGGACGGCAGGCGGCTGTCGGCCTTCTACACGGTCGGCGTCGACGAGGAGCAGATCGCCCGCATCGGGAACTACCCGGAGGGCCACGGCATCCTGGGCGAGCTGATCCGCCACCCCGAGCCCCTGCGGCTGCCGAAGCTCTCCCGGCACCCGGCCTCCTACGGCTTCCCGCCGCACCACCCCCCGATGAACACGTTCCTGGGCGTCCCCATCAGGGTCCGGGACCAGGTCTTCGGCAACCTGTACCTGACCGAGAAGCGCAACGGGGCCGAATTCGACGAGGAGGACGAGTCGGTCCTGTCCACCCTCGCCGTGGCCGCCGGCGTCGCCATCGACAACGCCCGCCTGTACGAGGAGTCCCGGCTGCGTGAGCGGTGGCTGCGGGCGACCGCGGAGATCACCCGCAGTCTGATGTCCGGCGGCGACCAGGGGGAGGTCCTGCGGCTGATCGCCGAGCGGGCGCGGGAGATCACCGGCGCCGAGCTCGCCGTGGTCGCGGTGCCGATGGAGGACACCGACGCGCTCACCGTGGAACTGGCCATCGGCCGGCACGCGCAGGCGCACCGCGGGCTGGTGCTGCCCGTCGGGGGCAGCCTCACCGGGCGGGCCTTCGCCGGCGCGGCACCGGTGACCAGTCCGGACGTCTCCCAGGACGACCGGGTCTCGGCCGGCCCGCCGCGTTTCGCCGGCCTGGGCCCGGCCGTGGCGGTCCCCGTGGGGACGGGGGACGGCGTACGCGGTGTCGTCCTGCTGGTGCGCGAGGCGGGGGCGAGCGAGTTCGCCGAGAAGGAGATGGAGCCGCTGTGGGGCTTCGCCGCGCAGGCCGCGGTCGCCATGGAGCTCGCCGAACGCCGCAGGGACGCCGAGCAGATCGCCGTCCTGGAGGACCGCGACCGGATCGCCCGGGACCTGCACGACCTGGCCATCCAGCGGTTGTTCGCCACCGGCATGACCCTGCAGAGCGCGGGCCGCCTCATCGACCACGCACAGGCCTCGGAACGCGTCCTGCGGGCCGTGGACGACCTCGACGAGACCATCAAGATCATTCGATCGACGATCTTCGGCCTGCGCACGCGCGACGGCGACGCCGCCCCCGGTCTGCGGGCCCGGGCCGTGCGCGTGGTCGGCGAGGCCGCGCCCGTCCTGGGCTTCGCGCCCGGCGTGCGCATGGAGGGACTGCTCGACACCCACGTCCCGAAGGAGACCGCCGACCACGTCGTGGCCGTGCTGTCCGAGTCCCTGACCAACATCGCCCGCCACGCGCACGCCGACCGCGCCGAGGTGGTGCTGGAGACCGACGGCAACGAGGTGCGCCTGACGGTCGCCGACAACGGGGTGGGCGTACCCGCGGGGGGCCGTCGCAGCGGCCTCGCCAACATGGCGGAGCGGGCGAGGAAGCTCGGCGGGGACATGGAACTCGGCGACCGGGACGGCGGCGGGACGCGACTGGTGTGGCACGCCCCGGTGCGGGAAGCGGTGGGTCCGCCCGGGAGGTGAGCACGGCGGGGTGGCGGAGGCGGCGGCCCCCGGGCCGCGCGGCGGTTCGCCGGCGCGGGCCTCGGGGAGGGGCCGTCCGGGCACCGGCCCGGTCCTCGCGGCCCATTGGTGCGGGACCCGGTGCGGCGTGATCCTGGAGGGGCGGGCCCAGAGCGGACCCATCGAGGGAAACGGCACCGTCATGCACGCTCATCTGGGCGATCTGCTGATCGTCGAAAGCCCGGCCACCGGAACCGCCCGGCGCGACGGAGAGATCGTCGGGCTGCACCACGACGACGGAACACCCCCGTACGACGTGCGGTGGTCGGACACCGGCCAGGTCACGCTCGTGTTCCCCGGCCCGGACGCACACGTCCGGCACCTTCACCACGAGGGGACGGCGCCGGGCGGGGCGGCGGACCCCGACGCGGCGGTCCTGGCCGCGACGGGCCCTCGGGGCGCCGCGGCGCAGCCGGGGGACGTGGGGCGACGCGTGGCGGCCGCGCGCCGCCGGCAGGGCCTCAGCCGGGAGGAAACGGCCCGCCGCGCCCACATGGCGCCGGAGTACCTCGCCTACCTCGAGGAGCATCCGTCCGACCCCGGTCTGGGCACCCTGCTGCGGCTGGCCGACGCGCTCGGCACCCGGCTCGCCGAACTCCAGGGCGCGGACCGGGACCTGCCACCCGGGCAGGGACACGCCCTCCTCCGTCCCCGCCTTCGGGAACTCGGCCGGGAGGAGTGCCGCACCCTGCTGTCCACGCACGGCGTGGGGCGCGTGTCGCTGACGACCGCCGAGGGCCCGGCCGTGCTCCCGGTCAACTACGACCTGGTCGACGACGCCCTCGTCTTCCGCACCTCGCCCGACGCCGCCCCCGCCGCGGCCGTCGGCACCGAGGTCGCCTTCGAGGTGGACCACATCGACGAGGCCATGAGCCAGGGCTGGAGCGTGCTGGTGGTCGGCCCGGCCCGCGCCGTCACGGACCCCGACGAGGTGCGCCGCCTCGACGAGCGGGCCCACACCGGCCCCTGGGCGGGGGGCGGACGCACGCTGTGGGTGGCGATCCGGCCCCTGCGCGTGACGGGGCGCCGCATCACGCCGGCGGACCGGTGAGCGGATGCTCCGTCGCCCGGTTCCCGGGCTCGGCCCGGTCCCCGGGCGGACGGCCCCGGCCGGCCGGCGGGACCCCGGCTCTCCCGTGTGGCCGCGGCGCCCCGCGGCGGGCAGTTCCGTGTCCGCCCAGGGGCGCCCTCGAACCACCCGTCCTCCGGAACCTCGCGGGCCGTGCGCCGTGACGAGGCCGGCCGGGGCCGGATCCGGGACGGAGGACCACCCGGGGGCGGCCGGGCCGGACCCTCCGGTGCCCGGGGGAGACGGGTCCCCGGGGCCCTCGTCCTGCGCCGGGGTGCCTACGCCTATCTGGCCGGCGGCGCTCCCGCGCCCGGCTGTGCCAGGTGGGTGGTGAGCCAGTCGGAGGCCAGGTCCGCGACGGTGTCCAGGCCGCCGGGCGGGCGTTCGTGGATCAGGCGGGGCGGCGGCCTGCCGGTGTGCCGCCCGTCGCGGTGCCCGCGCGGTCCAGGGCGTCCGCCAGCCGCGGGTACAGCTCGAAGGCGTCGGCCAGGCCGGTGAGCCGCAGCAGGCGCCGGAACCCGGCGCTGTCGGTGACCAGCCGCAGCCGGCCGTGCCGGGCCTCGGCCCGGTTGCGCGCCCGGCACAGCACGCGCAGCCCGGCGCAGTCGATGAAGGACACCGGGCGCAGGTCCACCACCAGGTCGGGGCCCGGAGCGGCGGTCAGGGCGTCGAACCGCGCGCGGAGCGCGGGCTCGGTGAGGATGTCGATCTCGCCGTGCAGCGCCAGGACGGTCGTGCCTCCGACGGTGCGTTCGGTATGGCTCGGCGGGGTTCCCGTGTGCGTGTGCGCCATGGGTAGAGCCAAGACCAGGCGCCGCACCGCGCGGAAGGGCCGGGCGGCCCCGTACGCGCGCCGGCCCGGGGCCGTTCGGCCCCATGGGACGGCGCGGGCCGGGCGGGCGCACGCGCAGCGGCCGGCCGGCGCCGCCTTCCGGGACCTCCTCACGGCGTGCCGCGCGTCGCCCCGAGCGCGCGTCCGGTGACCATCTCGGACGCGATCCGCACGAACACCGCGTGCCGCGGGGGCGGCCAGGAAGCGGGACCGGCCCGCGAGAGCCGGTCGTGCTCGGCGGGATCGGTCACCACGGCGGCTCTTCCGGTGACGACCACGCTCCAGCCGGACCTCGTCGCCGCATCGAGCTCGTCCGCCTCGAAGGCGACCACCACGCCGTCGACGGCGCGTGCGAGATCCGAGTCCGGCGAGGTGCGCAGCAGGACGGAGGCGTCCGTGTCCACGAAGAAGTCGACGGGGAGGACGGCGGGCAGTGCCTGCCGGGTGTAGACGACGCGGCCGACCGGCACCCTGGCGAGCAGGCGCAGGCACTCCGGCCGGTCGAGTGCGCGGGAGGCGTCGTTCTGGAACACCGGTCCATCGTCGCCGCGGTCGTCGTGCGGGGGTAGGGCCGACCGGCCCTACCCCCGCACGACGCGAGGGGGGCGGTACACGGGGCCGCGAGGAGGAACGGCCGGCCCGAAGACCCGCGGGACCGTCCGCGCGTCGGGGCCTGCGCCTTCGGTGGGCCGTCCGGGCCGGGCGGCCGCGTGGCACCCCGAAATCGCGAGCGTGCGGGCGTCAGTCACTTCGACGGCCCGTGGTCTCGCCCGGAAGCCGGCCCGGCGACCGGTACGGACGTCACCCGTCGTGGCCGCGGCGGCGGTTCCCGCCGTACTCGCAACTCTCTTGCTCTTGCAAGTAATATGCAACAAGCTATGCGGGTCCTTACCGCCCTTACCGGATGCGGAGCCCGTCGTGCCTCACCTGTTGCCGGACACCGGACCCCAGCGCGTCCTGGCCGCCTCGAACTTCGTCTGCACCGTCGGCAGCGGCCTCTACCTGACCGCGGGCGTCCTCTACTTCACCCAGGCGGTCCACCTCCCGGCCGGCCAGGTGGGACTGGGGCTGGGCATCGCCGGATTCGTCTCGCTGGCCCTGGGCATCGCCGTCGGCCGCCTCGCGGACGAACACGGAGCCCGCGGTGTCTATGCGACCACCCTGGTCGTCCAGGCGCTGGCCACCGCCTGTTTCGTACTGGCGGACAGCTTCTGGCCGTTCGTCCTCGCGGTCTGCGCGGCCACCGGGGCGAAGGCGGCCGGAGTGGCGGCACGCAGTCCCCTCATCAGGCACCACGGGGGCGAGCGGCCGCAGGAGTTCCGCGCCTGTCTGCGGGCCGGGACCAACCTCGGCGTCTCCCTCGGCGCCCTGCTGGCCGGCTGGGCCGTCCAGGTCGGCACCCACACCGCCTACCACCTCATGGTCATCGGCAACGCCGTCGCCCTCGCCGCCTCGGCGGCGCTCCTGGTCCTCCTGGCGCCCGTGGCACCCGCCCCCTCCGCCCCGGGCCCCCGCTGGAGCGCCCTGCGGGACCGCCCCTACCTCCTGCTCACCGCCCTCGACGGGATCATGGCCATCCAGTTCAAGGTGCTCACGGTCGCTGTTCCGCTCTGGCTGGTCGCGCGGACCACCGCACCCCACTGGATGGTGTCGGCCACCATGTTCACCAGCACCGTCATCGTCGTCGCGTTCCAGGTCCGGGCCAGCCGCGGCATCGGCTCCCCCGCAGCCGGCGGGAGGGCCTACCGCCGGGCGGGCGCGGCCTTCCTCGTCTCCTGCGCACTGATCCCGCTGTCCGCGGGGGCACCGGTCCGGGCGGCCGTCTGCCTGCTCATGACCGCCGTGGTGATCCATACGGTCGGCGAGCTGTGGCACGCCGCCGCGGGCTTCGAGGTGTCCTTCGCACTCGCCCCCCGGCACGCGACGGGCCAGTACCTGGGTGTGTTCGGCCTGGGCGCCGGCCTGGCGGAGACCGCCGGCCCGTCCCTGCTCATCGGGCTCTGCATCACCTGGGGCCGCCCGGGGTGGTACGTCGTCGGGGCACTGTTCGCCCTGACCGGCCTGGCGGCGCCCCCTGCCGTCCGCCGGGCACAGCACCACCGGAGCACCCGGCCGGCACCCCTCCCGGCCGCGGGGAGCGCGCCCGCCGCCTGAACCGCCCGCCGAGCCGGGCCGAGGACGACCGGATCGCCCCGGCTCGGCGACGGGCCGGCGTGTTCCCCGGCCGCGGGGCCGGGAGGCGCGTCGTCCGGCTGCGCGAAGGCGGGGACGCGGGCCGCCGCCGGCCGGGCCGGGCGCCCGCGACGCGGTGGTGCCCCGGTGGCCGGTGTTTCCGGGCCACCGGAGCGAGGGGGGACCGGGAACCGCCCGGTCTCAGGAGGAGGGGACCTCGTCCACGAAGGACGTGCCGGCGCTGCGGTACGCGGCCACCTTCGCGGCCACCTGGGCCGGGGTGAGGACCCGGTCCTTGACGTGCAGGACGTAGTCGACCCGCTGGTCGTAGGCGCGCGGTGCCGTCGAGGTCTGACCGGCGAGATCGATCAGCCACTGGTTGAAGTTGATCGACATCGGCCGCTCGGGCAGGTACCGGGCGTCGTGGGTGCCGAAGAGCTGCCCGTCGACGTAGTAGGTGATGGCGCTGTCGTCGATGGTCACGACGAGGTCGTGCCAGCCGGCGAAGCTCCGCCGGCTCTCGCTGTGCTGGTTGACGGCCTGCCAGGGGTCGGGGTTGTACGTCTCCCAGGAGGTCGTGTACAGGATGTTGGACGGCTCGCCCCAGCCCCCGTTGGGCAGGTACTCGAAGTCGTACTCGGCGTAGTCGTCGGCCATCGGGGCCTTGAGGTCGTTGATGGTGAAGAAGGTCTGGACGACGCGGTCGCCGTCGGGACCCGACTTCGGGGCGTCGGAGAACTTGACGCGGGCGGCGTAGGTGCCGTTCCTGAACTTCATGTCCTTGGTGAGGACTTCCGTGTGCCTGGTGGACTCGCCCGTGCCCGCGGTGGAGGTCTCCAGGTTCATCACCCTGCTGCCGCCCTCGGTGGTGAAGGTGACCTTGGACGGGTCCCAGGTCGCCCCGGGGACGCCGGGGCCGCCGGAGTTGGAGCGGACGTTCCAGCCGTGCGCGGAGAGGGCGGGGTCGGTGTGGGACGTGTAGGTGAAGTCGTCGAACAGGGTCTGGCCGCCACCGGGCGGGTCCGTGGGATCGGTCGGGTCCGTGGGGTCGTTGCCGGCGGGCGCGGTGCCCCAGACGGTGGTCCCGGCGAGCTGGGCGGTGACCTTGTTCCAGTCCGCGTACGAGGTCTGGGCGCCGCCGAAGGAGTAGTCGTCGCTCTGGTCCAGCGTCTGCCAGGTGGACTGGTGGAACCGCAGCTGGATGTCTCCGGTGTCGCCGCCGGGTGCCAGCGTCCCGGCGGACGAGGTGAAGCCGATCTCCAGGTAGCGGTCGGCGGTGGCGGTGGGACTGCTCAGCGTGCCGAAGGTGCCGGTGACGGCGGAACACCCCCGGACCGCCCAGGAGCAGGCGAAGCGGTAGGCGGCACCCGGCGCGTCGGCCTTGAAGTAGTAGCGGATCCTCACCTGGCTGAGCTGGACCGGGGCGGAGCCGGTGTTGCGGACCTTGAACCAGGGCTCGCTCTGGTCGGCGGTGGCGCCGCCGGCGCCGGTGCGGTACTGCACCACCAGGCCGCCGTCGGCGGCGGAGGCGGTGACGGTGGGGAGGGCGGCCAGGGCGGCGCTGCCCAGCAGGGCCGACAGGGCCAGGGCCGAGCGGGCGCGAAGGCCGGTCGGACGAGTACTCATCCGCGTGGGTCCTTTCCGATCGAGGGGAGCTCCCGCTTGCCGCGGGAGAGTCGTGGGGGGTGAGCCGGCATGGACAGGGACGGGGTGGTGGCCGGGGCGGGCGGCGCGGCCTCACACGGCGGTGCGGGCCGGCGGACGCGGCGGGGCGGCGTGCGGGACGCCCAGCGCGTCCAGGCGGAGCCGGTGCCCGGCCAGCCGGGCACGGAAGTCCCGCCAGTCGGCCGTCGGGTGCCACACCCGCTCGGCGAGCGCGCACAGGCGGGGGAAGGAGAGGTACTCGATGTGTTCGGGTGTGGTGACGAACTCCGTCCACAGCTGGCCCTGCGCGCCGAGGATCCGTGCCCGCAGCCGCGGATCGGACTCCGCGGGGGTGAGGTCCAGCCCGTACACCGTGGGCAGGTCGACGACCGGGCCGGGCTGGGCGGGAGGCTCCAGCGGGCCGCGGCCGCGCGCGTAGTCGAGGTAGGTGGTGCGGTGGTCGGCGTGGACGACGTCCTGACCGCGGCGGGCGGCCGCCCAGGCGTGTGCCGGCTCGCGCCAGCTCATCACCGTGCATTCCACCGGCAGCGTGACACCGGTCTCGGCCCAGGCCACCGGCCGGCGGCCGGCCCGCAGGACGTGGTCGGCGATGCGCGCCAGGAACCAGCCGTGCAGTTCGCGGGGCCCGCCCAGTCCTTCGCGGGAGGCGCGGGCGCGTGCGGCCGGACTGTTCTCCCACTCCGCGGTGGGACATTCGTCGCCGCCGATGTGCAGGTACGGGGACGGGAAGACGTCCATCACCTCGTCCAGGACCGTGCGGAAGAAGTCCAGGACGTTCTCGCCCACGCCGAGCACGTTCTCGCACACGCCCCACCGCGTCCACACGTCCAGGCGCCGCCCGGGGTCGTTGCCCAGTTCCGGGTGGGCGGCCAGGGCGGCCCGGACGTGCCCGGGCATGCCGATCTCCGGCAACACGGTCACCCCGCGGTCGGCCGCGTAGACGACGAGACCGGCGAGCTCGGCGCGGGTGTAGGACCCGCCGTGCGGCCGGCCGTCGAAGCGGTCGCTCCCCGCGGGACCCGCCATCGACTCGGCGCGCCATCCGCCGACCTCGGTCAGCCGGGGGTAGGCGGCCACCGGCATCCGCCAGCCCTGGTCGTCGGTGAGATGGAGCTGGAGCACGTTGAGTTTGTGCAGGGCCAGCAGGTCGACATAGCGGCGCAGGTAGGACGCCGGCTGGAAGTGGCGGGCGACGTCGAGCATGGCGCCGCGCCAGGTGTGCCGCGGCACGTCCGTGATGTCCACCGCGGGCAGCTCCCAGCGGACGGTGCGCTGGGGCCGGCCGGACAGGACCTGGTGGGGGAGGAGCTGACGGATCGTCTGGACGCCGCGCAGCAGTCCTGCCGGGCGGGCCGCGCGCAGCAGCACGCCGTGGGCGTCGACGGTCAGGCCGTACCCCTCCTCGCCGAGGCCGGACGCGGCGTCCAGGACGAGCACGACGGTGCCGTCGTCGGCGTGCTCCAGGCGGAGCCCGGTGGCCGGGGCGAGGTACGAGCGCAGCAGGGCGGCGGCCGGCTCGGTGCCGGGGGTGACCCGCAGCCGGGTGGTGGCGTCGAGACGGAAGCGGCCGGGGCGAAGGCGCAGTTCGCGGGGGCGGGGTATCAGCGCGGATTCGGGACGTGGCAGGTCCACGGGCGGTCTCCGGGGTCGGCGGGACGAGGGGTCGGCGGATGCGGTTCAGCCCTTGACCCCTCCGGACGCGAGGCCCGAGGTCACATGGCGCTGCAGGACGAGGAAGACGACCAGCGCGGGCAGGGCGAAGAGGGTGGCGGCGGCCATGGTGGCGCCCCAGTCGGTGCCGAACGTGGACTGGAAGGAGGACAGCCAGACCGGCAGGGTGCGGCTGTCCTGCTGCTTGATGATCAGGAAGTTGGCGTAGGTGAACTCGTTCCAGGCGGTGATGAACCCGAACAGCGAGGTGGCCATGAGGCCGGGCGCCAGCAGGGGGAGGGCCACCTTGCGGAAGGCGGCCGGCCTGCTGCAGCCGTCGACCTGCGCCGCCTCCTCCAGTTCGGGCGGGACCCCGGCGATGAAGCCCCGCAGGACCACCACGGTGAACGGCAGGGTGATCATGAAGTAGACCAGGGTCAGCGCCGGCAGCCGGTCGAGCATGCCGGTGTCCCGGGAGATGATGTAGACCGGGATGACCAGCGATTCCCAGGGCGCCATCTGCGCGATGAACACGGCGAGCATGAACTGCCGCCGGCCGCGCCAGCGCAGCCGGGCCACGGCGTAGGCGGCGCCGAGGGCGACGACGAGCGCGAGCAGAACGGCGCTGAGCGTGACCAGGACGCTGTTGCGCCAGAAGAGGGCGAACCCGTCGGCGTCCACCGCCCGCCGGAAGTGCTCCACCGTCCAGTGCTCCGGGAGGAGCCGGGGATCGGCGGACTGGATGTCGCGCGAGGGTTTGAACGCGGTCGCCACCATCCAGCACACGGGGAACAGGCAGACCACCACGGTCAGGGCGGCGGCCGCGTGCAGCGGCAGGCGGTGTGCGGCGCGGCGCGGCGTGATCCCGCGGCGGCGGACGGCCGGGGCGGCGCCGGCGGCGGGAGGTGCGGCTCTCACGGGCGTTCGCCCTCCTGACGGAACAACTGGCGGAAATAGAGGACCAGGACGCCGCTCATGAGCAGCACGGTGACCATCGAGGCGGCGGACCCCAGGTCGTAGCGCTGGTGGGCGAGGGCCGTCTGCACGGCGTACACCGGCAGGATGGTGGTGGCGTCGCCCGGCCCGCCCCGCGTCATGACCCAGATCTGCACGAACGCCTTGAACGTCCAGATGACCTCCAGCGAGAGCACGAGCATGAAGAGCGGCCGGATCAGGGGGAAGGTCACCGAACGGAGGACGCGTGCCGTGCCGGCCCCGTCCATCCGGGCCGACTCGTACAGTTCGCCGGGGACCGTGGTGAGGGCCGAGTACAGGGTGATCGCGGCGAAGGGCACGGACTGCCAGACGACGAGCGCCACGATGATGGCGAACGCGGCGCCGCCGTGCGCGAACCACGGATAACCCTCGAACGAGGTGAATCCGAGGCCGGTGAGCAGCTCGTTGACGATGCCGAACTCCGAGTGGAACAGCCACTGGAAGACCGTGGTGGCGGCCACCACGGGCACCGCCCAGACCAGCACCAGGGAGCTCAGGACCACGGTCCTGCCGATCCTGCCGAGCCGTTCGACCATGAGGGCGACCAGGCAGGACAGGACCATGACGGCGACCACGTTGACCGCCGTGAACAGGAAGGTGCGGCGCACCACCTCCCAGAAGCGGGGGTCGGACAGCAGGGTCCGGTAGTTGCGCAGTCCGACGAACTGCGCGTCGCCCAGGATGAGCTGGCGCAGGCCGAAGTCCTGGAAGGACATCACCACGGCCCGGGCCAGCGGGTAGAGGAGCAGGTACAGCATCCCCAGGACCGCCGGCGCGATCAGGACGTACGGCCAGGGGGAGGCCCGGCGGGCCGCGCTGGGCCGGACCGGCCGCCGCCCGGCGGTGCGCCGTGCCGGACGGCGGCCGGCCGCACCGGGCACGTCTCGCTCACGGACGGTCGACACGGCGCCCCCTCGGCTCGGCTGTCGGGTTGTCGTCCCGTTCGGCGACCACGTCCACGGTCAGGAGGCGCTGTTGAGGGTGGCGGTGATGGCGCGGGACGCCTTGGCCGCCTCGGTCTTCGGGTCCCGCCCGGTGAGGACGGCCGTCATGTACTCCTTGACCGGGTTCTTGGCCTCGACGGCCGCCCACCGGGGCGTGTTGGGCGTGGCGTGGCCGCGGGCTGCACCGGCGGCCATCGCCGCGGCGCCGGGGTCGGAGGCGACGGCGCCGGCGAGCGTGGTCTTGTTCGGCACGTAGCTCATGGCCGCCGCGAGCTTCTTCTGCCAGGCGTCGCCGGTGAGTTCGCGGAGGAAGGTGAGGGCTTCCGCCTGGTGCGCGGCGACGGCCGGGACGACGAGGTCGGAGCCGCCGGTGAAGACGGCGCCCGGGGTCCGCGCGCTCTTGCCGGGAACGGGGAAGAAGCCCAGCTTGCCCTTGAGGCCGGGGTTGTTCTGCACCACGACGTTGGCGTTGCCCGGTGTGGCGATGATCTGGGCCACCTCTCCCTTCGCCATCACCTCCGCCTGCGGCGGCCGGGCCTCGTCGGAGTCCTCGGGGCCCTTGCCGAGCGCCTGGAGACGCTGGTAGAAGGCCATCGCCCGCAGCGCCGCGGGGCTGTCGAGCGCGCCCCGCCACCTGCCTTCGGTCTCGACGGCGAGGTCGCCGCCCTCGTCCCAGATGAAACCGGCCAGGGCGTACCAGTTCTGGCCCGGCAGGTAGATGCCCTGTGTGCCGCCCCGGTCGAGTTTCCGGGTGGCGGCGATCCACTGGTCCCGCGTCTTGATCCGTCCGGCGTCCACCCCGGCCTTCTCGAAGAGGTCGGTGCGGTAGACGACGACCCGGTTGGCCGCGTAGAACGGGATCCCGTACTGCCTGCCCTCGTACGAGCCGGGTTCCGCGAGGCCCTTCAGCCACTTGTCACCGCCGAGCTCGTCGACCTGGTCGGTGAAGTCGGTCAGGCCGCCGCTCTGCGCGTACTGGGCGACCTGCGTGTTGCCGACCTCGATGACGTCCGGGGCGTCGTTGCTGGCCAGAGCCGCGGTGACCTTCTCGCCGACGCCTTCCCACTCCTGGATCTGGATCTTGACGTCGATGTCCGGATGGGCCTTTTCGAAACCCGTCTCGAACTCCTTCTGGAAGGCGGCCGAGACGCTGTCGCGCATCAGCCATACGTCGAGGGCGGTCCTCTCGCCCGCGGCGCCCTCCGAGCCGCCGCCGGAGGAGCACGCGGTGAGTCCCGCACTCATGAGCACGGCGGTGAGCAGGGCGAGGGAGTGGGACTTCACGGTTCACCTCTGGGGTACCTGGAGACGGACGACGCACGACACCCTCGGTTGACCAGTTGGCCGCCAGGGCTTTACCAGTTGATGTCGGATGAAGGTGGCATAGACCAATCGAGACGTCAACCCTCCCCGCTCGCCCGGGTGTTCGCCGTCCGGCCGGTCCGCTGACCTCGGTGGGCGGCGCCCTCCTGGCCGCGGCGGGCGGAGCCTTCCGGCCGGTCCGGGCCGGCGCCGGCCGACGTGCCGGCCGGTCCGCCGGCCGGGGATCCGGCGCGCGGGCCGAGTCGGCGCGGGCCGGCGACGACGTCTGCGAACACCCCGCCGCGCGACCGCCCGAGCCGGCCGGGACCTCACTGCCACGGACGTCCCGACGGCTCCCGCGGGGCTGGATCAGGCCGCGTCGGGCTGACTAGACTCTGCTGACCAGCAGACCAGTTGCGGTCAGAGGCATACCAGTTCCCCTCCCGACGACGAACGAGAGCCCTGCATGGAGATCGCCGCCGCCTCCGGTGCGGTACTCAAACGCGAGCGGGTCCGGGACGCGATCCTCCAGCTCATCGAGGCGCGCCGGCCGGGCGACGCCATCCCCTCGGAGCGCGTGCTGTGCGGGGAACTCGGAGTCTCGCGGCCGACCCTGCGCGCCGCGGTGGACGAGCTCGTCGCCGCGGGCCTGCTGGTGCGGGAGCACGGCCGGGGCATGTTCGTGGCCGCCGAGAAGATCACCCAGGAACTCGTGTCGGACCGCCACGCCTTCAGCCTGCCGCAGGCCGGTGGCGTCTGGACCAGCAGGCTGCTGGAGTTCCGCACCCTGCCAGCCGGTGCCCGGGTGGGACGCAAACTGCGGATCTCACCGGCGGCGGAGATCCGCTACGTGGCCCGGCTCCGGCTGGTCGACGGCGCGCCCATGGCCATCGAGCACCTGCACGTCCCGGCGGCCCTGGTGCCCGAACTGACCAGTGGGGAACTCGAACAGGGTGACCTGTACGAGCATCTGCACGACCGCCATGGCGTCCAGGTCAGCGAGGCCGTGCAGTCGATCGAGCCCACCGTGGTCACCCGGGCCGAGGCCGAGCTGCTCGACGTGCCGGAACTGTCCCCCGCCCTGCTCTTCGAGCGCCTCACCTCCGACACCCGCGACCGGCCGGTGGAGTACGTGCACTCGCTCTACCGGGGCGACCGCTACCGCATCGTGTCCCGGCTGGCGCTCGGCCCGAGGACCCGCCCGCCCGCACAGCGCGAGGGGCACCACCCCGGCATCCCCCCGGGCGACCTGGCGCACGGTGATCCGGTGACGTTCTCCGCGCGGGGGGTGGTGCAGGAAGGCATGTGAACCGCATGCTCCCCCTCGGGAAAGCGGTTCTCCTCGCGGGTCGCCACCCCTGGTTCCACGGTGCGGTCCTCGTCCGGCGGCGGGGGATCCGCTGTACCGTCCCGGGCAGGGCCGACCAGCCCCGCGACCGCGAGAACCGCGGTGCGCGCGGTGGCCGGCCGCCGAAGTCCGACCCGCACGACCACCGGGCCCGGCACGCGGTCGAGTGCGGCGTCAACCGCTCGCCGCTGCTGTTCCGGCCGGGCTGCGAGTACCTGCGCCCGCCCGTTCACCACCACGTGCGGAGCGGCCTCCTCGACCAGCCGCAGCGCGGTGTTGAGGCCGAGGCGGTGCGCGTCGAGCCGCTCCTCGGCCCGGTCGTACGGCTTGACGCCGTCAGCCCGGGCACCGGAGGCCCACGCGGGCCGGACAGCGGCACGGAACGAGGGGTGGGGCTGCTGCTTCGAGGTGGTGCTGCCGGCTACTTCGGGTCGCGGTCGAACAGGGCTTTGGACCAGAAGTAGCCGAGGACCGTGAGACCCACGCACCAGGCGACGGCCAGCCAGCCGTTGTGGCCGATCCCGGTGCCGAGCAGCAGGCCGCGCAGGGTCTCGATGGCCGGGGTGAAGGGCTGGTATGCGGCGATCGGCTGGATCCAGCCCGGCATGGCCTCGGCGGGGATGAACGCACTCGAGACCAGCGGCAGGAGGATCAGCGGCATGGCGCTGTTGCCGGCCGCCTCGGCGTTCGGACTGGCCAGACCCATCCCGACCGCGATCCACGTCAGCGCCAGGGAGAACAGCGCGACCAGTCCGAACGCCGCCAGCCACTCCAGGACCGTGGCGTCGGTGGAGCGGAAGCCGATGGCCACGGCGACGGCCCCGACGAGCACCACGCTCATGACCGACTGCAGCACGCTGCCGACGACGTGCCCGATGAGCACCGAGCCGCGGTGGATCGACATCGTACGGAAGCGGGCGATGATGCCCTCGGTCATATCCATGGCCATGTACACCGCGGCGCCGATCGTGGTGCTCCCGACGGTCATGAGCAGGATGCCCGGGACGATGTAGGCGACGTAGTCGGAGCGATCCGCGCCACTGCCGCCGATGCCGGCGCTCATCGCGTCGCCGAAGACGTAGACGAAGAGCAGCAGCAGCATGACGGGCGTCAGCAGCAGGTTCAGCGTCGCGGACGGGTAGCGGCGCGCGTGCAGCAGATTGCGGCGCAGCATCGTGGACGAGTCGCGTACGGCGGGGGGCAGGGAGCTCATCGGACAGCCCCCTTGGCCGGGGTGGAGACGTTGCTGCCGGTGAGGGCGAAGAAGACGTCGTCGAGGTCGGGGGTGTGCACGGTCAGCTCGTCCGCCTCGATGCCGGCGGAGTCCAGCCGGTCGAGGAGGGCGCGCAGCTCGCGCTGGCTGCCGCCGCTGGGGATGTGCAGCGCCAGCGCCTCGTCGTCCCGCTGCGCTTCGCGCAGCGCGGCGGCAGCGGAGCGGTAGGCGGAAGGGTCGGTGAAGCGCAGGCGGACATGCCCGCCGGGGATCATCCGCTTGAGCTCCTCGGCGGTGCCCTCGGCGGCGATCCTTCCGTCGTCGAGCACGGCGATGCGGTCGGCGAGTTCGTCGGCCTCCTCCAGGTACTGGGTGGTGAGGAAGACGGTGACGCCGTCGGAGACGAGCTCGCGGATGATGCCCCACACGTTGTGGCGCGAGCGCGGGTCGAGGCCGGTCGTCGGCTCGTCGAGGAAGAGGATGCGCGGGGAGCCGACCAGGGTCATGGCGATGTCGAGGCGCCGCTTCATGCCGCCGGAGTAGCTCTGCACCGGCTTGCCGGCGGCGCCGACGAGGTCGAAGCGCTCCAGCAGCTCGGCGGTGACCCGCTTGCCCTCGCTCCTGGAGAGGTGGTGCAGGTCCGCCATCAGGCGCATGTTCTCCTCGCCGGTGAGCAGCCCGTCCACGGCGGAGAACTGCCCGGTGACTCCGATCGCGGCCCGTACCCCGTCCGGTGACGTGGCGACGTCGTGACCCGCGACCTGGGCCTGCCCGCCGTCGGCGGCGATGAGCGTGCAGAGGATCTTCACGGCGGTGGTCTTGCCGGCGCCGTTCGGACCGAGCAGTGCGAACACGGACCCTTCCGGGATGTGCAGGTCGATGCCGTCGAGGACGGTCTTGTCCCCGTACGCCTTGCGCAGGCCGACGGCGGAGATGGCGGGCGGCGGCGACGGGTGACCGCCATCACTTCTGGACGTGGGCATGACAGATGAAGGCATGGAGCCTCCCTTTGAAGGCTGAGGAAAGGGGGAAGTGGGGGCCGGTCCCGGTGGGTCAGGCCCTGGCGCGTGGCGGCGTCACTCGCAGTAGACCCGCATCGTGGAGCCGGGGTCGTCGATGTCGACGATCACGTCGTCGAGGTGCTCGATGAGGTCCTCGAGGTGCTGCGGCTTGAGCTCGGCGAGGTCGATCGGCACGCCGGCCTTGTCCAGCTCCGCGTTGACCTTGGTGATGGCCGCCGGCGGGAGGAGGGCGGTGAGCCGGACGCCGGCGCGCAGCAGCTGCAGCGGGATGCGGATGTTCACCCGGCTGGTGCCGTCGCCGGTGTCGTCCTCGGCGTCCATCACCACACGCAGGTACTTGGGGCGGGCCTTCGTGCGGGACGTCGCTCCCGGCGGCGCCTCGGGCCGCTCGCGCTGGAGAGCATCGATCAGCCGTTCGGCCTCGTCCGCGGTGATCTTCCCCTCGGCCAGCATCTCCAGGATCTGGCGGCGCTGCTCGTTCATGGTGTGCTCCTGCTTCTCTCAAGTCATCTGACGCTGACCAGCACGGCCGTTCGGCCCTGCGCCATCTCCAGCCGGGTGCCGGGCAATGCCCACAGCACCCGTGCGGCTCCGCGCAGCGCGCCCACCGGGCTGATGCGGAAGACGAGGCACGCGACACATCCACCCAGCACGGCGAGCAGCAGCAGCGGCGACAGCAGCAGCACCACCGGCGCGACGGGGACGCACAGCCGCACCCGGCGGCCGTTGGACCGGCGCACGCGCACCGTCACCAGCTGCGGGATCATCGCCCCTCCAGCTCGGCCAGGGCGTCCTCCGTGCTGATCTCTCCCCGGCGCAGGCGGTCGATGACGTCGGCGGCGCCGGTGGGCGCCGGGTCGGTGTCGACGAAGTCGAGCTGTTCGGCGATCCGCTTCAGGCGGGACTTGACCGTCGGGTAGCTCACCCCGAAGACCCGCTCCATCTCCTTGATGGAGCCGTGCGCCCGGACGAACGCGGCGACGAACACCTGGTCGTCGATGCTGAGTTGGGCCAGCTGCGGCGGCTCGAACTGTCCCTCGATCGCGACGCCGCTGTCGGCGAGGCGGACTCGCTCGACCACGAACGGCCGGCCGCGCGTCAGGTCCGTCAGGTCCTGCCAGTCCACCATCGGCTCCCTACTCTCGGCGACCTACTCATACTTCATGGCGGCCTTGAGATTTTCAAGGAGTCGACTCGCGTACTTTGAGATTTTCAATCACGGGCCTTGAGGTGCCGATGTGGGACGGCTGGCGCAGATCTCCTTGGATCTCATCGGATCCCCTTGGATCCGGTGACGGCTGATGACGGAATCCGCTGACAGCCAGGGTCGGATCCGTCCGCAGGAACGGGGAGCAGCACGGCCGACCTGGTCTGCAAACGGGTGTCGACCGACCGGCAGTCGACCGGCCGTAGAACCTCGTCCTCGACGAGGCCAGGATCGAGGACCCGGTCACGTTCGGGGACGAGGCGGTTCCTCCAGCCGCCTCCACCCGTTCCAGCGGCCGGAGTCCGGCGAACTGCTCACCTGTGCGCGGCCGGGCGGCACCGTGCGCATCTCCGAGATGTTCCGCCTCGTGCGCGGCACCCGGCACGTCCTCGACGTGCCCGACGTCCTCCACCGCGACCGGCTCGCCCTGCGCATCCGCGACGGCGCGTTCTCCGCCATGGACCTCACCGCCTGTCACCCGCGCACCGGTGCACTGCTGTCCACGGTGAAGTTCACGGTGCAGACCCTCGCCGCCGGCGGCGACCTCCAGCGCGCCCTCCAGCGGGAACCGGCCTACGACGGACTGCGGGCCACCGGGGCCAAGGGCGGTCGCCGCCCGACCAGCCCGGCCGGGAGGACCGAGCGGCGTGCGCAGGGAGCACCTGAAGGGCCGGTCCATCGCGGCCCTGGTCCGCGAACACCGAACGCGGCGTCCGAAAGGGAGCGGGGATATCCCCAGGTCAGGGGCTACTCCGTGGTTTTTTCGGCGAGTACTGCCGGGACCCCTACGCGGCGACCGCCCTCGTCGCGGCCCTCGGCGAGGGGCTGTGAGCAGCGTCTTCGTGATCGGTCCGGTGGTCCTTCACCGGGTCCCCGCCTCGAACGCCTGGGCGACGGCCAGGCTGTCCTCGTAGACGTGGTGCCGGGTGACAAGCCCGTCTTCGACGGTGAGGTGCAGAGCGAACCGCGCGCGATACGCGCGCCCGGTGGGCCGGGCGGTCTGACGGATCTCGCCGAGCACGACCGCGTCGTTTCCGTCGACGAGGATGCGCTCGATCTCGGTCGCCACACGCTCCGGCACGTGGTACTCCGCAAGCTCGCGATAGTGGGCGGCCGCGTCGGCCCGGGTGGACCGGTGACGGATCCACGGCGTGGCGGTGCGGCCGTGCTCGGCCTCCGGCCAGTCGAGCTTCCAATCGCCCTGCTCGGCGTACAGCTCGGCGATGCGCTCGGGGTCGCCCTCACCGATTCTGCGCAGTAACTCCTCGACCACGGTGCGCGTGTTCGCGGGTACGGCTGTGGACATCGCTGACTTCTCCCTCCCGGTCCGCGTCCTCCGACGCGGAGAGATCACTCATCCTGCCAGCGGGGGCACGCCGAGTCGATCATCTTTGAGACAAGGCAGCCCCTCATCGAGATCACCTTTGATGCGTGCCTGGAGCCGGGGCCCTGCCGACCCGGATCTGTTGGTGATGCGCGAGGTCCGGCGGAGCGAGGCGCATTCACGCGCCGGCGAACTGGGCTCGTACCCGCGGGAATCAGCCCCGGCTCGCGGCCGCGCCGGCGGAAGGAGGCAGGGCGATCGAACGGCTGCGGCGTCCGGACCGGCTCGTCCGGCGCCCCTCGCGGGGGCGGCGACGCCACCCGAGGAGCAGCCGGACGACGGCCACCGCGACGCCGTGTCGTCCGGCGTCACCGGGCGGCGGCGTCCGGGCGGGGGCGGGCCGTTCTGGCGAGGTTGTTGTACACGCGCCTCAGGTGCTTGGCCACGGGACACTGCGCGCCGTCCGCCTGGCACTGACGGCAAGTCCGCAGGTGGGTCTCGTAGTCCTCGCGCGCATGCTCCAGGGAGTGGTACGGCGGCTGCATTCGGCTTCCTGACGGTCATACGGGTGCCACGGATCACGGGCACATGGGGGAGGGGCGCACCTCGACTGGTTGCCTGAGGCGCACATACGCCAACTGTGATCTTGTTACTAGGGGTACGGCAAGTCCGGGCCGGCCGGCGGATCCCGCGTCCGCGTCGATCGGGCCGACGGCCCCCTGGCGCGGCATGTCGAACGCGCCGTCGGGGAGCTGCGAAGCGTTCCCCGTGCCTGACCCCGGGAGGCGGCGGCACGGTGTCGACGGGCGGCCTGGAAGGGCTCGTCCCCGCAGGCCAGGCCCCGACGTGGTCTGCCCCTCGGTGCCGCTGCCGGCGCACGACCGTGAACCCGGCCCGCGGTCCTGGTCCGCAGCCGCGGGGAGACATCGTGTGCTCGTCGTGCCGGAGCGCGGGGTGTGCGTCAGGTGAGGGGGCCGAGGGTGAAGCCGCCGTCGGCGACGATTTCGGAGCCGGTCGCGAAGCGGGCCTGGTCCGAAGCGGCGAAGAGGGCGAAGGTGGCGATTTCCCCGGGGGTGGCGTTGCGGGGGACGGCGAAGTCGTCGACGGGGACGATTCACTGGCCGGCGGGGGCGGCGGGGGCGGTGAAGTCGTCGGCGTCGGTGGAGTGGGCGAGGCTCCGCCCGGCTTCGAGGGCTTCGAGGCGGCCGCGCAGGGCGGCGGTCGCCAGCGCGTACGCGTCGGAGCCCAGCGTCAGGCGGAACGGCGCCTCGGCCCGGTCGGCGGAGGCGATGATGGCCGCCGCGATCTTCGCGGGGTCACCGGGGGCGGGCAGCGGAGGCAGGTCGCCGGAGAGGACGCCGCGCATCCGTCCCGACGGGCCGTCGGCGTACTCGGGCAGTGGAGCGCCCAGGACCGAGCTGTCGGCGGCGAAGCCGGTGCGTGCCACGCCGGGCTCGACGACCGTCACGTCGATACCGAACGGCGCGAGCTCGGCGACGGCCGACTCCCAGAACCCCTCGATGCCCCACTTGGTGGCGTGGTACAGGCTCATGGCGGGGAAGGCGACCTGCCCTCCGACGCTGGCGATCTGGATGTAGCGTCCGCCGCCCTGGCGGCGCAGGTGCGGGGTGGCGGCGCGGACGAGCTGGATGGGTGCCGTGAGGTTGGTCGCGATCTGCCGGTCGATCTGCTCGTCGGTGAGTTCCTCGGCCGCCCCGAACAGTCCGTAGCCGGCGTTGGACACCACGACGTCGATCCGGCCGAGATCGGTGAACGCGTGGTCCACGACCTCGCGCAGCGCGGTCGTGTCGGTGACGTCCAGGCGGGCGCGCCACAGCCGCTCGCCGTAGCGGGCCGCCAGGTCGTCGAGGCTCTCCGGACGCCGCGCGGTGGCGGCGACCCTGTCCCCTCGTGCGAGCAGTTGTTCGGTGAGGTGGCGGCCGAAGCCGGAGGACGTGCCGGTGATGAACCAGGTGCGGGTCATGTCTTGCTCCTCGGGTGGTAACTAACTGGATACATTCCTACTCCACGCCGCCCCTCCTGTAAATACCTGGATGGTTATGTACGATGGGCGCATGCCACCCGACGCCACCGAGACCAAGCGACGCCTCATGAAGGCGGCGATCGAGGAGTTCGCCGCCTACGGCCTGGCCGGCGCCCGGATCGACCGCATCGCCGAGAACGCCTCGGCCAACAAGCGGTCGATCTACATGCACTTCGGCACCAAGGAGGAGCTGTTCGACATAGTCGTCGCCGACAGCATGATCAAGCTGGCGCAGTCGATCTCGTTCGAGGACGGCGACCTGGCCGACTACGCCGGCGACCTGTTCGACCGACTGGAACGGTGGCCGCACATCCGGCGGCTGTACCTGTGGGCGGGGCTGGAACGGCAGCAGCCCGTCGAAGCCGAGGTCCAGCAGTACCGCAAGAGGGTCTCCGCCATCGAGGCCGCCCAGCAGGCCGGCGAGGTCCGCGCCGACATCCCCGCGGCGGAACTCATGGCCATGGTCATCGCGCTCGTGATCAGCTGGGACACCGCAACCTGGTCGCTCAGGGCGCTGCAACCGGAGAACCGCCCGGAAACCGGCCCCGACCACAGGGCCAGGGTCACAGCCGCGGTGGCCGCACTCACCCGGCCCCCCCAAGCCCGCCTGCCCCACCGCCCCGGCTAGGCGGTGTCGTCGAACTCCCGTCGTCCGCCCGGAGGACGGGCCCCGCGGCGTCGGGTGCGTGCTCCCGGCGGGCCGGGCGCCGGTACTCCGTCCGGCTGCCGCGCGGGCATAACCCCGGCCGATCGGGCTACCCGTTGAGGTGTCTGCGGGCAACCACACTTCGGGAGGGGACAGGGCCATGACGGTCACGCGGCACGAGGCACTCGCGATCAGCGCTGCGGCGATGGGGGGAGCCGGGGTGGCCGTCGCGGCTGTCCGCTGGTGGCTCCGTCACCGGCCGCAGCCCCACCCGCGCCGGCCGGGCGAGGACCGGGTGGAGGAGCTGCATCTGGCCTTCCGGGACCCCACCGCGCCGCCCGCCGCCGCACCGCAGGAGGTGCTGCGCCGGTACTGGAGCCGGCTGCAGCCGCTGGACCTGACGGACGAGGCCGAGGACGCGCTGCCGGCGATGTCGCCCGAGTGACCCGAGTGAGGGGACCGGATCGCCGGACCGGGCGATCAGCCGGGCGCCCCCCCCGCGGCCCGGATCCGGGCCGCACCGCGGCGGACCGGCTTGGGGAAGACCTGGACGGCGGTGACGAGGGTGGGGCGGTGGACCGGCCCCGCCGGGTGCGGCCCCCGAAGAGGGCCGGGCCGTCCCGGCCACCGGCCGGACGGACCTGCGCCGAGGGAGATCCATGAGCACCAAGGCCGTCCTGTCGACATGGCCGACCCCGCTGGAGCCCATGCCCCGTCTGGCGACGGCCCTGGGCCTGCGCGAGGACGACCTGTGGATCAAGCGGGACGACCTGGCCGGCCTCGGCGGCGGAGGCAACAAGGTCCGCAAACTGGAGTGGCTCGTCGGCGAAGCACTCGCCACCGGGGCCGACACGCTGGTGACCACCGGAGCCGCGCAGAGCAACCACGCCAGGCTGACCGCGGCCGCGGGCGCCCGGCTCGGACTGGACGTCGTACTCGTCCTTCCCGGAACGCCCGACAGCGTTTCGGCCGCTTCCGGCAACCTGGTGCTCGACAGCCTCTTCGCAGCCCGTGTCCACTGGGCCGGCGACGCCGGTCCCGCGTCCCTGTCCGGCGTCGCCGAAGACGTCTGCCGGCACCTGCGCGCGCAGGGGGCACGCCCGCACCTCCTCCCCTTCGGGGGTTCCGACCCCCTCGGCGCACGCGGCTACGCGGAAGGCGGTGAGGAACTGCGCTCCCAGCTGCCCGACGTGGACCACGTCGTCGTGGCGCTCGGCTCCGGGGGAACCATGGCGGGACTGATCGGCGCCCTGGGAGCCGAACGGGTCCTGGGCGTCCACTGCGGTGCCGTGGCGGAACCGGCCGCCACCGTGGCCGAGCTCTCCAGCCGCCTCTCCCGGCGCGACATCGACCCCGGCTCCCTGCGCATCCGCACCGACCAGGTCGGCGCCGGCTACGGAGCACTGCACGAACCTGTCATGGAGGCCATGCGCACGGCGGCCCGCACGGAGGGCATCGTCCTCGACCCCGTCTACAGCGGGCGCGCGATGGCCGGCCTCGCCGCCGCCGTACGCGACGGCGACATCCGCCCCGCGCAGCGGACGGTCTTCCTGCACACCGGCGGCCTCCCCGGCCTCTTCGGGCATGCCCGGACCGTGCAGCGGGCCGTGAGCGCCCTGAGGACGTACGACTGGCGGTGAGGGGCGGCCGCGGGGCACCGCCCGTCCGCGGACCCGCTTCCCGACCGGTTCACGGCCGGCCGGATCCGCCGTGGCGAGAGCGTACGGCCTTCACGCGGCGGACCGGGGACCCCGGCCCGCCGGAGCACCCCCCTGACCGACGCGGTCGGCGCCGTGCGCCGTGCGGCGCGGCGGGCGCGTTCGCGGGGAGCGGGACGGTGGGCCACCATGGCAGGGACCGGGGTGGGCCGTCTCGTCGTCTCGGAGGACCAACACGGTGAACGCCTTGGTGCCGGTCCTGTTCGCGCTGGGCGCCGCGTTCAGCGACGCCCTGGCGACGGTCCTGCAGCGCAAGGCCGCCCTGAAGGTGCCCCGGTCCGACACACTGCGGGCCGGGTTGATGCTCGACCTGCTGCGGCACCCCGTCTGGCTCGCCGGCATCCTCGCCGTCGTCACCGCGGCGGTCTGCCAGGCCGTCGCGCTCGCGACCGGGCCGTTGACGGTCGTCCAGCCCCTCCTCGTGCTCGAGCTGCCGCTCGCTCTGGTCATCGCCACGGTGCTGCTGCAGGGGCGGCTGTCCCGTCCCGGCTGGGTGGCCGTCTGCGCTGTCGTGGCCGGGCTCGCCGTCGCCCTCGTGGCCGCCTCGCCCGCGGGCAACCGCACGCAGGTGCCGATGGACCGGTGGATCCCGGCGCTCGCCGTCTGCACGGCCGCGATCGCCGGACTCGTGACCGCCGCGCTGCGCCGCCCCGAGGGCCGCGCCCGGGCCGCCTGCTTCGGGCTGGCCACCGCCGTCGCGTACGCGGTGACCGCGGCGCTGATGAAGACATCGATGCACACGCTCGACGACGGCGGCGTCGCCGCGTTCCTCACCACCTGGCAGACCTACGGCTTCGCGCTGTTCGGCGGGGCCGCGCTGTTCCTGCTGGAGAACGCGATGCAGGCCGGGCCGCTGGTCGCGTCCCAGCCCGCGCTCACGCTCGGCGACGCGGGCGTGAGCCTGGCGCTCGGGATCACGGTCTACGGCGAGTACGTGCGGTCGGGCTGGTGGCTCCTGCCCCAGCTGCTGGGCGTCGCCCTGATCGCCGCAGGGGTGACCGCCCTTTCGAGGCTGCCGCTCGCCGGCGCCCTGACCGGCGAGGACCGCCCCACCGCCGGCGCCGAGGCCCCGTAGGCCCGCCCCCCCGTCGGCACGCGGAGGGCGGCCGCCTGCCGCCGGCCGCGGAGCGCCGTGAGCCCCCGTTTCCCCCGGAGCTCGCCCTGGGCGGCGCGTCGGGGCGCGGTGGTGCGGGATCCGGCGGTTCCGGGGGCCGCTATCTTTCGATGTGAACATCGGACATCTGGAGTGGCGTGCAGAAGACAGACGAACCGGCCGAGGAGGCGTCCGCGGACACCAGGCCCGTCACGGCGGCCCCCGCGGACCCGGACGAGACGCCCGTGAGCGGCTGGCCCCGTTCCTGGTGGCTGCTGTTGCTCGGGGCGGCCGTCCTGCCCGGCGCGGCGGTCTTCGTCCTCGGCCGGTGGGGGGACGAGCCGGCCGTGCAGGCCTGGCGGACCGTCTGCCTCTCCATCGCGGTGCAGGCGCTGCCCTTCCTGCTGCTCGGGACCGCCCTGTCCGGCGCGATCAACGCGTTCGTGCCGGCACGGGTGTTCAGCCGGGTGCTGCCGAAGCGGCCCGTGCTCGCGGTCCCGGTCGCCGGTGCCGCCGGGGTCGTCCTGCCCGGCTGTGAGTGCGCGTCGGTACCGGTCGCCAACAGCCTCATCGGCCGGGGTGTCACCCCGGCCGCCGCCTTCGCCTTCCTGCTGTCGGCCCCCGCCGTCAACCCGGTCGTGCTGACCACCACGGCCATCGCCTTCCCGGGCAGTCCCGCCATGGTGCTGGCCCGGCTGCTCGCCTCGCTCGCCACCGCGGCCGTGATGGGCTGGCTGTGGCTCTGGCTCGGCCGGGAGGAATGGCTGAGGCCGGCCGTGCGCCACACCGGGCACCGGCCGGGACACAGCCGCTGGACGGAGTTCCGCAGCGGCTTCCAGCACGACTTCCTGTACGCGGGCGGCTACGTCGTCGTGGGGGCCATGGCCGCGGCCACCTTCAACGTCGCCGTCCCGCAGTCCGTGCTCGACGCGTTCTCCGGCTCCTCCTGGCTGTCCGTGCTGTTCCTGGCCGCGCTGGCCATCGTGCTGGCGGTGTGCTCGGAGGCCGACGCTTTCCTGGCGGCCTCGCTCACCGGTTTCTCCCCCGTCGCACGGCTGACCTTCATGGTGGTCGGGCCGGTGGTCGACCTGAAACTGATCGCCCTTCAGGCGGGCACGTTCGGCCGTTCCTTCGCGGTGCGCTTCTGCGCCGCCACGACGGTCGTCGCCATCCTGTGCAGCGCGCTCTTCGGAGGAGTCCTGCTGTGAGACGCCCCCTGCAGGCGGTCCTGCTCGTCCTCAGCGGCCTCGGCCTGCTGTACGCCTCGCTCCCGACCGACCTCTACCTCAGGTACGTCAGGCCGGGGATGCGTCCGCTGCTGATCGTGTCGGGGGTGCTGCTGCTCCTGCTCGGTGTGGCGGAGGCCTGGGCGCAGTGGAGGCCGGGCGGAGGCGACGAGCGCGGTGAGGACCACCGGCACGAGGCCGGTGACGGCGAGGACGGCCACCCTCATGATCACTCCAGGGTGCCCCGGGTGGCCTGGCTGCTCCTGCTGCCCGCGCTGAGCCTGCTCTGCTACGCCCCGCCGGGGCTCGGCGCGTACACCGCCGCCCGTCAGGCCCCCAAGCCCGTCGCGCAGCGGGACGACTTCGATCCGCTGCCCTCGACCTCGCCGCTCCCGCTCACCCTCGGTGACTTCACCAGCCGTGTCCGGCAGGACCGCGGGCAGGCCATCAAGGGACGCAGCGTCCGGATGACCGGTTTCGTCACCCCCGCCGAGCGGGGCGAGGGCTGGTACCTGACCCGGCTCCTGATCAACTGCTGCGCGGCGGACGCCCAGTCGGTCAAGGTGCGGATCCACGGGGCCCCGGCCCCGCCCGCCGACACCTGGGTGACCGTCGTGGGCACCTGGCACGCGGGCGGAACCCTCGGTACGAGCTCCGCCCCGGTCGCCCTCGACGCCCGTACCGTCGAGAAGGTCGACCGGCCCTCGAACGCGTACATGGACGCCCTTCCCCTCCCTGAGTCCCGCTGACGGCGGCGCCCGGGACGGACGGGGACGGACGGGGACGGACGGGGATGGACAGGGGCGGACAGGGACGGGACGGACGGCGCCGGCCGGCGCACCGGGCCCGTGCCGGAGCCGGCCGCCGCCAGCCTTGACGGAGCACCGTGCGGCGTATAGTGGAGAACGCCACCTCTGCCGGGCCTGGGGCACTCCTGTGCCTCAGCCACCCGCCGGTTTCGCCCGGCACCACGCGGAGGTGCGTCGTGGCTCATCGCCTTACCGTCTTTCCCCGCCGCAGCGTGCGGCTGCCCGACGTCCGCGCCTGGCTGCGGGAGGCCGCCTGCATCGGTGAGGATCCCGAGCTGTTCTTCCCCCTGAACGAGCTGGAGACCGATCCGCAGGTGGCCAGGGCCCGCGCGGTGTGCCGCCGCTGCCGCGTCCTTCTCACCTGCCGGGCATGGGCTCTGGAACAGGGGGAGGACGCCGGCATATGGGGTGCGACCACGGCCGTGCAGCGCCGCGCGATCCGCCGGGCGCTGCTCGACGGGCCGGCGGTCCGATGAGCCGGGGAGCGGAGGACGCCGCGCCCGGCTCTCTGCCCTCCCCGCACCGAAGCGGCTCGCCCCACGGACGACCGCCGGGGCCACCGTGGCCGCCGGAGCACCGGAAGCGGCGGATCCCCACGGCCTCGCCGCTTCGGGACCGGCCCCCCTCGCGGCGAAGGCCCGGACACGCGGAGGGCACCTGGCTGTGCCGGGGTCGATTACCTGGCAGGTAATCGACCCCGGC
>NZ_JBFATO010000024.1:59005-62115 GCF_040678355.1 Streptomyces sp. NPDC052701
CCCGCGCCCCCCCCGGGGCCGCCGCCCGCCACCCGGGGCGGCCCCGGGGCGGGGCGGGGGTCTTTTCCGGGCCTGTAAATCGACCCCGGCACAGCCAGGTGCCACGATCATCCGCGTACGGAGCCCGACCGGCCGGAAGGACACCATGCCCGCCTACGTCATAGCCCACCTGCAAGAGGCCGCCCCGCACCCGGAGATCGCCGAGTACGTCGAGCGCATCCCCGCCACCTTCGCACCGTACGGCGGCCGCTTCCTGGTGCACGTCACGCAGCACGAGGTGAAGGAGGGCGCCTGGCCCGGACATGTCGTGGTGATCGGCTTTCCCGGCATCGCCGAGGCGCGGGCCTGGTGGGACTCGCCCGCCTACCAGGAGATCGCGCCGCTGCGCTCGCGGCACGTCGGGGGCGACATCATCCTGGTCGAAGGCGTCCCCGAGGACTACGACCCGGCCGTCACCGCGAAGGCCATGCGGGAGGCCCTGTCCGCCGGCCAGCCGACCGGCCCGGAATGAACCCGCCTGCGCCCGGCCGGGCTGTGGGGCGATGGGGCAGCGGCCCCGGCCGGACGCGGGCGGGCACGTCCGTCGGCGTGCGCGGCCGGCCCGCGCGCCGGGCTGCCGCCGCGGCCGTGCGTGCTGCTGCGCGGCCGGACCCGCGCGGGACGGACCCGCGCGGGACGCGCCGCGCTCAGCCGCCGGCGCCGGGCTCCGCAGTCGCCGTCCGGCCGCTCCTCCTCTCCTTCATCCCCTTCCTCCCCTTCCTCCCGTTCCTCCCGTTCCTCGGGCCGAGGATCTTGGCCATGGTGCCGGTGCGGTACAGCGTGACCTGCGTGACGATCTGCAGCGCTACCCAGGTCACCGCGTACAGGACGCCGTCGACGGCGGGGACGGAGTCGACCGGCAGCGTGTAGGCCATGACGACGCGCAGCACCGCGTCCACGAGCAGCCCCACGCCCCACAACACTGTCAGGGCGCGCCAGACGCGCCGGAAACCGGCGTCGCCCTGCCACACCCGCTCCAGCCGTGCGGCCCGGCCCGGCATCAGAGAGACCAGGGCCTGGTAGGTGAAGGGGCGCGAGGTCGCGAGGGTGACCAGCAGCCACACCCCGGCCAGCCCGGTGAACACGCCGTTGCGGGCCAGGGCCAGCCGCGGACTGCCGGAGAGGAGCGAGCCGGCCGCGCCGGCCGCGAGGACGGCCAGGGTGAACACGCCGATGGCGTCGAGCCTGCGGTGCCGAACGGCGGAGTACAGCGTGTGCGCGGCGGGCGCGGAACCGCTGATCAGCAGGGCGGCGAGTTCACCGAACCCGGCGCCGCGCAGCAGGTAGTAGAGCGCGACCGGCAGGACGATGTCGCACAGGACGGTCACGGCGAATCCCCAGCGCGGGGACGACGCGTCGTCCGCCCGGTCGTCGCCGTCGGTGCCAGGGGGATCGGAGGCGTGCGGGTCCGGGACTTCCTGGGGGGAGGCGGGAGTGGACAAGGCGTGCTCCTGGCGGGTGTGGGGGGAAAGGGTCGGTCACGCGGGCTGCGTGCAGCGGTCGACGACCTGGACCAGCTCCCGTCCGCAGCGGTCCAGATCGAGGTTCACGTCCAGCATCCGGTGGCACAGCAGACTGTGGAGCGCGCCGCGGATGACCAGCGCGGTGGTGAAGGAGTCGAAGGAGCCGAACTCGCCCGCCCGCCGCCCGGCGTCCAGCAGGTCCACGAGCTCCGCGAGGGACAGCGCCCTCTCCTTGAGGTCCTCCAGCCCCTCGATCCGCTCGCGGCGGACCGTCGCCACGATGTCCATGAGGGCCAGCGTGTACTCGGGGCGGCAGCCGATGAAGTCGACGTGCGAGCGGATGTAGGCACCGAGTTTGCCGCGGTACGTCGTCTCCTGCCCGACGCGGCACGTGACGGCCTCCCGCAGGGTCCGGAAGATGGTGTCGACGACTTCGGCGATCAGCTCCGGTTTGCCGGCGAAGTGGTACGAGATCATGCCGGTACTGCTCAGCCCGGCATGTTTGGCGATGCGCTGCAACGAGGCGTGGGAGTAGCCCACTTCGGCCACCGTCTCGATGGCCGCCTGGACGATCTGAGCCCTCCGTGCTTGCTGGGTGAAGGTGCGGGAAGCGGTCTTCTGCTCTTTGGTCATCAGGCTCGGCACTTCACGTGGTCACGACGTGCGGGTGGGTGGGGTGTCACGGTCTTGCTCGCGCGCGGCCTCCGGCGCCGTCTCCGGGGGGTCCACCGGATGCCGTACGGCCAGGTCGCGCACCGCCTCCACGTGCCGCATCAGCGCGACGGCCCCCCGGCGCCACTGCGCCTCGCCCGGACCGCCGCCCGCGCGCACGGCCCGGGCGAAACCGCGCAGGCTGCCCTGGAGCTGGTCGGCCGCGGGCAGGGTGAGACGCTCCTCGCGGTCCTGCTCCTCCAGCATCAGCAGCGGCTGGTGGGCCGGGGGAGGGGTGAACGCGCGGGTCACCGTCAGCCGGGCGCGATCCCCCCACAGGGTGTACGACGACCCGTAGGCGTGCTCGAAGCCGAACGAGACCTCGGCCAGCACCCCGGACGCCGACACCAGCAGCGCCTGCCCCGACAGGTCGAGCCCGTCGCAGGCCCGCACGCGCAGCGTCGCACCGGCGACCCGCAGGTCCGGCCCCAGCAGCAGGGCCGCGGCCCGCAGCGGGTACACGCCCACGTCGAGCAGTGCCCCGCCGCCCAGTCCGGCGTCGTAGCGGATGTCGCCGGCGGGCAGCGGCGGGATGCAGAACGACGCCCGGAAGGAGCTCAGCCGGCCCAGCCGGCCCTCGCGCACCAGCCGCGCGGCGTGCTCGTGCTGCGGGTGGTGCAGGAACATGAAGTTCTCCCGCAGCACCAGCCCGCGCTCCTCGGCCAGGGCGCACAGCCGGCGCGCCTCGTCGGCCGTCGTGCCGATCGGCTTCTCCACCAGGACGTGCTTGCCGGCGAGCAGCGCCCGCTCGGCCCAGACGTGGTGCAGGGCGGTGGCCGTGGAGACGTACACCGCCTCCACGTCGGGCCGCTTCAGCAGCGCCTCGTAGTCCGGCTCCGGCGCGCAGCCGAACTCCTCGGCGAACCGGGCCGCGCGGTCCGCCGAGCGGCCCGCGAC
>NZ_JBFATO010000024.1:62125-91695 GCF_040678355.1 Streptomyces sp. NPDC052701
GCCCCCCCGCCCCCCGCGCCCCCCCCCGCCCCCCGCGACCGCCACGAGCTCCACCTCGGGGGTGCGCACCGCCGTGGGCAGCGTCCGCCGCCACGCGATCGACGACGTGCCCAGGGCGGCCAGCCGCACCGGACGGTCCACGGCGCCGCTCACAGCGCCCGCAACGCCGCGATCAGCGTCCTGGCCTGCACGTTCACGTGGTGGCTGTAGCGCAGAAGTTCGTCCAACTGGCATGGTGTCACCCAACGGAATTCGTCCGAGACGGCCGGGAAGCCGCTCGGCACCTCGATGATCAGGTAGTGGCTCTGGGCGTGCAGGAACCGCCCGCCCTCCTCCGACAGCAGCACGTCGCACAGGGCGCCGTCCCGGCGGGCCAGCGCCTCGGCCAGGTACGGCGGCTGGTCCTCGTCGGGCAGGTGCGCGTAGTTCTCCGGCACGCACTGCACGGTCGGGCCGAGCTCCACGGTGTCGAGGAAACCGGGTTCGGCGCGGGCCCGCAGCAGCACGTGCGGCACCCCGTCCACCCGGCGCACGAACAGGGCGGCGATGCCGGTGTGGCGGGGCTCCAGCAGCGGCTGGGACCAGGCGGGCACCTCCCGCCGGCCGGAGGAGACGTCGACGCCCACCACCCGGAAGTGCAGCCCCTTCTCGTGGGCCACCTCGTCCTCGGTGCGGTACCAGCCCTCCGTCTCCGCCAGGCCGATCGGCGTCACCTCGATCTCGTGCTCGGCCCGCCGCCGAGTGATCCAGCTGCGGATCTCCCGGTCGGCGTGCAGCGCCCGGTCCCAGCCCGCCCCGCCCTCCGGCTGCCGCCAGTCGGGCAGACAGGACAGGACGGTGCGCGAGTCCATGTTGACGAGGTTGTCCTGCCGCAGCAGCAGGTGGACCTGCCCCAGCGTCAGCCAGGCGAAGTCCTCGCCGGCCTCCACCTCCGGGCCGACCTCCACGATCATGTTGCGGTTGCGCTTGTGCAGGAACCACGAACCCTGCTCGGACTGCAGCACGTCCGAGATGACCGACCCGGGCGCCGGACGCAGGAAGTGCTCCAGATAGGGCACGGCCGAACCGCCGTGCACCCGCGTGTAGTTGCTCTTGGTCGCCTGCACCGTCGGGGACAGCTGCACGCCGTTGACGTTGCCCGGTTCCGACTTGGCCTGCATCAGCAGGTGCGGCACACCGTCGAAGTCCCGCACCGCGATGCCCAGGACACCGATCTCCGGCTGCCGGATGATGGGCTGGCACCACTGGGCGACCGGGCCGAAGTCCGAACGGACCCGCAGGCCGTGCACCGAGAAGAACCGGCCGCTGGCATGCCGCAGATCACCGGTGCGCGGATCGAAGCCCCAGCCGTTCAGCGCGGCGAACGGCACCCGCTCGACCCGCTGCGCCTGGGCGCGCCGCCGGTCGTCGAGCCACGCCAGCAGCTCCGCGGTGGTCATCACCCCGCCGTCGACCGCGGCGGCCGAAGCCGCCAGCCGGGCCACGCTGCCCGGCCACGCGGCGCGCGGCGGCAGCTCCAGGTCGATCGCGGTCATCGCATTCCGCCTTCGTTCACTTTCCGGGATTGCCTCATCACCTGGGGACGGCCGCGCGGACCGCGGTCACCGCGGCGCGTGCCGGGACAGGGCACACCAGCGCACCGTGCGGCGGCCGCCCCGACCAGCCTGCCCCGAGGAATTCAGGCAGACGCCTAGACTCCCTCCCTTGCCCCGCGGGTGATCTTCCCGTTATCGCGCGCCCCGCTCCGCCGCGCGGACCGCCCCCCGGCGGGCCCGGTCCGTGCCCGCGCCTAGAAATTCCCCTAAAGCAGCAGGCAGGAGCGCTGAGCGCACCGCACCCCGTGCGACCGTGAGGGCTGTTCCCGCAGTCGCTTCGGTGTTTGGAGTGCCATCCATGAACGAGCCGGTACCCGCGGACGCCCCGACTCCCGCCCCGGCCGGCGAGCCCGTGGCCGTCGTCGGCCTCGCCTGCCGGCTGCCCGGAGCCGACGGTCCGGCCGCCTTCTGGAACCTGCTCGTCCAGGGCCGCAGCGCCATCACCGCCACCCCGCCGGACCGCCTCGACGGCGCGCCCGAGGACGGCTTCCCCACCCCGGGCGGCGGCACCGCCCCGCACCGCGGCGGATTCCTCGACGCGCCCGGCGACTTCGACGCCGCCTTCTTCGGCATCTCGCCCCGCGAGGCCGACGCCATGGACCCCCAGGCCCGCATCGTCCTCGAACTCGGCTGGGAGGCACTGGAACACGCCGGGATCCCCGCCGGCCGCGCCCCCCGGAACACGGCGGTCGTCATCGGCGCCACCGCCGGCGACTACGCCGAACTCGTCCACCGGCAGGGCCCCGCGGCCGTCGGACACCACACGATGACCGGCCTCAACCGGGCCCTCATCGCCAACCGCCTCTCCTACGCCCTCGGTGTCACCGGACCCAGCCTGACCGTGGACAGCGCCCAGTCCTCCTCCCTCGTCGCCGTGCACCTGGCCTGCGAGCGGCTGCGCGCGGGGGAGTGCGACCTCGCGATCGCCGGCGGCGTCCACCTCAACCTCGCCCCGGGCAGCACCCGGGCCGCGGCCGAGTTCGGCGCCCTCAGCCCCAGCGGACGGTGCCACACCTTCGACGCCCGCGCCGACGGCTTCGTCCGCGGGGAGGGCGCCGCCCTCGTCGTCCTCAAGCCCCTCTCCGCGGCCCTCGCGGACGGCGACCGCATCCACGCCGTCATCCGCGGCGGCGCCGTCAACAACGACGGCACCGGCAGCAGCCTCACCACCCCCGACGCCGACGCCCAGGCCGCCGTCCTGCGCAGCGCCTGCGCCCGCGCCGGCGTCGACCCCGCCGCCATCGGCTACGTCGAACTCCACGGCACCGGCACCCGCGTCGGCGACCCCGTCGAGGCCGCCGCCCTCGGCGCCGTCCTCGGCACCGCCGCCGGCCGTGCCGCCCCGCTCGCGGTCGGCTCGGTCAAGACCAACATCGGCCACCTGGAGGGCGCCGCCGGCATCGCGGGCCTGCTGAAAGTGGTGCTCTGCCTGTCCCACGGCAGCCTCGTCCCCACCCTCCACCACACCACTCCCCACCCCGACATCGACCTCGACCGGCTCGGCCTGCACGTCCAGACGGAGACCGCCGCATGGACCGCACCGGACCCCGGCCGGCCGCTGCTCGCGGGCGTGTCGTCCTTCGGCATGGGCGGCACCAACGCCCACCTCGTCCTGGCCCAGGCACCCGCGCCCACCGCACAGGACACCACGCCCCCGGCCGCCCCCGGCCGCCCCGTCGTGCCCTGGCTGCTGTCCGCCCGGACCCCCGACGCGCTGCGGGCCCAGGCCGGGCGCCTCGCCGCCCACACCACCGACGGCGCCGCCGACCCGGCCGACGTCGGCTGGTCCCTGCTCACCACCCGCACCCCCTTCGAGCACCGCGCCGTCGCCGTCGGCACCGACACCGCCGAGCTGCTGCGCAGCCTCACCGCCGCCGTCCCCGCGGCCCCCGTGACGGGCGACGTCGACCGGCCCGTGTTCGTCTTCCCCGGTCAGGGCAGCCAGTGGCCCGGCATGGCCGCCGAACTCCTGGACACCTGCCCGGTGTTCGCCGACCGCGTCGCCGCGTGCGAGGCCGCCCTCGCCCCGTACACCGACTGGTCCCTCACCGCCGTCCTGCGCGGCCGGCCGGACGCGCCCTCGTTGGACCGGGTGGATGTGGTGCAGCCGGTGCTGTGGGCGGTGATGGTGTCGCTGGCGGCGTTGTGGGAGTCGTTCGGGGTGCGGCCGGCTGCGGTGGTGGGGCATTCGCAGGGGGAGATCGCCGCGGCGTGTGTGGCGGGTGCGCTGTCGCTGCAGGACGCGGCGCGGGTGGTGGCGTTGCGCAGCCGGGCGATCGTCGCGCTGGCCGGGCGGGGCGGCATGGTGTCGGTGGCGCTGTCGCGGACGGACGCCGAGGAGCTGGCCGCCCGCTGGGACGGCCGGATCTCGGTGGCGGCGGTCAACGGGCCCGCCTCCGTCGTCGTCTCGGGAGACGCCGACGCGCTGGAGGAGCTCGTGCGCCAGGCGGAGGCCGAGGGCGTCCGGGCGCGGCGGGTCGAGGTGGACTACGCCTCCCACTCCGCGCACGTCGAGGCGATCGAGGCCGAACTGCTCGACGTCCTCGCCCCGGTCCGGCCGCAGGTGCCGCGGGTGCCGTTCCTGTCCACGGTCACCGGGGAGTGGATCGACACGGCGCTCACGGACGCCGCCTACTGGTACACCAACCTGCGCCGCCCCGTCCTCCTCGAAGACGCCGTCCGCTCCCTCGTCGCCGCCGGCCACGGCGCCTTCGTCGAAGTCAGCCCCCACCCCGTGCTGACCGTGCCGGTCCAGGCCACCGTCGAGGACGCCGCCCCCCGCGGGACGGCCGTCGTCACCGGCACCCTGCGCCGCGGCGAAGGCGGACTCGCCCGCCTCTACACCTCGCTCGGCAGCCTGTGGAGCCACGGCGCCGACATCGACTGGACCCCGGCGTTCACGCCCCACCACCCGCGCAGGGTCGAACTCCCCACGTACGCCTTCCAGCGCCGCCGCCACTGGATCAGCACCACCGCCGGCGCCCCCGCCCCCGTGGTGGACGCCTCCGCGGTGGACGCCTCCGGGGCGGCTGCGGACCCCGTGGCGCCCCGCCCCGCCGTCACCCTCGACGACACCCTGCGCCTGGTCCGCGACCAGGCCGCGGTGATCCTCGGCCACCCCGGCGCCGACGCCGTCGACCCCGCGCGCTCCTTCAAGGAACTCGGCTTCGACTCCGTCACCGCCGTCGAGCTGCGCGACCGCCTCAGCGCCGCCACCGGCCTGCCCCTGCCCACCACCGCCGTCTACGAGCACCCCACCCCGCACCGCCTGGCCCGCCACCTCACAGCCCTCCGCGACGGCACCGCCTCCGCCCCGGCCGCGACCGGACCGCGCGCCGCCGACGACGCCGACCCCGTCGCCGTGGTCGCCATGGCCTGCCGCTTCCCCGGCGGGATCCGCTCGCCCGAGGACCTGTGGCGCGTCGTACAGGACGGGACGGACACGCTGACGGACTTCCCCGCCGACCGCGGCTGGGACCTCGACGCGCTCCACGACCCGGACCCCGAACGTACCGGCACCACCTACGTCCGCCGCGGCGGATTCCTCCCCGATGCCGCCGAGTTCGACGCCGCCTTCTTCGGCATCTCCCCGCGCGAGGCGACCGCCATGGACCCGCAGCAGCGCCTGCTGCTGGAGACCGCCTGGGAGGCGGCCGAGCGGGCCGGCCTCGACCCGCGCGACCTGCACTCCACCGACACCGGCGTCTTCATCGGCGCCACGGCCTCCGACTACGGCCCCCGCCTGCACGAGGCCCCGGACACCGTCGAGGGCCACGTCCTCACCGGCACCAGCACCAGCGTCGCCTCCGGCCGCATCGCCTACGCCCTGGGCCTGGAGGGCCCCGCGGTGACCGTCGACACGGCCTGCTCGTCCTCCCTGGTCGCCCTGCACATGGCGGTACGGTCCCTGCGTTCCGGCGAGTGCTCCCTCGCCTTCGCCGGCGGCGTCACCGTCATGGCCACACCCGGCATGTTCGTGGAGTTCAGCCGCCAGCGCGGGCTGGCCGCGGACGGCCGGTGCAAGCCGTTCTCCGCCGACGCCGACGGCACCGCCTGGGCCGAAGGCGTGGGCGTCGTCCTGCTGGAGCGGTTGTCGGACGCGCGCCGCAACGGGCACCGGGTGCTGGCCGTGGTCCGGGGTTCGGCCATCAACCAGGACGGTGCGTCCAACGGGTTGACGGCTCCCAACGGCCTGTCCCAGCAGCGCGTCATCCGGGCGGCGCTGGCGGACGCGGGTCTGTCCCCGGCGGATGTGGACGCGGTGGAGGCGCACGGCACCGGCACCAGGCTGGGTGATCCGATCGAGGCGCAGGCGCTGCTGGCGGCGTACGGTCAGGACCGGCCCGGAGAGCGGCCGTTGTGGCTGGGGTCGGTGAAGTCCAACATCGGCCACACCCAGGCCGCCGCCGGAGTCGCCGGTGTCATCAAGATGGTGCAGGCGATGCGGCACGGTGTGCTGCCCAGGTCGCTGCACGCCGAGCAGCCCTCGCCGTTCGTGGACTGGTCAGCGGGTGCCGTCGAGCTCCTTTCCGAGAGCCGTGCGTGGGAGCCCGCCGACCGGCCGCGCCGGGCGGGCGTGTCCTCCTTCGGCATCAGCGGCACCAACGCCCACGTCATCCTCGAAGAACCGCCCGCCACCGGGACGGCGGGAACCGCCTCGGACACCCCTGCCGGCGGTGTCGTGGTGCCCCTGCCCGTCTCCGCCCGTACGCCCGCCGCGCTGGCCGAACAGTGCGGCCGCATCGCCGCGTTCGCCGCGGAGCAGACGCCGTCGCCGGTCGACATGGCTTGGTCCTTGGCGACGGGCCGGACCGGCTTCGAGCACCGCTGCGTGGCCGTCGGATCCGACCTCGCCACCTTGGTCGCCGGGCTCGACGAGCCGTCCGTGACCGGCATCGCGCCTTCGTCGCCGGTGTCGCCGGTGTTCGTGTTTCCGGGTCAGGGGGCGCAGTGGGTGGGGATGGCGGTGGAGCTGCTGGATTCTTCTCCGGTGTTTGCGGAGCGGTTCGCGCAGTGTGGTGAGGCGTTGGCTCCGTTTGTGGGGTGGTCGCTGGTCGATGTGGTGCGGGGTGTGGAGGGTGCTCCGGGGCTGGAGCGGGTGGATGTGGTGCAGCCGGTGCTGTGGGCGGTGATGGTGTCGCTGGCGGCGCTGTGGGAGTCGTTCGGGGTGCGGCCGGCTGCGGTGGTGGGGCATTCGCAGGGGGAGATCGCCGCGGCGTGTGTGGCGGGTGCGCTGTCGCTGCAGGACGCGGCACGCGTGGTGGCGCTGCGCAGCCGGGCGATCGTCGCGCTGGCCGGGCGGGGCGGCATGGTGTCGGTGGCGCTGTCGTGTGCGGACGCCGAGGAGCTGGTGGACCGCTGGGCGGGGCGGGTTTCGGTGGCGGCGGTCAATGGGCCGGCCTCGGTGGTCGTGTCGGGGGATGCGGACGCGTTGGATGAGCTGGTGGTGTTCGCCGAGGCCGAGGGTGTTCGGGTGCGGCGGGTGGAGGTGGACTACGCCTCGCACTCGGCGCACGTGGAGGCGATCGAGGCGGAGCTGCGCGAGGTGCTGGCGCCGGTTGTGCCGCGTACTCCGGAGGTTCCGTTCTTCTCCACGGTGACGGGGCAGTGGATCGACACGGCGCTGACGGACGCCGGCTACTGGTACACCAACCTGCGTCAGCGGGTGGGGCTGGAGGGTGCGGTCCGTGCCCTGCTGGAGCAGGGCTACGGGGCGTTCGTGGAGGTCAGTCCGCATCCGGTGCTGACGGTTCCGGTCGCCGAGACGGTTGAGGCGGCCGGGGCGGAGGCGGTGGTGGTGGGCACGCTGCGCCGCGGCCAGGGCGGTCTGGAGCGCTTCTACACCTCGCTGGGCGAGGCGTGGGTGCGCGGGGTGCAGGTGGACTGGACCCCGGTGTTCGCCGGGCTCTGCCCGCGGCGGGTGGATGTGCCGACCTATGCCTTCCAGCGGCAGCGGTACTGGCTGGAGGTGCCGAAGTCCCGGCCGGGTGTGGCCGATCCGGTGGAGGCGGAGTTCTGGCGCACGGTGGAGGCGCAGGACCGGGAGGGGCTGGCGCGCACGCTGGGGGTGGCCGATGCCGGCGTGCTGGAGGGTGTGGTGCCGGCGTTGTCGGCCTGGCGCCGTGGCCGCACCGAGCGGGCCACCCTCGACCGCTGGCGCTACCGGATCGTCTGGCGCCCGGCGGGCACACCCGCGGCCACCCGCCTGGAGGGCACCTGGCTCCTCGCCGTCCCCCAACACCACACCGACGACGACACCGTCCGCGGCATCGTCACCACGCTGACCGGGCGTGGAGCGAACGTCAGGCTCCTCCCGCTCGACACACGCACCGTCGATCGTGAGGCCCTGGCCCGGTCGCTGCGCACGGTGACCGGCGCGGAGCCGGTCGACAGGGTGGTGTCACTGCTCGGTCCGGACGAGCAGCCGCGCCCCGACCAGCCGTCGGTCCCGTGCGGGCTGGCCGCCACCCTCGCCCTGGTGCAGGCACTCGGCGATGCCGAGGTCGAGGCACCCCTGTGGTGCGTCACCCGGGGCGCGGTCGGTGTCGACGGGGCCCCGGACGCGCCCGTCCAGGCCGGCGTCTGGGGCATGGGCAGGGGCGCCGCCCTGGAGTTCCCGCGGCGCTGGGGCGGGCTGGCCGACCTGCCGGGCGACGCGGACGAGCACGACCTCCGCGCGCTGGTGGACGTCCTGGCCGGAGACGGAGCGGAGGACCAGGTCGCGGTGCGCGGCGGGGCGGTCCTCGGACGGAGGCTCGTGCGGGCTCCGCTGCGTACGGCCCGCGCGGCCCGCACCTGGAGGCCGCGCGGCACCGTCCTGGTGACCGGCGGCACCGGAGCACTCGGGGCACGGATGGCGCGCTGGCTGGCCCGCAACGGCGCGGAGCACATCGTGCTCACCGGACGGCGCGGCGCCGACACCCCCGGGGTGGCGGACCTGGGCGGTGAACTGGAGTCGTACGGCGTCAGGGTCACGGTCGCCGCCTGCGACATGGCCGACCGCGACGGCGTGGCCGCCCTGCTGCGCACCCTGGAGGAGGACGGTGTGCCGCCGGTGCGGGCCGTGCTGCACGCGGCCGGGGTCAGCGCGCTCGGGTCCCTCGCCGACGCCGGCGTCCACGACCTCGCGTCCACGCTCGCCGGCAAGGTGCTCGGCGCGGACCACCTCGACGCCCTGCTGGACCCCGAGCAGCTGGACGCGGTGATCTACTTCTCGTCCATCTCCGGGACCTGGGGCGTGGCCGACCACGGTGCGTACGCCGCCGCGAACGCGATCCTCGACGCGCGCGCGGAACAGCGCCGCGCCGAGGGGAGGCCGGTGCTGTCGGTCGCCTGGGGGCCGTGGGCCGGTGGCGGCATGATCGCCGAGTCGGTCCAGGCGGACCTGCGGCGCCGGGGCGTCCCGGTCATCGACCCCGACACCGCGGTCGCCGGACTCCAGCAGGCGCTGGACCACGACGAGACCGTCATCGTGCTGGCCGACGTCGACTGGTCCCGCTTCGCCGACGTGTTCACCTCGGTGCGCCCCAGCCGCCTCCTCGCGGAGCTCCCGGAAGCCCAGCCGGCGCAGGCCTCCGCACCGGGCGGAGCCGAGGGCACCGAGGCGCCGCCCACCGCACTGCGCGAACTGGCGGAACTGCCGGCCGACCGGCGCCGTACGGCACTGCAGCGCCTGGTCGGTGAGCACGTCGCCGCGGTCCTCGGCCACGGCGGGGCGGACGCCGTCGACGCCGAAGTCGCCTTCAAGGAACTGGGCTTCGACAGCCTCACCGCCGTCGAGCTGCGCAACCGGCTGAACCGGGCCACCGGTCTGCGCCTGCCCACGACGGTCGTCTTCGACCACCCCAGCGTGGTCGCGCTGGCCGCCCACGTCGGTGAGCTGGCGTTCGGCACCGGAACGGGCGCCGGCACCACGGACACCACCGACGCGCGCCCGGCGGCGGCCGCGTCCGGCCCGGCCCCCGCGGACGATCCGATCGCCGTCGTGGCGATGGGCTGCCGCTTCCCCGGCGGCGTCCGGTCCCCCGAGGACCTGTGGCGGCTCGTGCGGGAGGACACCGACGCGATCTCCGCCTTCCCCGCCGACCGGGGCTGGGACCTCGACGCCCTCTACGATCCGGACCCCGAGCGCACCGGCACCAGCTACGTGCGCGAGAGCGGATTCCTCTCCGACGCCGCCGAGTTCGACGCCGCCTTCTTCGGCATCTCCCCCCGCGAGGCGACCGCCATGGACCCGCAGCAGCGGCTGCTGCTGGAGACCAGCTGGGAGACGCTGGAGCGCGCCGGGATCGACCCGCGCGGGCTGCGCGGCAGCACCACCGGCGTCTACGTGGGCCTGAGCGACATGGAGCACGCCGCCCGCCTCCGCGCCGCCGCCGCAGAGACCGAGGGCTATCTCGCCACCGGCGCCGCCGCGAGCGTGGCCTCCGGCCGCATCGCCTACGCCCTGGGCCTGGAGGGCCCCGCGGTGACCGTCGACACGGCCTGCTCGTCCTCCCTGGTCGCCCTGCACATGGCCGTACGCGCCCTGCGCGCCGGCGAGTGCGACCTGGCTCTCGCGGCGGCCGCGACGGTGATGTCCGGACCGGGACCGTTCATCGCGTTCAGCCGGCAGCGGGCCCTCGCCCCCGACGGCCGGTGCAAGCCGTTCTCCGCGGACGCCGACGGCTTCGCCCTGTCCGAGGGGGTGGGTGTCGTCCTGCTGGAGCGGTTGTCGGACGCGCGTCGCAACGGGCACCGGGTGCTGGCCGTGGTCCGGGGTTCGGCCATCAACCAGGACGGTGCGTCCAACGGGTTGACGGCTCCCAACGGTCCGTCTCAGCAGCGGGTGATCCGGGCGGCGCTGGCGGATGCGGGGTTGTCGCCGGCGGATGTGGACGCGGTGGAGGCGCACGGCACCGGCACCCGGCTGGGTGATCCGATCGAGGCGCAGGCGCTGCTGGCCACCTACGGGCAGGAGCGGGACGCGGAGCGGCCGTTGTGGCTGGGGTCGGTGAAGTCCAACATCGGTCACACGCAGGCCGCTTCGGGTATGGCCGGTGTCATCAAGATGGTGCAGGCGATGCGGCACGGTGTGCTGCCCAGGTCGCTGCACGCCGAGCAGCCCTCGCCGTTCGTGGACTGGTCAGCGGGTGCCGTCGAGCTCCTTTCCGAGAGCCGTGCGTGGGAGCCCGCCGACCGGCCGCGCCGGGCGGGCGTGTCCTCCTTCGGCATCAGCGGCACCAACGCCCACGTCATCCTCGAAGAACCCCAGGACGACAGCGCCGCGCCCACCGCGTCGGTCGAACGACCCGACGCCGACCGTACGATCGTTCCGCTGACCGTGTCCGCCCGGTCGGAACAGGCCCTGGAGCAGCAGATAACCCGCCTGCTCGCGCACCTCAGCGACAGCGACGACCACCCCGTCGACGTGGGCTGGTCCCTCCTGCAGGGCCGTGCACTCTTCGAGCACCGGGCCCTGCTCATCGGCACCGACACCGTCGCCACCGGGTCCGTCACCGGTGCCTCATCCGTGTCGCCGGTGTTCGTGTTTCCGGGTCAGGGGGCGCAGTGGGTGGGGATGGCGGTGGAGCTGCTGGATTCTTCTCCGGTGTTCGCGGAGCGGTTCGCGCAGTGTGGTGAGGCGTTGGCTCCGTTTGTGGGGTGGTCGCTGGTCGATGTGGTGCGGGGTGTGGAGGGTGCTCCGGGGCTGGAGCGGGTGGATGTGGTGCAGCCGGTGCTGTGGGCGGTGATGGTGTCGCTGGCGGCGGTGTGGGAGTCGTTCGGGGTGCGGCCGGCTGCGGTGGTGGGGCATTCGCAGGGGGAGATCGCCGCGGCGTGTGTGGCGGGTGCGCTGTCGCTGCAGGACGCGGCACGCGTGGTGGCGCTGCGCAGCCGGGCGATCGTGGGGATCGCCGGGCGGGGCGGCATGGTGTCGGTGGCGCTGTCGTGTGCGGACGCCGAGGAGCTGGTGGACCGCTGGGCGGGGCGGGTTTCGGTGGCGGCGGTCAACGGGCCGGCCTCGGTGGTCGTCTCGGGGGATGCGGACGCGTTGGATGAGCTGGTGGTGTTCGCCGAGGCCGAGGGTGTTCGGGTGCGGCGGGTGGAGGTGGACTACGCCTCGCACTCGGCGCACGTGGAGGCGATCGAGGCGGAGCTGCGTGAGGTGCTGGCCCCGGTCCGGCCGCAGGTCCCGCGGGTGCCGTTCTTCTCCACGGTGACGGGGCAGTGGATCGACACGGCGCTGACGGACGCCGGCTACTGGTACACCAACCTGCGTCAGCGGGTGGGGCTGGAGGGTGCGGTCCGTGCCTTGCTGGAGCAGGGCTACGGGGCGTTCGTGGAGGTCAGTCCGCATCCGGTGCTGACGGTTCCGGTCGCCGAGACGGTTGAGGCGGTAGGGGCGGAGGCGGTGGTGGTGGGCACGCTGCGCCGCGGCCAGGGCGGTCTGGAGCGCTTCTACACCTCGCTGGGCGAGGCGTGGGTGCGCGGGGTGCAGGTGGACTGGACCCCGGTGTTCGCCGGGCTCTGCCCGCGGCGGGTGGATGTGCCGACCTATGCCTTCCAGCGGCAGCGGTACTGGCTGGAGGTGCCGAAGTCCCGGCCGGGTGTGGCCGATCCGGTGGAGGCGGAGTTCTGGCGCACGGTGGAGGCGCAGGACCGGGAGGGTCTGGCGCGCACGCTGGGGGTGGCCGATGCCGGCGTGCTGGAGGGTGTGGTGCCGGCGTTGTCGGCCTGGCGCCGTGGCCGCAGCGAGCGGGCCACCCTCGACCGCTGGCGCTACCGGATCGTCTGGCGCCCGGCGGGCACACCCGCGGCCGCACGCCTGGAGGGCACCTGGCTCCTCGCAGTCCCCCAACACCACACCGACGACGCTCTTGCCCGGGCCGTGCGGGATGCCCTGGAACAGGCCGGGGCCCGGGTCGTGCGCTGCGACGTGCCGGACTCCGTGGACCGCGCCGACCTCGCCAAGCGGCTGCTCGCCGAGATGCCGTCGGTGGAGCGGCCCGCCGGTGTCGTCTCCCTGCTGGCGTGGAACGACCGTGCCGACGAACACGGTTCGGGCGTGTCGTACGGCGTGCTCGGTTCGCTGGCGCTGGCGCAGGCGCTGGACGACGCCGGGCTGGCGGGGCGGCTGTGGTGCCTGACACGGAACGCCGTGGCGGCCGCGGAGGGCGACGCGCCACCGAACCCGGCACAGGCCGCGGTGTGGGGCCTGACCCGCGTCGTGGGGCTCGACGACCCGGAGCGCTACGGAGGCCTGATCGACCTGCCTGCCGAGGACGCCTCCGACGCCGTACGCCACCTTCCGGCGCTGCTGACGGGCGCCGGGGCGGACGCGAGGGGCCGGGAGACCGAGTACGCCGTGCGCCGGGACGGCGTCCGGGTCCGGCGCATGGTCCGTGCGCCGCTCGGCGCGTCCGCGGACCCGGCCGCACTGTGGCGGCCGCGTGGCACCGTGCTCGTCACCGGCGGCACCGGTGCCCTCGGCGCGCACGTCGCGCGCGCCCTCGCCAGGGACGGTGCCGAGCACCTCCTGCTCGTCAGCAGGCGCGGGACCGAGGCGCCCGGCGCGGCGGAACTGGAACGCGAACTCACCGCGCACGGCTGCCGCGTGACGGTGGCCGGCTGCGACATCACCGACCGCGAGGCGCTGGCCGCACTGCTGGCCGGGGTGCCGGACGAGCTGCCGCTGACGGCCGTGGTGCACACGGCCGGCGCCGTGCAGCGGGCCCGGCCCGTCACCGAGCTCACGCCGCAGGACACGGTCGCCGTGATGCACGGCAAGGTGGCCGGCGCACAGCACCTGGAGGGGCTGCTCGCCGACCGTCCGCTGGAGGCGTTCGTCGTGTTCTCCTCCGGCGCCGGCGTGTGGGGCAACGGCGGGCAGGCCCCGTACGCCGCCGCCAACGCCCACCTGGACGCCCTCGTGGAACGGCGCCGGGCCCTCGGCCTGCCCGGTACCTCGATCGCCTGGGGTGCCTGGGCCGGCGGCGGCATGGTGGACGAGGAGGTCGGCGGGCAGCTGCTGCGGCGGGGTGTGCCGGCGATGGACCCCGAACTCGCCGTGCGCGCACTGCGTGAGGCGGTCGCCGCCGACGAGTCGACGCTCGTCGTCGCCGACATCCACTGGGATCGCTTCCTGCCCGCGTACTGCGCCCACGAGTACCGGCCCCTGATCGACGAGGTGCCCGAAGTGCGGGAGCTGCGGGCCGCGCAGCGCGCGGGCACCGACGGCGAGGAAGCGGAGCACACGACCCCGGCCCTGGTGCGGGAGCTGGCCGAGCTGCCCGGGGACAAGCGCCGGCGCCGGCTGGTGGACCTGATCGGTGACCACGTGGGTGCCGTCCTGGGCCACGGCCCCGGCGAGCGCGTGAAGCCGGGGCGGGCCTTCCGCGAGCTGGGCTTCGACTCGCTCACCGCCGTCGAGCTGCGCAACCGGCTCGGCGCCGCCCTCGGCACCCGGCTCCCCGCCACCGTCGTCTTCGACCACCCCACCCCCAACGCCCTCGCCGACCACCTGGCCGTCGAACTCCTGCCGCCCCCGGGCGACACGGCGGGCGAGGCACACCCCGCCCTGGCCCAGGTACGGGCCGCGTACGACGGCGCGGACGGCCCCGCCGAGCGGCGGGCCCTCACCGACGCACTGCGCGCCCTGCTCGACGACTGGGCGCACACCGACGAACCGAACGAAGCGGCCGTCGACGAGGACCTGGCGGACGCGTCCGACCAGGACATGTTCGACCTGATCGACAGGGAACTCGGGATCTCCTGAGCGGCCCCCCGGCCCCGGGCCCCCGGCCCCCATCCACGAGTCCCGATTCTCGAAGGGCTGGCCTTGCCATGGCACACACGGACAACACCGAGGACAAGCTCCGCGACTACCTCAAGCGGGTCACGACGGACCTGCGGCAGACCCGCCGCAGGCTCGCCGAGCTGGAGACCCGCGAGCACGAGCCCATCGCCGTCGTGGCAACGGCCTGCCGCATGCCGGGCGGCGTCCGGTCCCCCGAGGACCTGTGGCGCCTCGTCCTCGACGGCACCGACGCCGTCGGCGACTTCCCCACCGACCGCGGCTGGGACCTCGACGCCCTCTACGACCCGGACCCCGACCGCAGCGGCACCAGCTACGTGCGGGAGGGCGCGTTCCTCCACGACGCGGCCGAGTTCGACGCCGGCTTTTTCGAGATCTCCCCGCGCGAGGCGACCGCCATGGACCCGCAGCAGCGCCTGCTGCTGGAGACCACCTGGGAGGTCTTCGAACGCGCCGGCATCGACCCGACCACCCTGCGGGGCAGCGCCACCGGCGTCTTCGTCGGCTCCAGCAACCAGGGTTACGCCGTCGACGGCACCGGCGCCCCCGACGGAGTCGAGGGCCACCTCCTCACCGGTGGCTCCGCGGCCGTCCTCTCCGGCCGCATCTCCTACAGCTTCGGCTTCGAGGGCCCCGCGGTCAGCCTCGACACCATGTGCTCGTCGTCGCTCGTCGCCCTGCACATGGCGGTACGGTCCCTGCGTTCCGGCGAGTGCTCCCTCGCGATCGCCGGCGGCGCCACCGTCATGGCCACCACCCGCAACTTCGTGGAGTTCAGCCGCCAGCGCGGACTCGCCGCGGACGGCCGCTGCAAGCCGTTCTCCGCCGACGCCGACGGCACCGGCTGGGGCGAGGGCGTGGGTGTCGTCCTGCTGGAGCGTCTGTCGGACGCGCGTCGCAACGGGCACCGGGTGCTGGCGGTGGTGCGGGGTTCGGCGATCAACCAGGACGGTGCGTCCAACGGGTTGACGGCTCCCAACGGTCCGTCCCAGCAGCGGGTGATCCGTGCCGCGCTGGCGGACGCGGGGCTGTCGCCGGCCGATGTGGACGTGGTGGAGGCGCACGGCACGGGCACCAAGCTGGGTGACCCGATCGAGGCGCAGGCGCTGATCGCTGCCTACGGCCAGGACCGGCCCGGGGAGCGGCCCCTGTGGCTGGGGTCGGTGAAGTCCAACATCGGCCACACCCAGGCCGCTTCGGGCATCGCCGGTGTCATCAAGATGGTGCAGGCCCTCCGGCACGGAGTCCTCCCCAGGAGCCTGCACGCCGAGCAGCCCACCCCCCACGTCGACTGGACCTCCGGAGCATTGCGCCTCCTGACCGATCCCGTCACCTGGCCCGACACTGACCGGCCCCGCCGCGCCGGCGTGTCCTCCTTCGGCGGCAGCGGCACCAACGCCCACGTCATCCTCGAACAGGCACCGCAGGAGGAAACCCCGGACGACGACACCACCGGCACCGCGCACGAGGGTGCCGTCGTGCCGTGGCTGGTGTCCGCCCGCTCCGAGGCGGCGCTGCGGGCCCAGGCCGAGCGGCTGGCGGAGTACGTCGAGTCCGGTGAGCTGGACCCCGTGGACGTCGCCCACACCCTGGCCACCGGCCGGGCCGCCCTGGACGAACGCGCCGTCGTCGTCGGCGCCGACCGCGACCAGCTCCTCACCGCCCTCAAGGCCCTCGCACGCGGTGAACGTCCCCACTCCACCGCACGCGGCCTGACCGAGAACCCCGGCGAAGCCGTCGACACCGTCTTCGTGTTCCCGGGTCAGGGGGCGCAGTGGGTGGGGATGGCGGTGGAGCTGTTGGATTCCTCTCCGGTGTTCGCGGAGCGGTTCGCGCAGTGTGGTGAGGCGTTGGCTCCGTTCGTGGAGTGGTCGCTGGTCGATGTGGTGCGCGGCCGGCCGGACGCGCCCTCGTTGGACCGGGTGGATGTGGTGCAGCCGGTGCTGTGGGCGGTGATGGTGTCGCTGGCGGCGCTGTGGGAGTCGTTCGGGGTGCGGCCCGCGGCCGTGGTGGGCCACTCACAGGGTGAGATCGCCGCGGCGTGTGTGGCGGGTGCGTTGTCGCTGCAGGACGCGGCACGCGTGGTGGCGCTGCGCAGTCGGGCGATCGTGGGGATCGCCGGGCGGGGTGGCATGGTGTCGGTGGCGTTGTCGTGTGCGGATGCCGAGGAGCTGGTGGCGCGCTGGGCGGGCCGGGTTTCGGTGGCGGCGGTCAACGGGCCGGCCTCGGTGGTGGTCTCGGGGGACGCGGACGCGCTGGATGAGCTGGTGGCGGTGGCCGAGGCCGAGGGTGTTCGGGTGCGGCGGGTGGAGGTGGACTACGCCTCGCACTCGGCGCACGTGGAGGCGATCGAGGCGGAGCTGCGTGAGGTGCTGGCCCCGGTCCGGCCGCAGGTTCCGCGGGTGGCGTTCTTCTCCACGGTGACGGGGGAGTGGATCGACACGGCGCTGACGGATGCCGGCTACTGGTACACCAACCTGCGTCAGCGGGTGCGGCTGGAGGGTGCGGTCCGTGCCCTGCTGGAGCAGGGCTATGGGGCGTTCGTGGAGGTCAGTCCGCATCCGGTGCTGACCGTTCCGGTCGCCGAGACGGTTGAGGCGGCCGGGGCGGAGGCGGTGGTGGTGGGCACGCTGCGCCGCGGCCAGGGCGGTCTGGAGCGCTTCTACACTTCGCTGGGCGAGGCGTGGGTGCGCGGGGTGCAGGTGGACTGGTCGCCGGTGTTCGCCGGGCTCTCCCCGCGCCATGTCGACTTGCCGACCTATGCCTTCCAGCGGCAGCGCTACTGGCTGGAGGCGTCGAAGCCGCAGCCGGTGGTGGCCGATCCGGTGGAGGCGGAGTTCTGGCGGACGGTGGAGGCGCAGGACCGGGAGGGTCTGGCGCGCACGCTGGGGGTGGCGGACGCGGGTGTGCTGGAGGGGGTGGTGCCGGCGTTGTCGGCCTGGCGTCGTGGCCGCAGCGAGCGGGCCACCCTCGACCGCTGGCGCTACCGGATCGTGTGGCGCCCGGCAAGCCCACCCACGGCCGCGCGCCTGGACGGCACCTGGCTCCTCGCCGTCCCCGAAGGCCACCAGGACCACGGTCTCGTCACCGCCACCGCCGCCGCGCTCGGTGAAGCGGGCGCGCACGTCGTGCCGTTCGTGATGGGGGAGGGAGAGGTCGACCGCGCGGCCGTCGCCCGGCGGCTCACGGACGAGGTGACCTCGCTCAGCGGCGTCGTCTCCCTGCTCGCCCTCGACACGCGCCCCGCACCCGCGCACGCAGGGCCCACCGTCGGCCTGACCACGTCGGTCGCGCTGCTCCAGGGCATGCTGGACGCGGGCCTCGACGGCGTACGGCTGTGGTTCCTGACCAGTGAGGCCGTCACCACCGGGACCCCGGGCGACGAGGTCCACAACCCCTTGCAGGCCGCCCTGTGGGGCCTGGGCCGGGTCGTCGCCCTCGAACAGCCCCGGCTGTGGGGCGGACTCGTCGACCTGCCCGGCGCGCTCGACGCGAGGACGGCGAGCGCGCTCGTCGCCGTACTGGGCGCGGGCGGGGACGAGGACCAGGTCGCGGTGCGCGCGTCGGGGACGTACGTACGCCGTCTGCTCCGCGCGCCGCTGGCGGGGCGCCAGGCACCGCGGCCCTGGCGCACGAGCGGCGCCGCACTGGTCACCGGCGGCACCGGGGGCCTCGGCGCGCACGCCGCGCGGTTCCTCGCCCGGCACGGCGCGGAGCACCTGGTCCTCACCAGCCGCCACGGTCCCGACGCACCCGGCGCGGCCGAACTGCGCGCGGAACTGACCGCCCTGGGCTGCCGGGTGACCGTCGCCGCGTGCGACGTGGCCGACCGGGAGGCCCTGACCCGGCTCGTACGGGAGGTCGAGGCCGACGGGTCCGCCATCCGCTCCGTCGTGCACACCGCCGGCGTCGGTCTGCTGGCACCGCTCGCCGACACCGACCTCGGCTATTTCGCCGAGGGCACGCGCGCCAAGCTGCTCGGCGCCGCACACCTCGACGCGCTGTTCGACCGCGCCGACCTGGACGCGTTCGTGCTGTACTCGTCGGTCGCCGGCACCTGGGGCAGCGGCGACCACGGCGCCTACTCCGCCTCCAACGCCTACGTCGACGCCCTCGCCGAGCACCGGCGCGCCCGCGGCCTGACGGGCACGTCGATCGCGTGGGGCATCTGGAACCCCGAGGGCGGCGGCATGGCCGTCAACATCGTGCGTGAGCAACTGAAGTGGCGGGGCATCCCGTTCATGGACGCGCGGCTGGCGGTCACCGGGCTGCAGCAGGCGCTGGAGCACGACGAGACGTTCCTCGCCGTCGCCGACGTCGACTGGGAACGGTTCGTGCCGGTGTTCACGGCCGCGCACCCCCGGCCGCTGCTGCACGAGGTGCCCGAGGTCGCCGAGGTGATGAAGGCCCACGAGGCCGCCACGGAGGGCGCCGCGAGCCGCGCGGAGACGCTGCGCGCCGAACTGGCGGCCCTGTCCGGCACCGAGCGCGACCGCAGGCTGTCCGACCTGGTCCGCGTCGAGGTGGCGGGCGCCCTCGGCTACACGGACCCCGGCGACATCCCCGCCACCCGGGCCTTCCGCGAGCTGGGCTTCGACTCGCTGACCGCAGTCGACCTGCGCAACCGCCTCAACGCCGCCACCGGCCTCGCCCTCCCGGCGACGACCGTCTTCGACCACCCCACCGTCCGCGACCTGGTGCGTCACCTGCGCACCCTCCTGACCGACGACGCGGCACCCGCCGAGCATCCGCCCGCCGTCCCCGCCCCGGCGGCCCCCGCGACCGATCGCGAACCGGTCGCCGTCGTCGCCATGGGCTGCCGCTTCCCCGGCGGGGTGACCTCCCCGGAGGAGTTCTGGCAGCTGATCGCGGAAGGCGCCGACGCGATCTCCGGACTGCCCACCGACCGCGGCTGGGACCTGGAGAACCTGTACGACCCCGACCCGGACCGCACCGGCACCACCTACGCCCGTGAAGGCGGGTTCCTCCACGACGCGGCCGAGTTCGACGCCGGCTTCTTCGGCATCTCCCCGCGCGAGGCGACCGCCATGGACCCGCAGCAGCGCCTGCTGCTGGAGACCAGCTGGGAGGTCTTCGAACGGGCCGACATCGCACCCGACGCCCTGCACGGCAGCTCCACCGGCGTCTTCTTCGGCGTCTCCCACCAGGGATACGGCACCGGCGCCGAGGTGCCCGAAAGCGTCGAGGGCCATCTGATCACCGGGACGGTCACCAGCATCGCCTCCGGACGCGTCTCCTACACGCTCGGCCTCGAAGGCCCCGCAGTGACCCTCGACACCGGCTGCTCCTCCGCCCTGGTGGCCCTCCACCTCGCCGTACGCTCCCTGCGTTCCGGCGAGTGCGACCTGGCCCTGGCCGGCGGCGCCGCGGTGATGGGCGAACCCATCGGCCTGGTCGGCTTCAGCCGGCAGCGGGGCCTGGCCCGGGACGGCCGCTGCAAGGCCTTCGGCGCGGACGCCGACGGCATGGGCATGGCCGAGGGAGTGGGTGTCATTCTGTTGGAGCGGTTGTCGGACGCGCGCCGCAACGGCCATCGGGTGCTGGCCGTGGTCCGGGGTTCGGCGATCAACCAGGATGGTGCGTCCAACGGGTTGACGGCTCCCAACGGTCCGTCTCAGCAGCGGGTGATCCGGGCGGCGCTGGCGGATGCGGGGTTGTCGCCGGCGGATGTGGACGTGGTGGAGGCGCACGGTACGGGGACCAGGCTGGGTGATCCGATCGAGGCGCAGGCGCTGCTGGCCACCTACGGGCAGGAGCGGGACGCGGAGCGGCCGTTGTGGCTGGGGTCGGTGAAGTCCAACATCGGTCACACGCAGGCCGCTTCGGGTATGGCCGGTGTCATCAAGATGGTGCAGGCGATGCGGCACGGGGTGTTGCCGGCGACGCTGCACGCCGAGCAGCCCTCGCCGTTCGTGGACTGGTCAGCGGGTGCCGTCGAGCTCCTTTCCGAGAGCCGTGCGTGGGAGCCCGCCGACCGGCCGCGCCGGGCGGGCGTGTCCTCCTTCGGAGTCAGCGGCACCAACGCCCACGTCATCCTCGAGGAACCCGAGCGGGAGGCGGCGCCCGAGCGGCCGGCCACCGCGCACGAGGGTGCCGTCGTGCCGTGGCTGGTGTCCGCCCGCTCCGAGGCGGCGCTGCGGGCCCAGGCCGAGCGGCTGGCGGAGTACGTCGAGTCCGGTGAGCTGGACCCTGTGGACGTCGCCCACACCCTGGCCACCGGCCGGGCCGCCCTGGACGAGCGCGCCGTCGTCGTCGGCACCGACCGCGACCAGTTCCTGGCCCACCTCCGTGCCCTGGCCGACGGCACCACCGTTCCCGGTCTCGTCCGAGGCGCCACTCAGCGCCCCGGCGACCACCCGTCGCCGGTGTTCGTGTTTCCGGGTCAGGGGGCGCAGTGGGTGGGTATGGCGGTGGAGCTGCTGGATTCTTCTCCGGTGTTTGCGGAGCGGTTCGCGCAGTGTGGTGAGGCGTTGGCTCCGTTTGTGGGGTGGTCGCTGGTCGATGTGGTGCGCGGTGTGGAGGGTGCTCCGGGGTTGGACCGGGTGGATGTGGTGCAGCCGGTGCTGTGGGCGGTGATGGTGTCGCTGGCGGCGGTGTGGGAGTCGTTCGGGGTGCGGCCGGCTGCGGTGGTGGGGCATTCGCAGGGGGAGATCGCCGCGGCGTGTGTGGCGGGTGCGCTGTCGCTGCAGGACGCGGCACGCGTGGTGGCGTTGCGCAGCCGGGCGATCGTCGCGCTGGCCGGGCGGGGCGGCATGGTGTCGGTGGCGCTGTCGTGTGCGGACGCCGAGGAGCTGGTGGACCGCTGGGCGGGGCGGGTTTCGGTGGCGGCGGTCAACGGGCCCGCCTCGGTGGTCGTGTCGGGGGACGCGGACGCGTTGGATGAGCTGGTGGTGTTCGCCGAGGCCGAGGGTGTTCGGGTGCGGCGGGTGGAGGTGGACTACGCCTCGCACTCGGCGCACGTGGAGGCCATCGAGGCGGAGCTGCGCGAGGTGCTGGCGCCGGTTGTGCCGCGTACTCCGGAGGTTCCGTTCTTCTCCACGGTGACGGGGCAGTGGATCGACACGGCGCTGACGGATGCCGGCTACTGGTACACCAACCTGCGTCAGCGGGTGGGGCTGGAGGGTGCGGTCCGTGCCCTGCTGGAGCAGGGCTATGGGGCGTTCGTGGAGGTCAGTCCGCATCCGGTGCTGACCGTTCCGGTCGCCGAGACGGTTGAGGCGGCCGGCGCGGAGGCGGTGGTGGTGGGCACGCTGCGCCGCGGCCAGGGCGGTCTGGAGCGCTTCTACACCTCGCTGGGCGAGGCGTGGGTGCGCGGGGTGCAAGTGGACTGGACCCCGGTGTTCGCCGGGCTCTGCCCGCGCCATGTCGACTTGCCGACCTATGCCTTCCAGCGGCAGCGGTACTGGCTGGAGCCGAGGCAGTCGTACACCGCCGGTACGGACGTGCAGTTGGGCGGCGTGGACCTGTCCGACGACGGTTTCTGGACCTCCGTGGAGAACGGCGACGTCGACGCGCTGGCGCGCACGCTCGGCATGGACGACGTACGGCCGCTGACCGAGGTCGTGCCCGCGCTGTCGTCGTGGCGCCGCGACCGGCTCAACCGGTCCACGCTGGACGGCTGGCGCTACCGCGTCGTGTGGCGGCCGCGCACCGGCCGGCCGGCCGGGCCGGACACGCTGGACGGGACCTGGCTGGTCGCCGTGCCCGAGAGCCGCGCGGACGACGACATCGTGCGCGCGGTGCTGGCGGCACTGGACGAGCGGTCGGCCGGCGTACGCCCCATGGTCGTCGGTTCCCGGGCGGCCGAACGCGAGGTGATGGCCGACCTGGTGCGGGAGCACACCGCGGACGGCGCCGTCGCCGGCGTGCTGTCGCTGCTGGCGCTGGACGAGTCGCCGTGGGCGGACGGCGGCCTGCTGCCGGCCGGCCTGGTGCTGATGACGGCGCTGCTGCAGGCGCTGGGCGACGCCGGCGTGGACGCGCCCCTGTGGTGCGCCACCCGCGGGGCGGTCTCCGTGCACCGCAACGACGTGCCGGAGAGCCCCGTCCAGGCCATGAGCTGGGGGCTGGGCCGCATCGCCGGACTGGAGTATCCGCAGCGGTGGGGCGGTCTCGTCGACCTGCCCGACACCCTGGACGGGCGGACGGCCCGAGGACTGGTCGCCGCGCTGTCCGGCACCCTGGACGAGGACCACGTGGCGGTGCGTTCCTCCGGGCTGTTCGTGCGCAGGATCGTCCGCGCCGGCCAGGGGCCGCGCCCGGACGGGTCCTGGCGCCCGCACGGCACGGTGCTCGTCACCGGCGGCACCGGCGGCCTGGGCCGGCACGTGGCGCACTGGCTGGCCCGTGCCGGTGCCGAACACCTGGTGCTCGCCTCCCGGCGCGGCGCCGACGCGCCGGGAGCCGGCGACCTCGTCGCCGAACTCGCCGGACTGGGCGCCTCCGCCACGGTCGTCGCGTGCGACGTCTCCGACGCGGACGCCGTACGGCGGCTGCTGGACGACCTGCCCGGCGGCGGCCCGCTGACCGCCGTGGTGCACACCGCCGGCGTGATCGACGACGGCGTCATCGACGCCCTCACCCCGCAGCGGGCCGACGGCGTGCTGCGCCCCAAGGCGGACGCGGCGCTCGTCCTGCACGAGGCCACCCGCCACCTCGACCTGGACGCGTTCGTCCTGTTCTCCTCGATGGCGGGCACCCTCGGCGGCCCCGGACAGGGCAGCTACGCCGCGGCCAACGCCTTCCTCGACGCGCTCGCCGCCCGACGGCGCGCCGAGGGCCTCCCGGCGACCTCCGTGGCCTGGGGCACCTGGGCCGGAGGCGGCATGGTCGACGAGCGGATGGCCGAACGGCTGCGCCGCGACGGCGTCCCGCCGATGGACCCGGAACTCGCGGTGGCCGCGCTGCAGCAGGCCCTCGACCAGGACGAGCAGTTCCTGATCGTCGCCGACGTCGACTGGAAACTGATCACGGCGCGGGCCTTCGCCGCGCTGCGCGAGTTCCCCGAGGCACGCGCCGCCGCCCCGCAGTCGCAGGCCGACAAGGAGCGCGACGGCCTTGACGGGCCGCCGCTGCTCGCGCGCCTGGCCGGCCTGGTCCCGGCCGAACGGCGGGCCGCGCTGCTCACCGAGGTCCGCGCGCAGGCCGCCGCCGTCCTGGGCCACGACGGGCCCGACGCCGTACCCGACGGCCGCGCCTTCCGCGACCTGGGCTTCGAGTCGCTGACCGCGGTCGAACTGCGCAACCGGCTCGCCGAGGCCACCGGACTGCGGCTGCCGGTCACCCTGGCCTTCGACCACCCGTCCGCGGCCGCGCTCGCCGCCCACCTCGACGCCGAACTCTTCGGCGCGGACGACGCGCCCGGCGCGCTCACGGCCCTGCCGCACCGCTCCGTCGACGACGACCCCGTCGTCATCGTCGGCATGAGCTGCCGCCTCCCCGGCGGCGTCCGCTCCCCGGAGGACCTGTGGCGGCTCGTCGACGACGGCACCGACGCCATCGCCGGCTTCCCCGACAACCGCGGCTGGGACGTGGAGAACCTGTACGACCCCGACCCCGACCGCCCGGGCCACACCTACGTGCGGCACGGCGGGTTCCTGTACGACGCCGACCACTTCGACCCGGCGTTCTTCGGGATCTCGCCCCGCGAGGCCGTCGCCATCGACCCGCAGCACCGGCTGCTGCTGGAGACCGGCTGGGAGGCGTTCGAACGCGCCGGGATCGACCCCGGCCGGGTGCGCGGCAGCCGCACCGGCGTCTTCGTCGGCTCCAACTACAACGACTACGGGGCCCGCGCCCGCCGCGCCCCCGAGGAACTGGAGGGCTACCTGGCCACCGGCAGCGCGAGCAGCGTCGCCTCCGGCCGCATCGCCTACACCTTCGGCCTGGAGGGCCCGGCCGTCACCGTCGACACGGCCTGCTCGTCGTCCCTGGTCGCCCTGCACCTCGCCGTGCAGGCCCTGCGGACGGGGGAGTGCGACCTCGCCCTCGCCGGCGGTGTCACCGTGATCTCCACGCCCGACACCTTCGTCGAGTTCAGCCGGCAGCGCGCCCTGTCGCCCGACGGCCGCTGCAAGCCGTTCGCGGCCGAGGCCGACGGCGCCGGCTGGGCCGAGGGCGTCGGCCTGGTCCTCGTGGAGCGGCTGTCCGACGCGCGCCGCAACGGGCACCCGGTGCTCGCCGTCGTCGCCGGCTCGGCCGTCAACCAGGACGGCGCCTCCAACGGGCTGACCGCCCCCAACGGGCCCGCCCAGCAGCGGGTCATCCGGCAGGCACTGGCCGGCGCCGGACTGTCCCCGGCCGACGTGGACGCCGTCGAGGCGCACGGCACCGGCACGAAACTGGGCGACCCCATCGAGGCGCAGGCGCTGCTCGCCGTCTACGGCCAGGACCGGCCCGCGGACCGGCCGCTGTGGCTGGGCGCGCTCAAGTCCAACATCGGCCACACCCAGGCCGCCTCCGGCATCGCCGGTGTCATCAAGATGGTGATGGCGCTGCGGCACGGCGTCCTGCCGCGCACCCTGCACGCCGAACACCCCTCCCCGCACATCGACTGGTCCTCCGGCGCGGTGCGCCTGCTGCAGGAGCACCGGCCCTGGACACCCGGCGAGGGCCCGCGCCGCGCCGGTGTCTCCTCCTTCGGCGTCTCCGGCACCAACGCCCACGTCATCCTCCAGGAGCCCGAGCCGCGGGACGCCGGGCAGTCCGGCACCCGGGCCCCGGCGGCCGCCGTACCGTCGGACACGGCGGGCGAGCGGACGGCCGCGGGGGACGGCACCCCCGCCCCGGCGGTGCCCTGGCTGCTGTCGGCGCGCGGCGCGGCCGCCCTGCGCGACCAGGCCGCACGGCTCCTCGACCACCTCGGCCGGCACCCCGCCGGGACACCGGCCGACATCGCGCTGTCGCTGGCCACCACCCGCGCCCACCTCGAGGACCGCGCCGCCGTCGTCGCCGGCGACCCGGCCGCGTTCACCGAGGCGCTCACCGCGCTCGCCGAGGGCCGCGAGCACCCGCAGCTGACCGCGGGCCGGGCCCGCACCGGCAAGGTCGCCTTCCTCTTCTCCGGACAGGGCGCCCAGCAGCCGCAGACCGGACGCCGCCTGTACGCGACGCACGACGCGTTCGCCGACGCCCTCGACGAGGTCTGCGCCCACCTCGACGCCCACCTCGAACGGCCGCTGCTCGACGTGCTGTTCGCCGCGCCCGGCACCGACGAGGCACGGCTGCTGGACCGCACCGCCTACACACAGGCCGCGCTGTTCGCCGTCGAGGTCGCCCTCTTCCGGCTCGTGGAGAGCCTCGGGGTGCGGCCCGACGTCCTGCTCGGCCACTCGGTCGGCGAGATCGCCGCCGCCCATGTCGCCGGAGTGCTGTCCCTGGAGGACGCCTGCCTCCTCGTCGCCACCCGCGGCCGGCTCATGGGCGCCCTGCCCGAGGGCGGCGCCATGATCTCCGTGCAGGCCGCCGAGGACGAGGTGCTGCCGCTGCTGGAGCCCTTCGCGGGGCGCGCCGCCGTCGCCGCCCTCAACGGGCCGCTCGCCACCGTCGTCTCCGGCGACGAGGACGCGGTGACCGCGATCGCGGACGCCCTCGCCGCGCGGGGACGCAAGACCCGCCGGCTCAACGTCAGCCACGCCTTCCACTCGCCCCGCATGGACGCCATGCTCGAGGAGTTCGCCGCCACCACCGCCCGCCTCGACCACGCCGAGCCCGCCCTCCCGCTGGTCTCCACGGTCACCGGCCGGCCGGTCACCGGCGACGAACCGCTCGGGCCGGCCTACTGGGTGCGCCAGGTCCGCGAGGCCGTCCGCTTCCACGACGGCGTGCGCGCCCTGGAGGACCTCGGCGTCACCACGTACGTCGAGATCGGCCCCGGCGGCGTGCTGACCGCCCTGGCCGGCGACTGCGTCACCGCGGACGCCACGCTCGTCCCGCTGCTGCGCCGCGACACCGACGAGGCCGAGTCCCTCACCCAGGGCCTGGCCCGGCTGCACGTCACCGGCCACGCCGTCGACTGGTCCGCCCTCCTCGCCCCGACCGGGGCCCGGCGGGTCGACCTGCCGACGTACGCCTTCCAGCGCCGCCGCTACTGGCTGGAGGCCGCCCCCGATCCCCGGGACGCCGCCCTCGCGGGCCTGGAGACGACCGGGCACCCGCTGCTGACCACCGTCGTCGCGCTCGCCGGATCGGACGGCCTGCTGCTCACCGGGACCCTGTGCGCGCAGAGCCGCCCCTGGCTCGCCGACCACGCCCTGGACGGCCGGATCCTCTTCCCCGGCACCGGGTTCCTCGAACTCGCCCTGGAGGCCTGCCGGCAGGCGGGCGCCGCGCAGGTGGCCGACCTCACCCTGCACACCCCCCTGGTGCTGCCCGCCACCGGCACCGTCCGCCTCCAGGTCGCCGTCGGCGCCCCCGACACCGCGGGCAGCCGCACCCTCACCGTCCACTCCCGGCCGCTCGACGCCGCCGCGGACGAACCGTGGGTGCTGCACGCCGAGGGCACGCTCGGCACCGCCCGTCCCGGCCCGGTGCCGCAGCCGGACCCGGCCGTGTGGCCGCCGGCGGACGCCGCACCGGTGGACGTGACCGGCCTGTACGACCGCATCGCCGAGGGCGGCTTCGCCTACGGCCCCGCCTTCCGCGGACTGCGCGCCGCCTGGCGGCTGGGCGACGAGGTGTACGCCGAGATCGCCCCCGAGGACGGCGAACTCCTCCAGGGCGCCGCCGGCTTCACCCTCCACCCGGCCCTCCTGGACGCCGCCCTGCACACCGTCGCCCTCATCGGCGACGCCGGCGGGCGGACCGTCGTGCCGTTCACCTTCACCTCCGTGACGGCGACGGCCGCCGCCCCGGCCGCCCTGCGCGTCCGGCTCACCCCGCGCGGCGAGCGCGCCTACGGGGTGCGCATCACCGACGGCACCGGCGCCCCGGTCGCCGACGTCGCCGAACTCGCCCTGCGCCCCGTCGACGGCCGCAGCCTCGCCCCGGTGGCGACGGCGGGCACCCTCCACCAGGTGCGGTGGGTCCCGGCCGGTACCGCGACGGACGCACCCGGAAGCCTCGCGCTGATCGGCACGGCCGCCGAACTCGCCCCGCACACCGCCCCGGCCGTGCGCTGCGACAGCCTGGACGCGCTGCGCGCCCGGATCGCCGCGGGCAGCCCGGCACCGGACACCGTCCTCGTCCGGGTGCCCGCCACCGACCCGGCCGACGGCCCCGCCGAGGCCGCCCGTCGCACCACCCACGCGGCGCTGGAACTGGTGCACACCTGGCTGCGGCACGAGGAGTTCGCCGCGTCCCGCCTGACCCTGGTGACCCGGCACGCCGTCCCGGCCCGCCCCGAGGACGCGGCGGCCACCGACCCGGCGCAGGCCGCCGTCTGGGGCCTGGTCCGCACCGCCAAGGCGGAGAACCCCGGGCGCTTCGCCCTGCTGGACCACGACGGCACGCCCGCCTCCCGGGACCTGCTGCCGTCGGTCGCCGGCGGCGGCGAACCGGAGACGGCGCTGCGCGACGGCACCGCGCTCGCCCCGCGCCTGGCCCGCCACACCGGCACCGGGGACGGCGACCTGCCCGGCCTGGCCGCCGGCACCGTCCTGATCACCGGCGCCGGCGGCGTCCTCGCCCGCCAGGCGGCCCGCCACCTGGTGACCGCCCACGGCGTCAGGTCCCTGCTGCTGGCCACCCGTCGCGGCGCCGCGGCCGAGGGCATGGCGGAGCTCGAGGCGGAACTCGCCGCCCACGGCGCCGAGGTGACGGTCGCCGCCTGCGACGTCGCCGACCGGGCCGCCCTCGCCGCCCTGCTCGCCGCCGTCCCCGCCGAGCGGCCGCTGACCGCGGTCGTGCACACCGCCGGCGTCCTCGACGACGGCGTCGTGCAGGCCCTCACCCCCGACCGCCTGGACACCGTCCTGCGCGCCAAGGCCGAGGCCGCCGTCCACCTCGACGAGCTCACCCGCGACCTGGACCTGAGCGCGTTCGTCGTGTTCTCCTCGCTGGCCGGCACCTTCGGCGGCGTGGGACAGGGCAACTACGCGGCGGCCAACGCCTTCCTCGACGCCTTCGCCGCCCGGCGCCGCGCCGAGGGCCGCCCCGCGCTCTCCCTCGCCTGGGGCCTGTGGGCCGAACGCAGCGGCATGACCGGCCGGCTCGGCGAGACCGACCTGCGGCGCGTCGCCCGCGGCGGCGTCCGGCCGCTGGCCACCGGCGACGCCCTGGCCCTGCTGGACGCGGCCCTGCGCACCCCCCTGGCCTGCCTCGTCCCCGCCGCGCTCGACACCGCCGCCCTGCGCGCCGCCGACGGCACCGTCCCCCACCTCGTACGGGACCTCGTCCCCGCCCGTCCGCCGCGCGCGACCCGCGCGGCCGGGCGGACCGGCGGCCAGACCGCGGCCGACCCGGCGGCCGCGCTGCGCGAACGGCTCGCCGGGCTGAGCGGACCGCAGCGGCAGGCCGCCGTGCTGGAGGCCGTCCTCGCCCAGGCGGCCCTGGTCCTCGGCCACGACACACCCGACACCATCGACCCCGAACGGGGCTTCCTGGAAGTCGGCTTCGACTCCCTCACCGCGGTCGAACTGCGCAACCGGCTCGGCACCCTCATGGGCGTCCGGCTCCCGGCCACCCTGCTGTTCGACCACCCGACCCCGGCCCGCCTCGCCGCCCACCTGTTGAGCCGGACCGCCCCGGCGCAGGCCCCCGGCGGCGGCCCCGCCGACGCCCTCGCCTCGTTCGACCGGTGGGAACGCGAACTCGACGACGCGCTCGCCGACCCCCGCCTGCACGACGGACTGCGCGACCGGCTGCGGAGCCTGCTGGACCGCCTCGACCGGACCGCCGTACCGGCCCAGCGGCACGACGACGGCACACCCCGGCCGGGCGACCCCGCCGGGACCGGCCTGCCGGAGGAGGTGTCGGACGAGGAACTGCGCGCGTTCCTGGAGGGCGACCTCGGGGACGTCTGACCACCCGGGCGCCCGGACGCGAGGAGCGTCCGGGCGCCCGCTCCGCACATCCGGGGAGACCGAAGCGCCGCCTCCCCGGCCCCCCCCCCCCCCCCCCCCGGGGGGGCGGTAAAGTTTATGGTAAATTGGTCGCGGGGGGGTACCGGACCCGGGGGCCGGCCAAAACCCCCCCCACCACGAAACAACAGGGACCCGGCGGCA
>NZ_JBFATO010000024.1:91705-117291 GCF_040678355.1 Streptomyces sp. NPDC052701
GCCCGGGCGGGGGGGCGGGGGGGGGCGCCGTTCACCGGCGCGGCGTCCGGGGGGGGGGGCGGGGCCCCCCCCCCCCCCCGGGGCCCCCCCCCCCCGGCCCGCCCCCCCCCCCCCGCTCCGCACATCCGGGGAGACCGAAGCGCCGCCTCCCCGGCCACCCCCACCCCACCACCTGGACGGACGGAACTGTGAAGGCTCTTGTGCTCGCGGGGGGATCCGGCACGCGGCTGCGGCCGATCACCCACACCTCCAGCAAGCAACTGGTCCCGGTCGCCAACAAACCCATCCTGTTCTACGGCCTCGAAGCCATCGCCGCCGCCGGGATCAGGGAGGTCGGCGTCATCGTCGGCAGCACCGCCGCGGAGATCGAGGCGGCCGTCGGCGACGGCTCCCGCTTCGGCCTCGACATCACCTTCATCCCGCAGAGCGAACCCCTCGGACTCGCCCACGCCGTGCTGATCGCCCGGGACTTCCTCGGCGACGACGACTTCGTGATGTACCTCGGCGACAACTTCGTCCTGGACGGCATCACCGACGTCGTCGACGAGTTCCGCAAGGACCGCTGCGACGCGCACATCCTGCTCACCCGCGTCCCCGACCCCACCGCCTTCGGCGTCGCCGTCGTCGACGCCCAGGGCCGCGTCACCGCCCTGGAGGAGAAACCCCGCCGGCCGCGCAGCGACCTCGCCGTCGCCGGCGTCTACCTCTTCGGCCCCCGCATCCACGACGCCGTCCGCGCCATCACCCCCTCCGGGCGCGGCGAACTGGAGATCACCGACGCCCTGCAGTGGATGGTCGACCAGCGCCTCGGCGTCCGCTCCACGGTCATCACCGGCTACTGGAAGGACACCGGCAACGTCACGGACATGCTGGAGGTCAACCGCATCCTGCTGGAGCGGCAGGACAGGCGCATCGACGGTCACGTCGACGACGCCAGCGAGATCATCGGCCGCGTCCGCGTCGAGGCCGGCGCGCACATCCGCGGCTCCCGCATCGTCGGCCCCGCCGTCATCGGCGCCGGCAGCGTCGTCACCGACTCCTACATCGGCCCCTCCACCAGCGTCGCCGAGAGCTGCCGCATCACCGGCAGCGAGATCGAGTACTCCATCGTCCTGCGCGACTCCTCCCTCGAGGGCGTCCGCCGCGTCGAGGCCTCCCTCATCGGACGCAACGTGCAGGTCTCCCTCGCGCCCCGCCTGCCCGCCACCCACCGCCTCGTCATCGGCGACCACGGACGGGTCCACCTGCCCGCATGAGTCCCGTACGCCTCCTCGCCGTCACCGCGGTCGCCGCCGGACGCGACGCCGCCGCCGCGGGCCTGCGCGAGGCGCTGGAGAAGGAGGTCCGGCCCCCGTACCACTGACGGACGCCGTGCGGACGGGCGGGACGGGACGACCGCCCCCGTACGACCGACCACCCCTGTACGACCGACTGCCCCCCCCGTACGACCGACCGCGCGGCCGCGCGCACGCGGCGGCGGGCCGGCGGGCCGCCCGGGACGGCGCCGTCTCGTCCGGCGCGCCGCGGGGGAGAGGGCCGTGACGGCCCGGCCCGGCCGGCGCCCGGGACGCGCCCGGGCCCGCCCGGCGACCACCGCTCCGGCCTGCGGCGATGATTTCCAAGGGTTTCCCCAGACAACGCCGCCCGGAGCCGAAACAGGCCCCCGCCGCAGGTCATGCTGTCCCCACCGCACGAGGTGAACAGCACGCGCCAGCGCCGATCCGGCTCTCCCGGTACGACCGGCCGAAGCTCCCGCGCGGTGTGCATCCGTTCCGTCACCGACCACCATGGGGGCAGTCCATGACGAATGAAGCGCGGACGAATGAAGCGCGGCTTCGGGACTACCTCAAGCGGGTCACCGCCGATCTGCACGAAACCCGCCGCAAGCTCCGCGAAGCCGAGGCCCGGGAGCACGAACCCGTCGCCGTCGTCGGCATGAGCTGCCGGCTGCCCGGCGGCGTCCGCTCCCCGGAGGACTTCTGGGAGCTGCTCGCCGGCGGCACCGATGCCGTCACCGACTGGCCCACCGACCGCGGCTGGGACCTCGGCACCGGCCCCGACACCGGCCGCCGGGGCGGCTTCGTGCACGACGCCGACCGCTTCGACGCCGCCTTCTTCGGCATCTCCCCGCGCGAGGCGCTCGCCATGGACCCGCAGCAGCGCCTGCTGCTGGAGACCTCCTGGGAGGCGCTGGAACGCGCCGGCATCGACCCGGCCACCCTGCGCGGCAGCCGCACCGGCGTCTTCGTCGGCTGCAGCGACCAGGGCTACAGCTCCGGCCTGCGCGAGGTCCCCGACGACGTCCGCGGTCACCTGCTCACCGGCAACTCCATGTCCGTGGTCTCCGGCCGCGTCGCCTACGCGCTCGGCCTGGAGGGCCCCGCCGTCACCGTCGACACCGCCTGCTCCTCCTCCCTGGTCGCCCTCCACCTCGCGGCCCGCGCACTGCGCTCCGGCGAGTGCTCCCTCGCCGTGGTCGGCGGCGTGACCGTCATGTCCGGACCCGGCGCCTTCCTCGAGTTCGACCGTCAGGGCGGACTGGCCGCCGACGGCCGCTGCAAGGCCTTCTCCGACGACGCCGACGGCACCGGCTGGGCCGAGGGCGTCGGCATGGTCGTCGTCGAACGCCTCTCCGACGCCCGCCGCAACAACCACCGCGTCCTCGCCGTGCTGCGCGGCTCCGCCGTCAACCAGGACGGCGCCTCCAACGGCCTGACCGCCCCCAACGGCCCCTCCCAGCAGCGCGTCATCCTCGCCGCGCTCGCCGACGCCGGCCTGCTCGCCACCGAGGTCGACGCCGTCGAGGCGCACGGCACCGGCACCCCCCTCGGTGACCCCATCGAGGCCCAGGCCCTGCTCGCCACCTACGGGCAGGGCCGCACCCCGGACCGCCCCCTGTGGCTGGGCTCCGCCAAGTCCAACATCGGCCACACCCAGGCCGCCGCCGGCGTCGTCGGCGTCATCAAGGCCGTCCTCGCGCTCCGGCACAGCGTCCTGCCGCCCACCCTGTACGCCGACCGGCCCTCCAGCCGCGTCGACTGGACCGCCGGCCACATCCGCCTGCTCACCGAGGGCGTCGACTGGCCGGACACCGACCACCCCCGCCGGGTCGGCGTCTCCGCCTTCGGCCTCTCCGGCACCAACGCCCACGCCATCCTGGAACAGGCCCCCGAGCCCGCCCCCGCGGCCGACGACACCCCGCCCGCCCGGGCCCGCCTGCCCCTGCTGCCGTGGGTGGTCTCGGGCCGCGACGAGGACGCCCTCCGGGCCCAGGCCGCCCGCCTCGCCGCCCACCTGACCGCCCGCCCCGGCACCGACCCCTACGACCTCGCCTGGTCCCTGGCCACCACCCGCACCGCCTTCAGCCACCGCGCCGCCCTCCTCGGCACCGGCCACGACGACCTCCTGACCGGCCTCGGCGCCCTCGCCCAGGGCCGCACCACGGAACACGTCATCACCGGCTCCACCCGGAGCGAGGGGAAGACGGCGTTCCTGTTCTCGGGGCAGGGCGCCCAGCGGCTGGGCATGGGGCGGGAGCTGTACGAGGCCTTCCCGGTGTTCGCCGAGGCGTTCGACGCGGTGGTGGCCGAGGTGGGGGAGGAGCTGCGCGGGGTCGTCTTCGGCGACGAGGCCGGGCTGCTGGACGAGACCCGCTGGACGCAGCCGGCCCTGTTCGCGGTGGAGGTCGCCCTGTTCCGGCTGGTGGAGTCCTGGGGCGTGCGCCCGGCCTTCCTGGTCGGTCACTCCGTCGGTGAGCTGGCGGCGGCGCACGTGGCCGGGGTGCTGTCGCTGGCGGACGCGTGCCGGCTGGTGGTGGCCCGCGGCCGGCTGATGCAGCAGCTGCCTTCCGGTGGGGCGATGGTGGCGGTGGAGGCCGCCGAGGAGGAGGTGCTGGCGCTGCTGGAGGGCCGTGAGGGCGAGGTGGCGGTGGCGGCGGTCAACGGGCCGCGCGCCACCGTGGTCTCCGGCACCGGGGAGGCCGTCACCGCGGTCGCGCAGGAACTGGCGGGCCGGGGCCGGCGCACCACCCGCCTGCGGGTCAGCCACGCCTTCCACTCCCCGCTGATGGAGCCGATGCTGGCCGACTTCCGCCAGGTCGCCGCGGGCATCTCCTACAGCCCGCCGGTGGTTCCGGTGGTCTCCAACGTGACCGGACGCCCGGCCGAGGGCGACGATCTGACCACCCCGGAGTACTGGGTGCGGCACGTGCGCGAGGCGGTCCGTTTCGCCGACGGAGTGTCCTGGCTGGCCGGGCACGGCGTGACCCGTTTCGTGGAGATCGGTCCGGACGGCACGCTGACCGCCCTGGCCCAGACCAACGTCCCCGACACCACCGTCGTCGATCTGCTGTTCACCCCCACCCTCCGCAAGGACCGCGACGAAGCCGAGCAGTTGCTCGCCACGCTCGGCCGCCTGCACGTCCACGGCCAGCCCGTCGACTGGTCGGCGCTGCTGCCCGGCGCCGAGGCGGTGGAGCTGCCGACGTACGTCTTCCGCCGCGACCGCTACTGGCTCGAACGCTCCTACCGGGCCGACGGGGCACCGGCACCGGAGACCGGAGTCCGCTACGACATCGTGTGGCGGCCGGTGACGGGACTCCCCGACGAGGCGCGTCTGACGGGCCGCTGGCTGGTCGTCGGCACGGCGGAGCCGGCCGACGGGGACGATGCCCTGCTTTCCGCGCTCCGGACGGCCGGAGCGGAGGTCGTCAGCGTCGTACGGCAGCCCGGTGACACGCGCGAGGAACTGGCGCGGCGGCTCTCCGCGGCCGCCGACGGCACGGCCGTGGCCGGTGTCCTCTCGACCCCGGCGTCGTGCACGGGCGACGGCACGACGCCGGAGGGAGTCCTCGCCACCACCCTCCTGATCCAGGCGCTCGGCGACGCCGGTGTCGCGGCGCCGCTGTGGGTCGTGACGCGCGGCGCCGTGGCCGCCGGGAGCGCCGACGCCGCGCCGCGCCCGGAGCAGGCCGCCGTGTGGGGCCTGGGCCGGGTGGCCGCGCTCGAACACCCGGACCGCTGGGGCGGGTTGGTGGACCTGCCCGAGACGCTGGACCGGCGCTCCGCGGCCCGGCTCGTCGCAGTGCTCTCCGGTGCCCGCTCCGACTCCGGTGCCCCGGAGGACCAGGTGGCCGTCCGCGCCGGCGGTGTCCTGGGGAGGCGGCTGGTCCCCGCCGCGTCCGCCCCCGAGGAGCCGTGGGTGCCGCGCGGGACCGTGCTGATCACCGGCGGTACGGGAGCCCTGGGCGGCCGGGTCGCCCGCTGGGCAGCCGAGCACGGCGCCGAGCACCTCGTCCTCGTCGGCCGACGCGGGGACCGGGCCCCCGGTGCGGCCGAGCTGGAGGCCGAACTCACCGCCGCGGGCGCCCGGGTCACCTTCGCCACGTGCGACGTGTCGGACCGCGACGCCGTCCGCGAACTGCTGGCGGCGCACCCGGTCGACGCCGTGCTGCACGCGGCCGGCGTCCTGGCCGACGGGGTCGTGGACGGCCTCACCCCGGAGCGGTTCGACACGGTGTTCCGGGCCAAGGCGACCGCCGCCCGCCACCTCGACGAACTGACCCGGGAGCGGGAACTCGACGCCTTCGTCCTCTTCTCCTCCTTCGCCGGCACCGTCGGCTCCGCCGGGCAGGCCAACTACGCCGCCGCCAACGCCATGCTCGACGCCCTGGCCGAGCGGCGGCGCGCGGAGGGGTTGCCCGCCACCTCCGTCGCCTGGGGACCGTGGGCGGGCGGCGGCATGGCCGCCGACACCTCGGCGGAGAACCGGCAGCGGCGCGGCGGCGTACGCCTCCTCACCCCAGGGGCCGCCCTCGACGCGCTGGGCGCCTGCGTCGCCGCGCAGACGGCGGCCCCGCTCGTCGCCGACGTCGACTGGCAGCGGTTCGGCCCCGCCTTCACCGCCGTACGCCCCAGCCCGTTGCTCACCGAGGTGTACCGGGCGTCCGCCGACCCCCGTCACGACAGCGCCGACACCGCCCCCGCCACCGGCCTGCGCGCACGTCTGGCCGGCCTGACGCCCGAGGACCGGCTGCGGGAAGTGCTGGCACTGGTGCGGGCGCGGGCGGCTTCGGTGCTGGGGTATGCGGGTGCGGGCGCGGTGCCGGCGGAGCGGGCGTTTCGTGATCTGGGTGTGGACTCGCTGCTGGCGGTGGAGCTGCGCAATGTGCTGGCGGCGGAGTGCGGGGTGGTGCTGCCGGCGACGGTGGTGTTCGACCGTCCGACGCCGCTGGCGCTGGCGGAGTGGCTGGTGCGGGAGCTGGGCGGGGGGAACGGTGCCCCCGCTGCGGTGGAGCCGTCGCCCGGCGGGTCGGCGGCGGTGGACGATCCGGTCGCGATCGTGGGGATGGCGTGCCGTTTCCCGGGGGGCGCGGACTCGCCGGAGGCGTTGTGGCGGCTGCTGGCCGAGGGCGGTGACGGCATCGGCGACTTTCCCGACGACCGCGGCTGGGACCTCGACGCCCTCTTCGCCTCCGGCCCGGACAACCCCTACACCAGCAGTGCTCGCCTCGGCGGCTTCCTGAACGAGGTCGGCGCCTTCGACGCGGAGTTTTTCGGGATTTCTCCGCGTGAGGCTGTGGCGATGGATCCGCAGCAGCGTCTGTTGCTGGAGGCGGCGTGGGAGGCGGTGGAGCGGGCCGGGGTGGATCCGCGGTCGCTGCGCGGGCGCCGGGTGGGTGTCTTCGCGGGCACCAACGGCCAGGACTATCCGGTGCTGTTGACGGTTTCGGGTGGTGACTACGCCGATTACGGCGGTTATGTGGGCACCGGCAACGCGGCCAGTGTGGTGTCGGGCCGGGTGGCGTATGTGCTGGGCCTGGAGGGTCCGGCGGTGACGGTGGACACCGCGTGTTCGTCCTCGCTGGTGGCGTTGCACTGGGCGGTGCGCTCGCTGCGCTCGGGTGAGTGCGAGATGGCGCTGGTCGGTGGTGTGACGGTGATGTCGACGCCGGGGGCGTTCGTGGAGTTCTCGCGGCAGGGGGGTCTGGCCGGGGACGGACGGTGCAAGGCGTTCGCCGAGGGCGCGGACGGCACCGGCTGGTCCGAGGGTGTGGGTGTGCTGGTGGTGGAGCGGTTGTCGCAGGCGCGCCGCAACGGGCACCGGGTGCTGGCCGTCGTCCGGGGCACGGCGGTCAACCAGGACGGTGCCTCCAACGGTTTGACCGCGCCCAACGGGCCTTCCCAGGAGAAGGTGATCCGGGCGGCGCTGGCCGATGCGGGCCTGTCGCCGGCGGATGTGGACGCGGTGGAGGCGCACGGCACGGGCACCCGGCTGGGGGATCCGATCGAGGCGCAGGCGCTGATCGCCACCTACGGGCAGGACCGGGACGCGCAGCGGCCGGTGTGGCTGGGGTCGGTGAAGTCCAACCTGGGCCACACCCAGGCGGCGGCGGGTGTGGCGGGTGTGATGAAGATGGTGCTGGCGTTGCGGCACGGTCTGCTGCCGGCGACGCTGCACGTGGACGCGCCGTCCTCGCACGTGGACTGGCAGGCGGGCGCGGTGGAGCTGCTGACCGAGGCCCGGCCCTGGCCGGCCACGGAGCAGCGTCCGCGGCGGGCGGGGGTGTCCTCCTTCGGCCTGAGCGGCACCAACGCGCACGTCATCTTGGAGGCCGCCCCCGCGGAACCGGCCGCCCCCGACACCGACGACACCCCCATGCCCCTGCCGGTCGTGCCCTGGGTGCTGTCCGGCCGCAGCACCGACGCCCTGCGCGCCCAGGCGGCCAGGCTCGTCGACCACGTCCGTGCCCACCCCGACCTGGACGTCGCCGAGGTGGCCGCGGCGCTGGCGACCACGCGTTCGGCGTTCGAGGACCGGGCCGTGGTGCGCGGCGCGGACCGTGCGGAACTGCTGGCCGGACTGGCGGCCCTGGCGGCCGGTGAGGCCGCGTCCAACGTGACCCGGGGCGCCGTCTCCGAGGGCAGGACGGCGTTCCTGTTCTCGGGGCAGGGCGCCCAGCGGCTGGGCATGGGGCGGGAGTTGTACGAGGCCTTCCCGGTGTTCGCCGAGGCGTTCGACGCGGTGGTGGCCGAGGTGGGGGAGGAGCTGCGCGGGGTCGTCTTCGGCGACGAGGCCGGGCTGCTGGACCAGACCCGCTGGACGCAGCCGGCCCTGTTCGCGGTGGAGGTCGCCCTCTTCAGGCTGGTGGAGTCCTGGGGCATACGCCCGGACTTCCTGGTCGGTCACTCCATCGGAGAGCTGGCGGCCGCGCACGTGGCCGGGGTGCTGTCGCTGGCGGACGCGTGCCGTCTGGTGGTGGCCCGCGGCCGGCTGATGCAGCAGCTCCCGCCGGGCGGGGCGATGGTGGCGGTGGAGGCCGCCGAGGACGAGGTCCTGCCGCTGCTCAAGGGCCGTGAGGGTGAGGTGGCGGTGGCGGCGGTCAACGGGCCGCGCGCCACCGTGATCTCCGGCACCGAGGAGGCCGTCACCGCGGTCGCGGAAGCGCTGGCGGGCCGGGGCCGGCGCACCACCCGCCTGCGGGTCAGCCACGCCTTCCACTCCCCGCTGATGGCCCCGATGCTCGCCGACTTCCGCCAGGTCGCCGCGGGCATCTCCTACGCGCCCCCGGCCATCCCGGTCGTCTCCAACCTCACCGGACGCCCGGCCGAGGACGACGACTTGACCACTCCGGAGTACTGGGTCCGGCACGTGCGGGAGGCGGTGCGCTTCGCCGACGGCGTGTCCTGGCTGGCCGGGCACGGCGTCACGCGCTTCGTGGAGATCGGCCCGGACGGCACGCTGACCGCCCTGGCCCAGACGAACCTCTCCGACACCACCGGCCTGCTCCTCACCCCCACCCTCCGCAAGGACCGCGACGAGACGGACACCGTCGTGGCCGCGCTGGCGGCCCTGCACGTGAGCGGGGCTCCCATCGCCTGGCCGGGGCTCTTCGCGGGCGTACGGCCGGCCGAGCTGCCGACGTACGCCTTCCGGCGGGCCTGGTACTGGCCGGAGACGAAGGCTCCCGAGCACACCGAGCACACCGAGCACACCGAGCACACCGGGCCGTCGGACTCCGTCGACGCCGACTTCTGGGCGGCCGTGGAGGACGGGGACGCGCGGCGGCTCGCCGGGGTGCTCGGCGTGACGGAACCCGAACTCGGCGACGTGGTGCCCGCGTTGAGCGCGTGGCGGCGTGGGCGGGTGGCACAGGCGGCGGTCGACGGCTGGCGTTACCGCGTGACGTGGGAGCGTGTCCCGGACACCGCCTCCGGTCCCGCCGCCGTGCCGGGCCGCTGGCTGCTGCTCCACCCCGAGGGCGAGGAGGGCGCCCTGGCGGGGATCGAGGAGTTCCTGCCGGGTGCCGAGCGGGTGGCCTGCCCGCCGGACGCGGGACGCGGGGAACTGGCCGGCGTCCTGGCATCGGCCGCCGCGGCGGGCGCCGTGGCCGGGGTGCTGTCCGGCCTGCGCGGTCCGGTGCCGGCGCTGGGCCTGGTCCAGGCCCTCGGCGATGCGGGCCTGTCGGCTCCGCTGTGGGTCGTCACCTCCGGCGCGGTCGCGGTCGGCACGGCCGGTGAGGGCGTCGTCGACCCGGAGCAGGCGGCCGTGTGGGGTCTGGGCCGGGTGGCCGCGCTGGAGCACCCCGAACGCTGGGGCGGCCTGCTGGACGTGCCCCGCTCGCCCGAGCGCCGGACGCTCGCGCGGGTCGCGGCCGTCCTGGCGTCCGGTGCCGAGGACCAGGTCGCCGTCCGCGGTGGCCGTGCCTTCGCCCGCCGTCTCGCCCCGGTCCCCGCGTCCGGCGCGCCCGAGGGGCGGTGGAGCGCCCCGCGGCGGGTGCTGGTCACCGGCGGCACCGGCGCCCTGGGGGCGCGGGTGGCCCGCTGGCTGGCCGAGCACGGCACCCGGGAACTGGTGCTGGCCGGCCGCCGGGGCCCCGAGGCCCCCGGCGCCGCCGACCTGGTGGCCGACCTGGAGGGCCGGGGCGCGAGCGTCACGGTCACGGCCTGCGACCTGGCCGACCGTGAGGCCGTGGCCCGCCTGCTGGCCGCGCACCCGGTGGACGGGATCGTGCACGCCGCCGGCGTTCTCGACGACACCGTCCTCGCCGACCTGACCCCGCGGCAGCTCACCCGCGTCCTGCGCGCGAAGGCGCAGTCCGCCGCGCACCTGGACGAGCTGACCCGCGGCACCGACCTCGGCACGTTCGTGCTGTTCTCCTCCATCGCCGGTGTCTGGGGCAGCGGCGGCCAGGCCGCGTACGCGGCGGCCAACGCCCACCTCGACGGGCTCGCGCAGGCCCGCCGGGCGCAGGGGCTGCCCGCCACCGCCGTCGCCTGGGGCCCCTGGGACGGCGGCGGCATGGCCGCCGGTGCCGAGGCGCAGGACCTGCTGCGCCGGCGCGGCCTGCTGCCGCTCGACCCGGACGCGGCCCTGCGCGCGCTCGGCCGGGCGCTGCACCTCGACGACACCGCGGTCGTCGTGGCCGACGTGGACTGGGAGCGGTTCGCCCCGGCGTTCACCACCGGCCGCCCCAGCCCGCTGCTGTCCGCCGTCCCGGCGGCCGCCCGCGCCCTGGAGGGCTCCGCGCCCGCCGCGCAGGCCGCCCCGGCCGGTACGGAGCTGCGGGAGCGGCTGGCGGGGCTGCCGGAGGACGAGCGCGGCACGGCCCTGCTGGAGCTGGTGCGGCGGCACGCGGCGACCGTGCTGGGACACGCCGAGCCGGCGGCGGTCGCCGCGGGCCGGGCCTTCCGCGAAACGGGCTTCGACTCCCTGACCGCCGTGGAACTGCGCAACGCCCTCACCGCGGCCACCGGGGTCGCGTTGCCGCCCACCCTCGTCTTCGACCACCCGACCCCCCAGGCCGTCGCCGCGCACCTGCACGACGAACTGTTCGGTCCGCGGGACACCTCCGCCCGGGCGGAGCGGGCCGTCGCGGCGGCCGGCACGGACCCGGTCGTCATCGTCGGCATGGGCTGCCGCCTGCCGGGCGGCGTGGCCGGGCCCGAGGACCTGTGGCGGGTCGTGGCCGACGGGCGGGACACGGTCTCCGGATTCCCCGAGGACCGGGGCTGGGACCTGGACGCCCTGCGCACGGCCAGCGACACCCTCTCCGGCGGCTTCCTGCGGGACGCCGCCGGGTTCGACGCGGCCTTCTTCGGCATCAGCCCCCGCGAGGCACTGGCCCTCGACCCGCAGCAGCGGCTCGTCCTGGAGACCTCCTGGGAGGCCCTGGAACGGGCCGGCATCGCCCCGACGGAGCTCAAGGGCAGCCGCACCGGCGTGTTCGTCGGCGCCGGCGGCTCCGGCTACGGCACCGGCCTGCGGGAGGTGCCCGAAGGGCTCGGCGGTCACCTGCTCACCGGGCAGGCGGGCAGCGTGGTCTCCGGGCGGGTGGCGTACTCGCTCGGTCTGGAGGGGCCGGCGGTGACCGTGGACACCGCCTGCTCGTCCGCCCTGGTCGCCCTGCACCTGGCGGTGCGGTCGCTGCGGTCGGGGGAGTGCGACCTCGCCCTCGCCGGCGGTGTCACCGTCATGGCCGATCCCGGTGCGTTCGTCGAGTTCAGCGTCCAGGGCGGGCTCGCCGCCGACGGCCGGTGCAAGGCGTTCTCCGACGACGCCGACGGCACCGGCTGGTCCGAGGGCGTGGGCGTGCTGGTCGTGGAGCGGCTGTCCGACGCGCGCCGCAACGGGCATCCGGTGCTCGCCGTCGTCGCCGGCTCGGCCGTCAACCAGGACGGCGCCTCCAACGGGCTGACCGCCCCCAACGGGCCCGCCCAGCAGCGGGTGATCCGCGCCGCCCTGGCCGAGGCGGGACTGTCCCCGGCCGACGTGGACGCCGTCGAGGCGCACGGCACCGGCACGGTGCTGGGCGACCCGATCGAGGCGCAGGCCCTCATCGCCGCCTACGGGCAGGACCGGCCCGAGGACCGGCCGCTGTGGCTGGGCTCGGTGAAGTCCAACATCGGCCACACCCAGGCCGCGGCCGGCGCCGCCGGGATCATCAAGACGGTGCTCGCCCTGCGCGAGGGCCTGCTGCCGCGCACCCTGCACGCCGGCACCCCCTCGTCCCGGGTCGACTGGTCCGCAGGTGCGGTGCGGCTGCTGCGCGAGCCCGTGCCCTGGCCGGGCGGCGCCGGCCGGATCCGCCGGGCGGGCGTGTCCGCGTTCGGCGTCTCCGGCACCAACGCCCACGTCGTCCTGGAGGAACCCCCGGCCGAGACCGCCGGCCCGCCCGCCGCGCCGACGGCCGGGCCCGGGGACGCCGTACTGCCCTGGCTGGTGTCGGCGCGCGGCGCCCGCGCCCTGCGCGCCCAGGCCGCCCGCCTCCTGGACCACCTCACCCGGCACCCTCGCCTCGCCGCGGCCGACGTCGCCCACGCGCTGGCCACCACCCGCTCCGCGTTCGAGCACCGCGCCGTGATCACCGGCGCCAGCCGTGACGACCTGCTGCGCGGGCTCGCCGCCGTCGCCGCGGGCGAGACCACGCCCGCCGCCGTCACCGGCGACACCCTGGGCGAGGGTGCCACCGCCTTCCTGTTCGCCGGGCAGGGCACCCAGCGCCCCGGCATGGGACGGGAGCTGTACGAGGCGTTCCCCGGCTACGCCGACGCCTTCGACGAGGTGTGCGCCCACTTCGACGGGCACCTGCCGCGGCCGCTGCGCGAGGTGGTCTTCGGCGACGACGCGGAGCTGCTGAACCGCACGGAGTTCGCCCAGCCCGCGCTGTTCGCCGTCGAGGTCGCCCTGTTCAGGCTGGTGGAGTCCTGGGGCGTGCGCCCCGCCCACCTGCTCGGCCACTCCGTGGGCGAGATCGCCGCCGCCCACGTGGCGGGCGTGTTCGGCCTCGCCGACGCCTGCCGCCTGGTCGCCGCCCGCGGCCGGCTGATGCAGGCGCTGCCCGAGGGCGGCGCCATGGTCGCCGTCCAGGCCTCCGAGGAGGAAGTGGCGCCCCTGCTGGCGGGCCGCGAGGACGTGATGGGCCTCGCCGCCGTCAACGGGCCGCGGTCCGTGGTGGTGGCCGGCGACGAGGACGCGGTGCTCGAGCTGGCCGCCCGGTTCGCCGCGGACGGCCGCAGGACGACCCGGCTGCGCGTCAGCCACGCCTTCCACTCGCCGCGCATGGAGCCCATGCTCGACGACTTCCGGGCCGTGGCCGCGAGCGTCTCCTACGCCGCGCCGCGCATCCCGGTCGTCTCCGACGTGACCGGACTGCCCGCCGCGGAAGGGGAGCTGACCACACCGGAGTACTGGGTGCGGCAGGCCCGGCGGGCCGTCCGGTTCGCCGACGGCGTGGCCTGGCTGGAGCGCAACGGCGTCGACCGCCACCTCGAACTCGGCCCCGACGCCACCCTCACCGCCCTCGCCCAGGCCTGCTGGACCGGCCCCGGCCACCTCGCCGTGCCCGCCTTGCGCGACGACCGCCCCGAACTCCTCGCCCTGACCGGCGCGCTGGGCGCCCTGCACACCCGTGGCGTGCCCGTCGACTGGCCGGCCGTGCTGCGCGCCCTGGCCCCCGGCGCCCGCCCGGTGGACCTGCCCACCTACGCCTTCCAGCACCGCCGCTACTGGCTCGACGTCCCCGCGGGCGGCGGCGACCCGGCCGCCGCCGGACTGGCCGGCACCGGCCACCCGCTGCTCGGCGCGGCCGTGCCCGACGCCGTGGGCACCACCGTGGTGCTCACCGGCCTCCTGCGCGCCCGCTCCCCGCGGTGGCTCGCCGCCCACCGCGTCACCGGCGCGCCGGTGGTGCCCAGCGCCGCCTTCGTCGAGCTCGCCCTGCGGGCCGGCGCCCACGCCGGCTGCGGCCAGGTGCGCGAACTCACCCTGGAGGCGCCGCTGGTGCTGCCCGAGGACGGGGGAGTGCAGCTGCAGGTACGGGTGGCGGAGCCGGACGCCCGCGGCGCCCGCGCGTTCGGCGTGTACGGCCGGGGCGGGGCCCCGGGGCCCGACGCGCCCTGGACCCGCCACGCCGGCGGCGTGCTGTCGGCCGAACTCCCGCCGCCCGCCGCCGAGTCCGCCCTCACCGCGTGGCCGCCGGCCGGGGCGGAGGAACTGCCCGTCGACGGCCTCTACGAGCGGCTCGCCGCGGCCGGCCTCGACTACGGCCCCGTCTTCCGGGGCCTGAAGGCGGCCTGGCGGCGCGGTGCCGAGGTGTACGCCGAGGTCGCCCTCCCCGAGGACGCCGAGCCGGAGGCCGGGCACTACGACCTGCACCCGGCGCTGCTGGACGCGGCCCTGCACCCGCTCGGCCTCGGCGCCTTCGACGGCCTGGGCGAGGGGCGCGTGCTGTTCTCGGCCGGCGGGGTCCGGCTGCACGCCACCGGCGCCACCACCCTGCGCGTCCGGCTCGTGCGCACCGGCCCGGACACCGTGTCCCTGACGGCCGCCGACGCGGTGGGCGACCCCGTCCTCGACGTCGACACCCTGCTGCTGCGGCCCGTCACCGCCCCCGCACGCACGGACGCCGCCCCCGCGCGCACGGACGCCGCCCGCATGAGCACGGACGCCGCCCCCGCGCGCACGGACGACGTGCCCGCCCCGGCGGCGTCCGCCGCGCACCCGGCCGCGCCCCGGCGGCGTGCCGCCGCCCGCGCGCAGGCGCCCGGCGGCCTCCTGGAACGGCTGGCGGCCCGGCCCGCGGCCGAACGGGAACGCGCGCTGCTGGGCACCGTCCGCGCCGAGGTCGCCTCCGTCCTCGGCCACGCCGGCCCCGACGAGGTGGAACCGGCCCGGCCCTTCACCGACCTGGGCTTCACCTCGCTGACCGGGGTCGAACTGCGCAACCGGCTCAGCACCGCCCTCGGCGTCACCCTCCCGGCGACCCTCGTCTTCGACCACCCCACGCCCGCCGGACTCGCCCGGCACCTCGCCGAGGACCTGTTCGGCACGGGAACGCGCGAGACGGCCCCGCCCGCCGCGCTGCCGGCCGTCGCCGACGACCCGGTCGTCGTCGTCGGCATGGCCTGCCGCTACCCCGGCGGCGTGCGCAGCCCCGAGGAGCTGTGGGAGCTGCTGCTCGCCGGCGCGGACGGCATCTCGCCGCTGCCCACCGACCGCGACTGGCACCCGGAGCGCCTCTACCACCCCGACCCCGACCACCCCGGCACCGTCTACACCCGCGAAGGCGGATTCCTGCACGACGCCAGCCAGTTCGATCCGGCCTTCTTCGCCATCAGCCCTCGCGAGGCGCTCGCCATGGACCCGCAGCAGCGCCTGCTGCTGGAGACCTCCTGGGAGGCGCTGGAGCGCGCCGGCATCGACCCGCTCGCCGCCCGCGGCAGCGACACCGGCGTCTTCGCCGGCGTCACCTACCAGGACTACGTCACGATCCTGGCCGCCGCCGAGGACGACTTCGAGGGCTACGTCGGCACCGGCAACTCGCCCAGCGTCCTGTCCGGCCGCATCGCCTACGCCCTCGGCCTGGAGGGCCCCGCGGTGTCCGTCGACACCGCCTGCTCCTCCAGCCTGGTCGCGCTGCACCTGGCCGCGCAGGCCCTGCGCCAGGGCGAGTGCTCCCTCGCCCTGGCCGGCGGTGTCACCGTGATGTCGACCCCCGGCTCGCTCATCGAGTTCAGCCGGCAGCGCGCCCTCGCGCCGGACGGCCGCTGCAAGCCGTTCTCCGCCGACGCCGACGGCGCGAGCTGGGCCGAGGGCGTGGGCATGGTCGTCCTCGAACGGCTCTCCGACGCCCGCCGCAACGGCCACCCCGTCCTGGCGGTGCTGCGCGGCAGCGCCCTCAACCAGGACGGCGCCTCCAACGGTCTGACCGCGCCCAACGGGCCCTCCCAGCAGCGCGTCATCCGCGCCGCCCTGGCCGCCGCCGGGCTGACCCCGCAGGACGTGGACGCCGTCGAGGCGCACGGCACCGGAACCACCCTCGGCGACCCCATCGAGGCCCAGGCCCTCATCGCCGCCTACGGGCAGGACCGGCCCGAGGACCGGCCGCTGTGGCTGGGCTCGCTGAAGTCGAACATCGGCCACAGCCAGGCCGCGGCCGGCGTCGGCGGCGTCATCAAGATGGTGCTCGCCCTGCGCGAGGGCCTGCTGCCGCGCACCCTGCACGCCGACACGCCCACCCCGCACGTCGACTGGAGCGCCGGGCACGTGCGGCTGCTCACCGAGCAGCGGGCCTGGCCCGAGACCGGGCACCCGCGCCGCGCCGGCGTCTCCTCCTTCGGCATGAGCGGCACCAACGCCCACGTCATCCTCGAACAGGCCCCGGCGGAACGGGCCCCCGAACCGGCCGCCCCGGACGCGACCGCCCCGGACGCGGCGGACACCCGCGCGCTGCCCGTCGTCCCGGCCGTCCTCTCCGGCCGCACCGCCGCCGCGCTGCGCGCGCAGGCCGCACGCCTGCGCGCCCACCTGCGCGCCCGCCCCGGGCAGCGCACGACCGACGTCGCCTACTCGCTGGCCACCACTCGCTCCGCCTTCGAACACCGCGCCGCCGTCCTCACCACCGGCCCCGCCGACCTCGACCGGGCACTCGACGCGCTCGCCTCCGGCGACGCCCTCGACGTGCCGGGCGTCCTCACCGGCACCGCCCCGCGCGCCGCCGACCCGGTGCTCGTCTTCCCCGGGCAGGGCGCCCAGTGGGCCGGCATGGCCCGTGAACTCCTCGCCGAGTCCGAGGTGTTCGCCGACCTGATCGCACAGTGCGAGCAGGCCCTCGCCCCGTACGTCGACTGGTCGCTCACCGCGGTGCTGCGCGGCGACGAGGACGCCGCCGACCTCGGCCGCGTCGACGTCGTGCAGCCCGCGCTGTGGGCCGTGATGGTGTCCCTGGCCGGACTGTGGCGCTCCCACGGCGTCCGCCCGGCCGCCGTGGTCGGCCACTCCCAGGGCGAGATCGCCGCCGCCTGCGTGGCCGGCGCCCTGTCCCTGCGGGACGGCGCCCGCGTCGTGGCGCTGCGCAGCCGCGCCATCACCGGCATCGCCGGCACCGGCGGCATGATGTCCGTGCCGCTGCCGGCCGCCGAGGTGCGCACCCGGATGCGCCCGTGGGCCGACCGCCTGGCCGTGGCCGCCGTCAACGGGCCGTCCTCGGTCGTGGTGTCCGGCGAGGCCACCGCGCTCGACGAGCTGTACGACGCCCTCACCGGCGACGGCGTGCGCGCCCGCAAGGTCGCCGTCGACTACGCCTCGCACTCCCCGCAGGTCGAACCCGTCCGGGACGCCGTCCTCGACGCCCTCGCCGGCATCGCGCCGCGCGACGCGCAGATCCCGTTCCGCTCCACGCTCACCGGGCAGTGGCAGGACACGCGGGAACTCGACGCCGAGTACTGGTACACCAACCTGCGCGAGACCGTCCGCTTCGAGGAGGCCGTGCGCGGCCTGATCGCCGAGGGGCACCGCACGTTCATCGAGGTCGGCCCGCACCCGGTGCTCGCCGTCGGCCTGCGCGAGACCCTCGACGACTGCGGCGCCGACGGCGTCGTCCTCGGCTCGCTGCGGCGCGACAAGGGCGGCCTCGGCCAGTTCCTCACCGCCGTCGCCGAGGCCCACGTCCACGGTGTCGCCGTCGACTGGGAGGCCGTCTTCGCCGGCACCGGCGCCCGCCGCACCGACCTGCCGACCTACCCCTTCCAGCACGGCCGCTACTGGCCCACCGTCAGGGAGCGGGCAGCCGCGGGCCGCGCCGCGGACGGCGCCCCGGCCACCGACGAGGCCGAGGCCCGCTTCTGGGAGGCCGTCGAGGGGCAGAACCTGGAGGCCCTCGCGGGCACCCTCGACGTACCGGCCGACGCGCCGCTCGGCACGGTCCTGCCGGCGCTGTCCGCCTGGCGCCGCACCAGCCGCACCCGTTCCACCACCGAGGCCTGGCGCTACGCCGTGTCCTGGACGCCGCTGACCGAGCGGGCGGCGGGCACCCTCACGGGCACCTGGCTGCTGCTCGCCCCGGACGCCGGCCGCGACGACCTCGTCACCGCGGTCCACGACGCGCTCGCGGCGGGCGGCGCCCGCCGCGTCCACCTCGTCACCCTGCCCGACCGGGCCCTGGACCGCGCGGACCTGGCCGGACTGCTGCGCACCCACCTCGCCGCCGGCGCACCCGACGCCGCCGGCGCACCCGACGCCGCCGGCACGCTCCCGGCGCCGACCGGGGTGCTGTCCCTGCTCGCCCTCGACGAGCGGCCCCACCCGGACCACCCGTGCGTGCCGCGCGGACTGGCCCACACCCTCGCCCTCGTACAGGCCCTGGGCGACCTCGACGTCGACGCCCCGCTGTGGTGCGCCACCCGCGGCGCCGTCGCCGTCGCCCCCTCCGACCCGCTCACCAGCGCCACCCAGGCCCTGGTCTGGGGCTTCGGCCGGGTCGCGGCCCTGGAGCACACCGAACGCTGGGGCGGCCTGATCGACCTGCCCGCCGTCCTCGACACCCGCGCCGGCACCCGCCTCGCCGCCGTCCTCGCCGACCCCGGCGGCGAGGACCAGCTCGCGCTCCGCCCCGCCGGCACCTTCGCCCGGCGCCTGGTCCACGCCGGTTCCGGCCTCGCCCCCGCCGAGGAGTGGCGCCCGCGCGGCACCGTCCTGGTCACCGGCGGCACCGGTGCCCTCGGCGGCCACGTCGCCCGCTGGCTCGCCGACCGCGGCGCCACCCGCCTGGTCCTCGCCGGCCGCCGCGGCGCCGACGCGCCCGGCGCCCGCGCCCTGCGCGACGAACTCACCGCGCGCGGCGTGGACGTCACCCTCGCCGCCTGCGACGTCGCCGACCGCGACGCGCTGCGCGCCCTGCTCGACGCGATCCCCGCCGAGCACCCCCTGGACGCCGTGTTCCACGCGGCGGGCTCCCTCGACGACGGCGTGATCGACGCACTCGACCCCGCCCGCATGGAACCAGTGCTGCGCGGCAAGGTCGCCGCCGCCCTCAACCTGCACGACCTCACCCGCGACCTGGACCTGTCCGCCTTCGTGCTGTTCTCCTCCACCGCGGGCGTCCTCGGCGGCGCCGGCCTGGGCAACTACGCCCCCGGCAACGCCTTCCTGGACGCCCTCGCCCAGCGCCGCCGCGCCCTCGGCCTGCCCGCCACCGCGCTCGCGTGGGGCCTGTGGGCCGACGGCGGCATGGTCGACGACGCGGCCGGCGACCGCATGCGCCGCTACGGCGTCCACCCCATGGACACCGAACCGGCCTGCGCGGCCCTCGGCCGCGCCCTGGACCTCGGCGACACCACCGTGGTCGTCACCGACATCCGCTGGGACACCTACGCCCCCGCGTTCACCGGGCCGCGCCCCAGCCACCTGCTCGACGAACTCCCCGCGGCGCGCCGCGCGCTGGAGGCCTCCCGCGAGCCGGCCGGCACCGCCGCCCCCGACGCGGCCTCGCTCCCGGCCCGCCTCGCCGGGCTCCCGGAGTACGAGCGCGCGGGCGCCGTCCTCGACACGGTCCGTTCCTACGTGGCGAAGGTCCTCGGCCACCCGTCCGGCGAGGACGTCGACCCGGGCCGGCCGTTCACGGACCTCGGCATCGACTCGCTGAGCGCCGTCGAACTGCGCAACGGCATGAACCGCATCACCGGCCTGCGGCTGCCCGCCACCCTCGTCTTCGACCACCCCACCTGCACCGAACTCGCCGGCTTCCTGCTCGCCCAGGTCTCCGGCACCCCCGCGGCGGCGCACGACCGGGCCCCGGGCCCGGCCGCGCCCCGCGACGACGAACCCGTCGCCATCGTCGCCATGGGCTGCCGCTTCCCCGGCGGCGTCGAGACCCCCGAGCAGCTGTGGCGCCTGCTCCTGGACGGCGACGAGGCGCTCACCCCCTTCCCCGAGGACCGCGGCTGGGACCTGGAGGCCCTCTACGACCCCGAGCCCGGCAGGCCCGGCAGCGTCTACACCCGCACCGGCGGCTTCCTGAAGGACGCCGGCGCCTTCGACCCGGCGTTCTTCAACATCTCCCCGCGCGAGGCCACGGCCATGGACCCGCAGCAGCGGCTGCTGCTGGAGATGGCGTGGGAGGCCTTCGAACGGGCCGGCATCGACCCGCGCACCCTGCGCGGCAGCCGCACCGGCGTCTTCGCCGGCACCAACGGCCAGGACTACACCGGCATGCTCGCCGCCTCCCAGGAGGACTTCGAGGGCTACATGCTCACCGGCAACGCGGCCAGCGTCGTCTCCGGCCGGCTCTCCTACACCTTCGGACTGGAGGGACCGGCGGTGACCGTCGACACCGCCTGCTCCGCCTCCCTGGTCGCCCTGCACCTGGCCGTGCGCTCCCTGCGGTCGGGCGAGTGCGACCTCGCCCTGGCCGGCGGCATCACCGTCATGGCCTCGCCGGGTCTGTTCCTGGACTTCTCCCGGCAGCGGGGGCTGGCGGCGGACGGGCGGTGCAAGGCGTTCGCGGACGCGGCGGACGGCACCGGCTTCTCCGAGGGCGGTGGCCTGCTGCTGGTGGAGCGGTTGTCGGACGCGCGCCGCAACGGGCATCCGGTGCTGGCGGTGGTGCGCGGCAGCGCGGTCAACCAGGACGGTGCGTCCAACGGTCTGAGCGCGCCCAACGGGCCCTCCCAGCAGCGGGTGATCCGGGCTGCGCTGGCGGATGCGGGCCTGTCGCCGGCGGACGTGGACGCGGTGGAGGCGCACGGTACCGGCACCCGGTTGGGTGATCCGATCGAGGCGCAGGCGCTGCTGGCCACCTACGGGCAGGGGCGGGACGCGCAGCGGCCGGTGTGGCTGGGGTCGGTGAAGTCCAACATCGGTCACACGCAGGCGGGTGCGGGTGTGGCGGGTGTGATGAAGATGGTGCTGGCGTTGCGGCACGGGGTGTTGCCGGCGACGCTGCACGTGGACGCGCCGTCCTCGCACGTGGACTGGGAGGCGGGCGCGGTGGAGCTGCTGACCGAGGCCCGGCCCTGGCCGGGGACGGGGGAGCGTCCGCGGCGGGCGGGGGTGTCCTCGTTCGGGATCAGCGGCACCAACGCGCACCTGATCCTGGAGGCCGCCCCCGAAGAGGCCGTCCTCGATGACACCGCCGCCGGGGAACCCACCAGGGAACCCGCCGAAGGGACCCCGATCCCCTGGGTGGTGACCGCGCGCAGCCGCGCCGCACTGCACGCCCAGGCCGAGCGTCTGCTGGCCCACGCAGGGGAACACCCCGAGCACACCGCCGCCGACATCGGCCTGTCCCTCGCCGCCACCCGCACCGCCTTCGAGCACCGCGCCGTCGTCCTTGGCGGGGACAGGGACGCCCTCCTCGACGGCCTGCGTGCCGTCGCCGCCGGTGAACCGGCCCCGCACACGGTCACCGGAACCTTCCGCGGCGAGGGGAAGACGGCGTTCCTGTTCTCCGGGCAGGGCGCGCAGCGGCTTGGCATGGGGCGGGAGTTGTACGAGGCGTTCCCGGTGTTCGCCGAGGCGTTCGACGCGGTGGTGGCCGAGGTGGGGGAGGAGCTGCGCGGGGTCGTCTTCGGCGACGAGGCCGGGCTGCTGGACGAGACCCGCTGGACGCAGCCGGCCCTGTTCGCCGTGGAGGTCGCCCTCTTCAGGCTGGTGGAGTCCTGGGGCGTGCGCCCGGACTTCCTGATGGGTCACTCCGTCGGTGAGCTGGCGGCCGCGCACGTGGCCGGAGTGCTGTCGCTGGCGGACGCCTGCCGGCTGGTGGTGGCCCGCGGGCGGCTGATGCAGCAGCTCCCGCCGGGCGGGGCGATGGTGGCGGTGGAGGCCGCCGAGGAGGAGGTGCTGGCGCTGCTGGAGGGCCGTGAGGGCGAGGTGGCGGTGGCGGCGGTCAACGGGCCGCGCGCCACCGTGATCTCCGGCACCGAGGAGGCCGTCACCGCGGTCGCGCAGGAACTGGCGGGCCGGGGCCGGCGCACCACCCGGCTGCGGGTCAGCCACGCCTTCCACTCCCCGCTGATGGACCCGATGCTCGCCGACTTCCGCAAGGTCGCCGAGGACATCGCCTACGCGCCGGCGCGCATGGCCGTGGTCTCCAACGTCACCGGACGGGCCGCGGCACCCGGCGAGCTGGAGTCGGCGGAGTACTGGGTGCGGCACGTCCGCGAGGCGGTGCGGTTCGCCGACGGGGTGGCGTGGCTCGCCGGGCACGGCGTCACGCGCTTCGTGGAGATCGGCCCGGACGGCACGCTGACCGCCCTCGCCCAGACGAACGTCCCCGACCCCGCGGACCTGCTCTTCGTACCCGTCCTGCGCAAGGACCGCGACGAGCGGGACGCCCTGCTCGCCGCGCTGGCCCAGGCGTTCGCCAAGGGCGTCGACGTCGCGTGGGCCGGCCTGTTCGACGGGACCGGCGCCCGCCCGGTGCAACTGCCGACCTACGCCTTCCAGCGGCAGCGGTACTGGCCGAGGCCGCCCGTCCTGCTCGGCGACGTCGGCTCCGCCGGCCTGCGCGCCGCGCAGCACCCGCTGCTCGGTGCGGCCGTCGAACTCGCCGGCGGCGACACCTTCCTGTTCACCGGCCGGCTGTCGCTGGGCGGCCACCCCTGGCTGAAGGACCACGCGCTCACCAGCACCGCGCTCTTCCCCGCCACCGGGTTCCTCGACCTGGCCCTGCACGCCGCGGCGCACGCCGGGTGCGACCGGGTGGAGGAGCTGACCATCCTCGCCCCGCTGCCCCTGCCCGAGCGCGGCGGCGTCCACGTGCAGCTGCGCGTCGAAGCCCCCGACGCCTCCGGCGCCCGCGCCCTGACCGTCCACGCCCGCCCCGAGGACGCCCCGGCCGACGACCCGTGGACCCTGCACGTCAGCGGACTTCTGACGCAGGACCGGGAGACGCCCGTGGAGCCGCCGTACGACTTCACCGTCTGGCCGCCGAAGGACGCCGAGCCGGTGGCGCTGGACGGCTTCTACGAGCGGTTCGCCGAGCGCGGACACCTCTACGGGCCGCTGTTCCAGGGGCTGTCGGCGGTGTGGACGCGGGGCGAGGAGGTGTTCGCCGAGGTGGCGCTGCCCGACGGCGCCGATCCGGCCGCCGGGGCGTTCGACCTGCACCCGGCGCTCCTCGACGCCGCCCTGCACGCGGTGCTGTTCGTGCCGATGGAGGAGGCCGGACGGCTGCCGTTCTCCTGGAGCGGCGTGCGCCTGGAGGCCGTCGGCGCCGGGGCGCTGCGCGTCCGCATGGTGCAGACCGGCCCCGAGTCGATCGGCCTGGCCCTCGCCGACCCGGCCGGGCGGACCGTCGCCCGCGTCGACGCGCTCACGCTGCGCGAACTCACCGGCGACATCGCCGGATCCACCGTCGGCGCACCGCAGCGGCAGCACCTGTACGAGCTCGACTGGACGCCGCGGACCGCAGGCACCGCCTCCCCGGACACCTCGTGGACGGTCGTCGGCGACGGCGCCGCGCGCGAACTGGCCGCCGCGCTGCGGGACGCGGGCTTCCGGACGCACGTCGTGCCCGACCTGGACGCGCTCGCCGCGACGGGCGCCGCAGTGCCCGGGACGGTGCTGCTCACCGCGCCGGACGGCGCCGGCCCAGTGGACGGCGCCGGGCACGGCGGCGACCTCGCGCGGGCGGCGCACACCGCCGCCGGCCGGATGCTGCGCACCGTCCGGCACTGGCTGGAGGAACCGGCCTTCGCCCACGCCCGGCTGGCCGTCGTCACCCGGGGCGCCGTACGGGCCGACGCGCGGCCCGTGGACCCGGTGCAGGCGGCGCTGTGGGGCCTGGTGCGCTCGGCCTGCTCCGAGAACCCGGGCCGCTTCGTGCTGGCCGACACCGACGGGACGGCCGCCTCGGCGGCCGCGCTGCCCGCCGCGCTCGGCGCGGACGCCGTCGAACTCGCCGTCCGGGACGGCGCGGTGACCACCCCCCGGATCGTCCCCCTCGCCGCCGACCGGGCCCTGGTCCCGCCGGCCGGCGCGGACGCCTGGCGCCTGGAGATCGGGCGCGGGGGCACGCTGGAGGGCCTGCGGCTCGCCCCGTGCCCGCAGGCGGCGGGGCCGCTGGGGCCGCGTGAGGTGCGGATCGCGGTGCGGGCCGCGGGGGTGAACTTCCGCGACGTGCTGACCGCGCTCGGCATGTACCCGGGCGAGGCGACCGCGATCGGCCTGGAAGGGGCCGGGGTGGTCACCGAGGTCGGCGCGGAGGTCACCCGCTTCGCGCCCGGCGACCGGGTGCTGGGCATGTTCGCCGGGGCGTTCGCCCCGGTCGCGGTGGCCGACGAGCGGCTGCTGGCACACGTCCCGCGGGGCTGGTCCTTCGCCCAGGCCGCCACCGTCCCCATCACGTTCCTGACCGCCTACTACGCCCTGGTGGACCTGGGCGGGCTGCGGCCGGGACGGTCGGTGCTGGTGCATGCGGCCGCCGGCGGTGTCGGTTCGGCGGCGGTGCAGCTGGCGCGGCACCTGGGGGCGGAGGTGTTCGCCACCGCGAGTCCGGGCAAGTGGGACGCGCTGCGGGCGGCGGGCCTGGACGAGGCGCACCTCGCCTCCTCCCGCGACCTGGACTTCGAACGGGCCTTCCTGGACGCCACCGGCGGGCGGGGAGTGGACGTCGTGCTGGACTCGCTGGCGCGGGAGTTCGTGGACGCCTCGCTGCGGCTGCTGCCGCGCGGCGGGCGGTTCCTGGAGATGGGCAAGACCGACGTCCGCGACGCGCGGCGGGTCGCCGCCGACCACCCGGGCGTCGAGTACCGCGCCTTCGACCTGGTGGAGGCCGGCGCCGACCGGATCGGGCAGATGCTCACCGCGCTGATGGACCTCTTCGCCCAGGGTGTGCTCACCCCGCTGCCGGTGACCGCGTGGGACGTGCGGCAGGCGCCGGAGGCGTTCCGGCACCTCAGCCAGGCCCGCCACATCGGCAAGGTCGTCCTCACCCTGCCCGCCGCGCCCGACCCGCGGGGCACCGTCCTGCTCACCGGCGGCACCGGCGGACTCGGCCGCCTGACCGCCCGCCACCTGGTCGAGGAACACGGCGTGCGCCACCTGGTCGTCGCCAGCCGCAGCGGGTCCGACGCCCCCGGCGCCGCCGCGCTGCGCGAGGAACTGACCGCCCTGGGCGCCGAGGTGACCGTCGCCGCCTGCGACGTCGCCGACCGCGACGCGCTCGCCGGCCTGCTCGGCACGATCCCCGCCGACCGGCCGCTCACCGCGGTGGTGCACACCGCCGGGGTCCTCGACGACGGCGTCGTCACCTCGATGACGCCCGAGCGGCTGCGGACCGCGCTGCGGCCCAAGGCCGACGCCGTGGTCGCCCTGCACGACCTGACCCGCGACCTGGACCTCGCCCGGTTCGTGGTGTTCTCCTCCGTCGCCGGCACGTTCGGCGGGGCCGGCCAGGCCAACTACTCGGCCGCCAACGCCTTCCTCGACGCGTTCGCCCAGCACCGGCGCGACCAAGGCCTGCCCGCCACCTCCCTCGCCTGGGGCACCTGGCTCCCGGACGCGGGCATGACCGGCACCCTCACCGACGCCGACCGGGAGCGGCACGCCCGCACCGGCATGGTGCCCCTCGACGCGCCGAGCGGCATGCGGCTGCTGGACGCCGGCGCCGCCTCCGACCGCGCCGTCCTGCTGCCGATGGCCCTCGACCGGGCCGCGCTGCGCGAGCACGCCGACGCGCTGCCGCCGCTGCTGCGCGGCCTGGTCCGGGCCCCGGCCCGGCGCCGGGCTGATCTCCGTCATCGCCCGGGAACGCCTCGCCGAGGTCGACCGCTCCCTCGCCCGGCGCGGGGCGGCGTACCGCGGCGGCT
>NZ_JBFATO010000025.1:0-105758 GCF_040678355.1 Streptomyces sp. NPDC052701
GAATCCTGCACACCCCCTCAGACCGGCCACGCACGATCGAGCTGACCTCCTGACCCCCTGTGCGGCACGGCCTGACCCCGTGCCGCACAGGCTCTTTCGCCCAGGCATTACAGGCAGCGCCTCGCCTGCTGCGAAACGAACGGATCCGGCACGAAACGCTGCCAGGACCGCTGAACACCTGCTGTCCGCTCTCGGGTTCTGGCTCGCTTTCCGTGATGCGCGCCGGCTGGGCATCGGCCCGCTCGGCGCAGGCCTGACGATGCTGCCGCTGGCCGTCTCGCTGATCGCATTCTCGATGCTCGTGCCTCGTCTGCTGGGCCGCTGGGGAGCACGCGCGTGTGTCCTTGCCGGCATCGGGTTCACCGCGGCCGCGATGGCCGCGATCGGGCTCGGCTCGGTCCTGCAGGCAGACGGGGTGGCGATGATCCCGGCCATGATTCTGATCGCGGCCGGGATGGGGTTCGGCATCGTGGGGCTGCAGTACGTCGCAGTCAGCGGCGTCACCGAGGACGACGCCGGGACCGCCTCGGGCGTCCAGCGCGCGGCTGACCAGTTGGGCGGTGCGACCGGGGTAGCAGTCTGCGTCGGGATCGGGTTCGCTCCGACCCTGCACTCCCTCGATCCGTTCCTGGTCGCCACCCTGCTGGCCGTCGTGGGGCTCGTGACCGGTGCGGTCGTGGCCTGGCGTATGCCCGCGCCTGTCCCCGCGGAGGACCTGCAGGAACACGCTGGATGACCTTCGCCCTGCCGGGGTGTGCCGCCCTGACTACCAGGGCGGCACACCCCGACGGGGCTTGCTGGTCAACGTTCTCCACAGCCGAGCGAAGGTCACGTGCCCGTCCTGTCCTCATCCATCACCGACCCGTTGTGGGACCAGTTCCAAGCCCTCCTGCCCAAGCGGGAGGCGGCCGCTCATCCGCTGGGCTGTCACCGTCCCCGTATCCCCGACCGGATCGCGCTCGACAAGCTTCTGGCCCGCCTCGTGCTCGGAGGCACCTACCACCAGCACGCCGACCACACCTGCTCGGCAACCACGATGAGGGCCCGGCGGGATGAGTGGATCGCCATCGGCGTCTTCAAGCGGCTGCACCAGCTGGCCCCGGAGGCTTACGACGAGGCCATCGGCCTGGACCTCGAGCATCCGTTCCCGGCTGGTCCGGAAGACAACCTGAGCGCTTACCGGGACCTCCTCGACAGCGGCCTGGACCCATCCGCCATCGCGTTCGCCGGGGACTCCGCCGGCGGCGGCTACTCGGTCACCACCGCCCTGGCCGCCCGCGACGCGGGGCTTCCGCTGCCCGCCGCGATCGTGCCCTTCTCCCCGGGCTTGGACGCCACCCGGACCGGGGAGAGCATGACGACCAAGGACGGCATCGACCCGATTTTCACCCGCGAGGCCGTGATGCACACCGGGGCCATGTACCTCGCCGGGTAGAAGTTTCCCGGGCGGCTGCCGGCTCCCGTGAATCCGCCGCGTACTTCGCTGTCGCCGAAGCACTGGCGAACGCGATCAGACACGCGGGCGCCCGGCGCATCGCGATCAGTCTGGCCTACCGCACCGACGGCGGAGGCCTGCTTGTCCTCCGCGTGCGCGACGACGGTCGCGGTGGAGCCCGTGTCGAGGGCGGGACCAGGCTGCGGGGCATCGAGCGGCGCTTGGCCGCGTTCGACGGAACCCGGACCGTCAGCAGCCCGGACGGCGGACCCACCGAAGTGAGGATGTCACTGCCGTGCGCGTTGTCCTGGTCAAGGACCTCACCCTCCTGCGGGACGGACTCATCCGGATCTTCGAAGCCTACGGTTTCGAGTCGTCGAGGCCGTCGGCAACGGCCCCTCACTCGTACGGGCTCTCAGACAACACCGTCCCGACGTGGCCGTGATCGACGTGCGCCTGCCCCCGACCTTCACCGACGAGGGACTGCGCGCCGCGATCGGCCATCTCCTGAAGGAACGAGTCTCGGACGTGGGGAACTTCATCGACACCGTCCGGCGGGTCGCGGACGGCGCGACGTGATGGACCCCGAGACGGCAGCTTCGCTGCTGGCCCGCCACGATGCCGACGAGCCGCTCGGAACGCTATCTCCCCACGAGCGTGAGGTGCTGTCCCTGATGGCTGAGGGCCGCTCGGTCGCCGCGATCGCCGCCCGCATGTTCGTGACGGAGAAAAGCCGTGAGCAAGCACTGCAACGGCATCTTCAACTCGGACTCCAGCAGGCGGCAGAGGACAACCGACGTGTCCTTGCCGTCCCGGCTTACTTGCAAGGGTGAGCGCGGGGTTCGGGCGGCGCCCGTGCGGTTGCGCTTCTTGGCCAGGGAACCGTCACGCGTGCAGGAGCCGGCGGGTCACCGTCGTGGTGATGTCTAGGGGCTCGAGGCTGCGGTGGATCTTGGCCATGACGCTGGCCCCGAGCCACATGTCGTACAGGATCCGGGCCGTTTCCAGCGGCGTGTCCTCGATCGTGACAGATCCGTCCGTGAGGCCGGCGGAGATGGCTCGCTCCAACCGGCCGACGATCGCATCCGTCCCCTCCTTGAGCGCGAGGCGCATCGACTCGGAAAGGTCGGACACCTCGGCCCCCAGTTTCACGGCGAGACACCTGCCCTGGCACTCGCCGACGCTCTGGGTCTCACGCCACACCTTCCAGTAGTCCATCAGGCGCTCGGCTGCGGACCGACCGGGCGCTGTCAGGACGCGGTCCATGTCCGCGAGGTAGTCGTCGAAGTAGCTCTTCAACAGGGCTTCGCCAAAGGCGTCCTTGGAGGGGAAGTGATGATAAAAGGAGCCCTTGGGCACGCCGACCTCCGCGAGCACCTCATTGAGGCCGACCGCCGAGTAGCCCTTGTGAGCCATGATCCTCTGGGCGGCATCGAGAATGTTCTGACGGGTTTCGGTGCTTCGTGCCGCGGTTCCTGGCATGCTTGCCATTCTACCTTGCATTAGACCAGTCGTCTACTTACCGGGCTCGCTCCGGTGGGTCGTTCGTCGCCTGACACGGGCAGACGCAGGACGCGATGGGAGGTCCGGGCCGCGGCGGTCGAATTGCTCAGGCTTGTGGTCTGCGGCGTCCCTGTCCATGACGGTTCTCGGAGGTACGTGGAACCATCGAGGCTCTGGTACTCGCCGCGAGGCGCGAACCGCTCGGCGAGCGGAACGGCGACCGGGGCATCGACATCCCGTAAAGTGCTGGTCATAAGCACCGTCCTACCAGTGCTGTAGCGGTCAGCACAGGAACTTGAGGGTCAGCGCGCATTGCGCGCGACGGGGATTTTTCCCGCCGGGCGACAGCGACACCGTCTTCTGTGGGGTGGCTGGCAATTGGATGCCGGGTATGGGATGACGTAGTCAGGCGGGGATGTCCTGCCGAAGACGCGCTCGTCTCCCGCAACTGCTGTGAGTCCGGTGACCGTGCCCGGGCCGGCGGTGGCCGGCCCGGGCACGAGGGCGTCACCAGGTGATGACGCCTGCCCCATCACCGCCCTTGGCGCCTGCGGCCCCGTTGTGGCCGGAAAGTCCAGGCTTTCCGGCCAGGCCAAATCCACTTCTCGCCCTTGGCGTTGCCGACGTCGGGTTCCCGTTCGCCTCCTTGGCCACCGTTTTCGCCGGCACCGTGGGACATGCGCTACGGCCGGGGCGCCGCCGGGGCCGGAGGCGCCCCGGCCGCCGCACGGCCATCCCGTGGGACGACACCACCCGGCAGCCGGACGCCGAGCGGAAACCGGGCAGCAGATGCCGGAACTGGGACTCGCTCAGTCCGAAGTCGATGACGTTGCGGCCCGGCTTGCCGGATAAGGCGTCGATGTGCGCGTACTCCAGCCCCGGAACATTCGATCCGGAGCAGCGTTCATTCCACCCCGGCCTGCCATTCGCGAGGTTGACTCGCTCGGTGATCGCGGTTCGGGATGTTCCCGTCCGGGTGAATTCAGGTTTGATGCGTCGATTCGCCGTTCTGGTGACGTGATCATGTGGCTACAGGTGGCGTGCAGAGCGCCCGGAGGGGAAGAAGGCGATCTTGAATTTCATGGTGCGTGTGCTGGAGGGGGCCGCTGCCGGCGCTTTCATGGCGTCGTCGTGGGCGGATCTGTACCGGCGGGACTCGCAGGCGACCCCCTACCAGTCACCGCCGTGGCTCACCGGGTGGGCGCACCAGCTCCCGCCCACCTCGCGCCTGGTCGTTGCCCTGTGTGAGGGGCCTGCCCGGCAGGTCCTGGCCGCTGTGCCGCTGGTCTGCGACCATGCGGGCGCCCGACCGCGGACGGTCGCCCTGTCGGCGCCGATGGGGGAGTACGTCCGCGCCGTGGGCCCAGCAGCTGAGGACCCGCAGGTGGCGGAGGCTCTCGCCCGGTACCTCGAAGGGCTGGCATCTGACGGCCAGCACGTCGATATCGCGGGCCTGCCCGCAGACAGTGCCCTCGCCCGGCACCTCACCTCCACCGGCCCCGCCGTTGCGGGGCACTGGCACACCAGCGTCACCGACTGCGCCGAGATTTCCTTACCCCTTGCCTATGAGGAGATGTCCCGCTCGACCCGACGTGATCACAAGCGACGCCAACGCGCCTGGGACGAACTCGCCCAACGCCACAAGGTGACCTACCGGCGCACCCGCGACAGTGACGAACTGCTCCCCGCCTACGCGGTCCTGGCTCGCCTGCACGCGCGCCGCTGGGCCGGCCACACGCCGCCTGCCGGCTCGCCCCATGCCCCCGGCGCACCCTACTGGCCGGCCGTGCTTGAGCGCTGCGGCGCCAACACGGCGTTCATCGCCACCCTCGCCGTGGACGACGAGATCGTCGCCGCCCAGCTCTGCCTGACACGACACCGCCGGGCCTACTCCGTGGTGCCGGCCATAGACCCTCTTCACAAGGACCTCGCTCCCGGCCACGCCCTCCTGCGCCACCTCGCACAGGATCTGACCACGGCCGGATACGAGTACCTCGATCTGGGCCGCACCGTCCCGGGCCAGCACGCCTACAAGGACCAGTACCGGCCACGCTGGAGTAATACCGTCTCCGCCGTCAGCGCACCAACGGCGTGCCTCGAAGTGCCCGACGAACTTGCCCGGCCCACCGCAGAGCCTGTCTGAAACGTGTGCCCCACCCTGCACCCGGGTGGGACCTCAGTCACGGCCCGCAGCGGCGGTTGGCACGGGGGCGTGTCTTCCTGCTGCGCTTCGGACTGAGCGGCGCGGGCACCGTAGTCGCGTCCTCGAGTCGGCTGCGGCACTCGCCGTGGCTGACTGACCGATCTGCAACGGACACCCGGGGGGCCGACAGCCGGCGGGCGGCGAACACGGACTCGAGCGCGGCCCGGCGCCGCCGATACGGCCAACTGGTCGTGTCGGCCCCGGACAGCCGCATCAGATCCAACGCGACGAAGGGCACTGTCACGTTGGCTGACCGGGCTGGGAGGGGTTGTGCGTGGGGAGCGCGTCGCTGTCGCACAGGGGGCATCGGTACCCGGTCGAGGTCGTCTCCCCTTGCGTGTGGCTGTACTTCCGCTTTCCGCTGTCGTTTCGCGAGGTGGAGGAGTTGATGCTCGAGCGTGGGATCGTCGTCTCCCACGAGACGGTGCGCCGCTGGTGTGCCAAGTTCGGACAGCGGTACGCAAGCGCGCTGCGCCGTCGGCAGCTCCGCCCTGGTGACGAGTGGTATCCGGACGAGGTCTTCGTCAAGATCAGCGGTGCGCAACGCCACCTGCGGCGGGCCGTTGACCGGAACGGCTACGTGTGGGACATCCTGGTGCAGAACCGCCGGGACAAGGCCGTGGCCAGGCGTTTCCTCCGCAGGCTGATGAAGAAGAACGGCGCGGTGCCGCGGGTGATCGTCCCCGGCAAGCTCCGCTCCTACGGCGCGGCCCATCGCGAGGTCATGTCCTCGGTGGAACATCGCCCGCACAAGGGTCTGAACAACCGGGCGGAGAACGGCCACCAGCCCACACGGCAACGCGAGCGCGCGATGAAGGGAATTCCGCTCGGTAGGCGGGGCGCAGCGGTTCCTGTTCGCGTTCAGCGGCCTTTCGCCCCACTTCCGGCCCCGCCGCCACCTGATGAGCGCGCACGGCCACCGAACCGAGATGGCCACCCGCGTCGCCATCGGGGGCCAGAGCACCGGCACTGCCGGCCGGCCCGCCACGGCCTGAACACAAGACCGGACCGCAAGCCCGCCCACACCCCCCGGCACGCCAACAGACCTTCACCCGCACGGCCCGCACCTCCGCGCTCCTGCCGGCCGCCGACGCCGTCATCGGCACGACGGCCCGCCTCGCGGTGGACGCCCTGCGCGCCCGCTGCAACCCACCCGGGCCCGGGCGGGGCACGCGAGCCCGGCTGCCGTATGGGCTGGCGCCCGGCCCAGTCGCATCGACTCGCCCAGGTCCCGGGCGGGGACTCGCGCCGGCTCGGTCGTACGGACTGACGCAGGGCCGCCCGGGATCAGAGCTGGAATTCGGCCGGGGACAGCCCCAGTGCCGCGCAGGCCTCGCGCAGGACCTCCGCCTCGGCCTGGGAGAAGTGGCCGTCCGCGCCGGCGACGACCATGCCGGTCTGGATGACGGCCCGGGCCTCGGTGGGCTTCTTGGCGGCCTTGGCGATCTCCTGCAGCGCCTCCGCCTTGCCGTGCTGGAAGTTTCTCGTCAGCTGGTCCACGTGCTTGCCGAAGCGCTGGCGCAGCTGCTCCGGAGGGAAGTTCTGCAGCACGTCGTTGCTCAGGATCATCGATTCGACCTGCTGGCGCTCGGCCGGGTCCACGTGCCCGTCGGCCGCCGCGACCAGGGCGCACATGGCCATGCTCGCGTCCCGGTACGCCCCGCTCTTCAGCTCGTTCTTCAGCGAACCGAGCTGCGTCTTGAACAGGCCGATCAGCTGGGCCTTGCCGCCCCCGCCGGACCTCGCCCCACCGCCGTGCCCGCCGGACCTCGCCCCACCGCCGTGCCCGCCGGTCGCGCCGGCCACGCCGTGCCCGCCGGTCGCACCACGCCCCGCCTGACCCTGCTGCAGAGCCTTGGCCTGGTCCTTGAGCCGGTCCCACACTGCCATCGCCGTCACCTCGGTATTCGTCAGCCTCAAAGGGCGCACCCGCTCACGCGCGCACACCCTCCCAACGCCCGGCCCTCAGGCAAAAGTTCCGCAAACCCTCCACCACCCCGCGCTCCCACCCGATGCGCTCACCCGGCGGCTCCCTGCCGGCCCGGCCACCGGCAGCCCTGGACCTCGTAGCCCTGCGTTCTCCGGGGGCTACCTCCTGTCGGCGGCCGGTTCCTCCGTCGGGGCCGGGCGTTCCGCGGACGGGACGGGCCGGACCGAAGTCGGTGCCGGGGAGGGGGAGTCGGTCGTGGGGCGGGTGCTCCCGGCGGCGCGGGTGGCGTTCGTGCGGGGGCTGCTCGGCCGGAACTCCGCGACGCGGGGGGTGTCGTCACGGGGGGCGGACGTCCTGGAGCGCTCCGGGGCGGGGTCCGGCGCGGAGGGGGAGGGCGCCGGGGTCGCGGGGGCCCGTGCCGGAGGCGGCGGGGCCATCGGGACCGTCGGGCGGGCGGGCGCCTCGGACGCGCCCGGGCGCAGCGACAGGACGACCACGGCGGCCGCGGCGCAGCACAGGCCCGCCCCGGCCGCGGCGCGCAGCAGCCGTCGGCGGGCCGCGCGGCGGCGGACCGCCTCGTACCGGCCGGGCGGCGCGCCCAGGTAGTCCGGGGAAGAGGGGCGCAGGATCACGGCGAGCGGGTCGTCGGGGCTGGACTCCGGCTCGTCCGCGGCGTCGTCAAGGCGTGTGGTCAAGGCTTCTCCTCAGATGGACGCGGAGCAGTTCCCGGGCCGCGTGCAGATCGGCTTTGACGGTTCCTTCCTTGCGCCCGGTCAGGGCGGACACCTCCCGGACCGGCATGTCAGCGTAGTAGTGGAGGAGGATCGGGACGCGCAGCCGCTCGGGCAGCGCCTGCACGAGCAGCCGCACCGACGGGTCGGCCTGCTCGGGCTGGGGGCGCACGGCGACCTCCGAGGTGACGCGGTGCAGGGCCCGGCGCTCGCGTTCCAGCTTGCGCCAGTGGTCCCGCACGAGGTTGGCCGCGGTGACGTAGAAGGAACCCGCGGGGCTCCTCCACGGACGTCCAACGCGCCGACAGCCGGGTGAAGGCCTCCGAGGCGATCTCGTGCGTCGTCTCGTCGTCGTCGACGAGCCGGCGGCACCAGCCGGCGAGACGCGGGTAGAGGGCGGCGAACAGCTCGGACGCGTCCTTCTCGCGGGACCGTTTCAACGCTCTCCAGAGGTGGGGGATTCGGTGCCGTCCTGCGCGGCGAACACGATGACGTTGTCCGCGTATCCGTTGCCGGTCCGCGCTCCGCCGCAGGTGATCAGCCGCAGCTCCGGACGGCCGACGTTCCCGTAGACGTCGTCCACCGGGAAGTCGTTCTTCGGGACGGTCCGTACGGAGGTGGCGGCGAACCGTGTCGCCGTGCCGTTCGCCAGGCGCGCCTCGATCCGGTCTCCGGGGCGCAGCCGGGCCAGGTGGCGGAAGACGCCGTCGCCGTAGCGCCCGACCGTGACGTGGCCGAGGAACACCGACGGCCCGGTCCGGCCCGGTGCCGGCGAGTGCCGGTACCAGCCCGCCCGGTCGTGCGCCATGACCGGCGGCACCTGCACGGTGCCGTCCGCGGCCAGGCCCAGCGGGATGACCGGGGTGTCGACACCGATCGCCGGGATCAGCAACCGGACCGGCACGCCGCGGCCGCCCGCGGGGCGCGGCCCCCCGGCCTGCTGCCGCGGCGCCGAGGTGCCCGGGCCGGCCGGCTGCTCCGCCGGGCCGCCACCGCAGGCCGTCAGCAGGGACACCAGGGCCCCGGCTGTGAACGCGCGCCTGGAGAGCGGGGTCATGCGCCGGTCGTCCGGCGGCGTACGACGTAGACGGTGCCGCCGCCCACGAGGAGCACCGCGGCGGCGCCCGCACCGATCGCGGTGCCGTCGGTGCCCGAGTCCGCAGCCCCCGTCGTCACGCCGGTGTCGGGCGCGCCGCCCGGCATGACGGAGACCTGGTCGCGCGAAGGTGCGCGGGTGGGTTCGGGCTTCGGCGCCGGGCGGGCCGGGCGGGTCCGCCCGGCGGGCGCGGCCGGTGTGTCGCCCGCCTCAGGGTGGGTGGTCGGCTCGGCGGCCGATGGCACGGGGCTCGGGGTCGTCGCCCCGTCCGCGAACGCGGGCCCGGTGCCCATGAGTACGGCGGTGCCGGTCCTTCCACGCGGTGATCACCGGCTCGATCAACGACCACTGCTCGTCCGGTAAGTCACTCGGGTACGGCTTGCGTTCACTCACCCGGTCACAGCACCAGATCAACAAGCGCGGACCGGCAGATCCTGCCCCGCAGCCACACCATCAGGCGACAGCAGATCCACTCAAAGAGTCATGAACTCCGCTAAGAGCGTGATTCGCCCAAGCCGGGCGTCCCAAGACGGTTGAAGCCGGCGAGGCGCGGCGAGACGACGAAGGGGAAGGATTCGCCATCGGGGGTCTTCAGGGCCGCCACGATGTCATGGTCCGGTGCACCGAATATCTCGAAGTGCTGCACGGTGCAGTGCTCCATTACCTCGCGGATGTACGGATCCGAGAGCCTCCAGTGGGCGCGGATGGCATCGGAGTCGCGGTAGAGCTGGAAGCTGTGCGCCAGCATCCGCTCCTCGTCGATGAAGACCTCGACCATGAGCTGAGGGCCGTGCTCTTGAGCGAATGCCACCGCCTGCGCGATGGCGCGCCGGAAACCGTCGAGGTGACCGTCCGTGATGCGCATGGTATTGCGGAAGAGAATGGTGCTGCTGTTTGTGATCTCCATGCGCCGAGTGTTGCGCCTCAACCAAGGTTGAGGTCAAGGGTGCAGCCCAGCCGGGGAACCGGCGACGACACTGAGGCTGCCGATGATGCCCTGGCGGGCCGCCTCGCGCTCTCCTCCGGCACGGAGGACCGAGCAGCACCTCCCACCCGAGCTCAGCGTGAACCGAACATTAAGTTGCAAATCGACCCCTAAGAGGTCGTTTTCACCTGTAATGCATTAACATCGCCGGTTTTCTGTGGTGGGCTGGTGTGGTGTTGGTGAGGCTGCCGATCCGAGTGGGGCTCAAAGGCTGGATGAGATGACGGGTGGGGTTGGAGGCGGTTCGTGCCTGTTTCATTCCAGGACGCCTGATTGCGTCGCGTGCTTCCACAAGGCAGAACACGCGCCTGGGCGCACTCGTCTGCCGGCGGTACATCCAGGTCATGAGCGAACGTCGTGCGTATCGGAGTGATCTGTCCGATGCCCGCTGGGAGCTGGTCGAGCCGGTCCTGGCAGCCTGGCGATCCGAGCGCCGCCGCCGGGCCCTGCCGTTCGGGCGGCCGCCCGAGCACGAGCTGCGCGAGATCATGAACGCGATCCTGTACGTGGACCGCACCGGGGTGCAGTGGCGCTACCTGCCGCACGACTTCCCGCCCTGGGAAACCGTCTACGGCTACTTCGCCAAGTGGCAGAAGGACGGTGTGTTCGCCCAGATCAACGGCCTGCTGCGAGAATTGGTACGGCAGAAGGAGGGTCGCACTGCCCGACCCTCGGCGTGCGTCATCGACGCGCAGAGCGTAAAGACCTCCACCAGCGTCCCGGCCGCCGGGCAGGGCACGGACGCGGCGAAGAGGATCGTAGGCCGCAAGCGAAGCATCGTCACCGACACCCTCGGGCTGTTGCTGGCGGCGCTGGTCACCGCGGCAAGCGTGCAGGACTCCGACGCCGGCCAAACCCTTGTCGAACACATCGCCGCGGAGCATCCCACCGTCCGCAAGACCTGGGTCGACGGCGGCTACCGCCACCATCTCGTCGAACACGCAGCCACCCTCGGCATCGACATGGAAATCGTCCAACGCACCCCCGGCACCAGGGGATTCATCCCGCTGCCCAGACGCTGGACCATGGAGCGGACCTGCGGGTGGCCGATGCTCCACCGCCGCCTGGCCCGCGACTGCGAAACCCTGCCGCCCGCTCCGAAGCCATGATCCACCTCGCCATGACCGACCTCATGGCCCGCCGCCTCACCGGCGAGAACACCATCTCCTGGCGCGACCCCGCAAAGCCACACCAACCACAGATTCCGGGATGAAACAACGGGAGAAAACGACCTCTAAGACGCGTCGGCTTCAGTCAAGCCGCCTGACCCGGTCACGACCGGGCCGGCATCGGTGCCCGTTTGCAATGCTTCGTTGAGTGTTTATCCAGTCCAAAGGTACTGTGCACGCGACTGCGGTATGCCATTTCACCATGGCTGTGAGCGTCATCGCCCGACCGGGTTCCTGCTGTCAGTTTGTTTCGACGTCAGCGGATCGTCCCGCGGCCTGTGCTCGATACCGCCCCGGTGTGGTGCCGAACTCCCGTTGGAAGGCGTGTGAGAGCGCGTACGGGCTGCCGTAGCCGACTCGGCCGGCGATGGTGGCCAGGGTGTCCGGGGTGTCGCGGAGCAGGGTGGCGGCTCGGATCACGCGCCACCAGGTGAGGTACGCCATCGGAGGGCGGCCGACCAGGGTGGTGAACCGGCGCGCCAGGGTGGGACGGGATACGCCCGCCTCCGCCGCCAGACGGTCATTGCTCCACGGCGCGGCCGGGTCCGAATGCAGCGCCCGCAGGGCGGCGGCCGCCACCGGGTCGCCCAGTACGCGGGGCCAGGCTCCACTGGGGGCCTCGGTCATCCAGGCGCGGATCATGTAGACGAGGAGGAGGTCTAGCAGGCTCGGGAGCGCCACGCAGGAGCCGGGTCGCATCTCGTCCAGCTCACCGGCGAGCAGATCGATGGCGGCACGGAGTTCGAGGTGGCTGCCTACTCGACTGGGAAGGTGGACGACCTCAGGCAGCTCTGCCATGAGCGGGTGCATGCGGCTGCAGTCGAGCCAGTACTTACCGCAGAGCATCTCTGTCTCGTAGCGACCGGGCTGGGTTCGCGGCTCTGTCTCCACAAGCCATTGCTCGAACGGCACTGCCTTCTTCTTCGCAACTGCCGCATCGACCGGGAAACCGGCGATGACATGGCCTGTGCCATGGGGCAGCAGCACCGCGTCACCCACGCCGAGAGACGTGAGGGCGCCACCGTCGGTCAGTAGCCAGCAGTGGCCCGCGAGGACGACGTAGAAGCCCGCGCCGTCGTACGGGTCCAGTCGCGCGCACCAGCTCCCGCTTGTCCGCAGCCGGTGGAACCGGGGGTGCCCGAGGTGCACGGCAGAGATCGCATCGCTCACCACATCCATCCCTTCAGGATATGTGCCGCATGAAGGATGAGATGTATTCGTATTTTTTTGAGCTGGATGCATATCGAGACGATCGTCCGGCCTTTCTTAAGGTCGATCACGTGATGAAAGAGAACGAGAGTGTGCAGAGCATGGTGCTGGGAGACGTCGAGGTCATCCGGGTCGTCGAGTGGCACGAGCCGTTCCTGCCTGCCTCCGGCATGTTCCCGGGAGCTGCCGCCGATGTGTGGAAGGACAACGAGGACTGGCTGGCACCGGACCACTGGGAACCGGACAGCGACTTTGCGGTGCTTGCTTTGCAGAGCTGGGTGCTGCGCAGCGCGGGCCGGACCGTCCTGGTCGACACCGGAGCGGGGAACGGGCGCGAGCGACCGGGCATGAAACCGTTCCACCACGCCCAGAGTGATTTCCTCGGCCTCCTGGCGATGACCGGTGTCCGCCCACAGGATGTCGACGTCGTCGTCAACACCCACCTCCACGTCGACCACGTCGGCTGGAACACCGTCGACGCGGACGGGCAGTGGATACCGGCGTTCCCCAACGCCCAGTACCTCATTCCGGCCGCCGACGACTTCCACTACGGTCCGGACAACGCGTACGGGAACGGCGCGCAGCAGGTCGACCGCCTGATCTACGAAGACAGCATCGCGCCCGTCCACCAGGCCGGACAAGCCGTGCTGTGGGACGGCCTCCACCGCATCGACGAACACCTCATCCTGGAGTCCGCACCCGGTCACACCCCCGGCTCATCCGTGCTGCGACTCGCATCCGGCAGCGACCGGGCAGTCTTCGTCGGAGATCTGCTGCACAGCCCGGTGCAGATCCTGCACCCCTGCTGCAACAGCAGCGTCTGCCTGGCCCCGGAACAAGCGGTGGCCAGTCGCCGTCGGATTCTCGGGCGGGCGGCTGACGAACGGGAGTTGCTCGTTCCCGCGCACTTCGGTGGCGCAGGGGCCCTGGAAATACGACGGGACAGTGACGGGTTCGCCCTCGGCCCATGGGCAACAGCCAGCGGGAGGAACAGTGCGTCCGTCTTCGAGTGAGCCGTGACCTCACCCGCTCACCGCCCCGCCGTCCTCCGAAGCCCTCGGCAGACGGCGCGACCATCACCACCTGCGTCAGCCAGGGAGACCACGGGTGAGCGCACGACCATGAACACCATCCTCAAGGCGCTGCGCCAGCTCTTGAGCCGATAGCGGGGGCCGTTGACCGAGACCACGTCGCAGTGGCGGGCATGGTGGCGACAGGCGTGCTTGTGGAGGGGACAGTGTCCCCGGACCTCACCTGTTGCCCATGAGGGTGATCGTTCGGCGAAAAGCCTCATGGAGCTTTCCGCCGCATAGGCGACCGCCCTTCGCGACCACATCATGCTGCTCAGCCCCGCCCCGTCTACCTGCCGGGGCGGGACCGGGATGCCTCGGCGCTGCGCGCTCTAGTGGGCGGGTTCGTGGCTGACGGCCTGGTCGGAGCAGGCAGCGGCCAGATCGGCCAGGGCGACCCATTCGGCGGTATAGCGGCAGTGCACGTCGGCAGCGGGCGGCAGCCACTGGGCCGGGTCCTGGCCTGCCTTGGACCGGTTGGAACCGGCGGTGACCGCGACCAGCGACTGCGGGGCTCCCTGGTCGTTGGCGTAGGCCTCGCGGCGCTGAGCACTCCAGGCGAACGCGCCGAAATCCCAGACCTCGGCGAGGGGGACCAGGTGGTCGTTGTCCAGGCTCGAGGCGGAGGCCACCCAGATGGCGTCGTAGCAGGAGAACCAGCGCCCGCCCGTCAGGCGACAGCCTGCCCCCCACCGCCGGGGCCTCGACGGCCTCGTCGAGGAGGACCTCGGCGCGGGTGTGGCAGCCGTCGGCCGGATCGAGCCCGGTGTTCCAGTGGCGGAAGCTGTCCCGGCTGTAGCCGTCGCGGGGACGCTGTCACGTTGGCTGACCGGGTGGGATGATCTTCTGGTTGGTCGTGCTGGGAGGGGTCGTCCGTGGGCAGCGCACCGCCGTCGTACAAGGGGCACCGGTACCCGGTCGAGGTGATCGCGCACTGCGTGTGGCTGTACTTCCGCTTCCCGCTCAGCTTCCGCGAGGTCGAGGAGCTGATGCTCGAGCGCGGCGTGATGGTGACCCACGAGACGATCCGCCGCTGGTGCGCGAAGTTCGGGCAGTCCTACGCCAACGGCCTGCGCCGCCGCCAGCCCCGGCCCGGGGACAAGTGGCACCTGGACGAGGTCTTCGTCAGGGTCAACGGCGAGCAGCGGTACCTGTGGCGGGCCGTCGACCAGGACGGCAACGTGCTCGACATCTTGGTCCAGAACCGGCGGGACACCGCTGCGGCCAGGCGCTTCTTCCGTAAACTACTCAAGAAGACTTGCTCGGTGTCGCGGGTGGTGGTCACCGACAAGCTCCGTTCCTACGACGCGGCCCACCGCGAGGTCATGCCCTCCGTCGAGCACCGCTCGCACAAGGGCTTGAACAACCGAGCCGAGAACAGTCATCAGCCCACCCGGCAGCGTGAACGCGCCATGAAAGGCTTCCGCAGCGTCGGCGGAGCCCAGCGGTTCCTGTCCGCGTTCAGCGGCATCTCACCCCGCTTCCGACCCCGCCGCCACCTGATGAGCGCCCCGGCTACCGAGCCGAGATGGCCATCCGCTTCGCGATCTGGGATCAGATCACCGGCGCCGCCGGCCAGCCCGACAAGGCTTGAGCACCGGCCCGAAACCCGGCCCTCCCCACGCCCCGATACGCGGTCAGAGACCCACGCACCCGATAATGTGACAGCGCCCTCGTGCGGTCTGTGGCCGATGCCCTGCCAAAGCAGCTCGCCCCCCTGTCGTCCCCCCGTTGCGAGAGCCCGGTCGCCGCGGCGCCGCACACCACATCGTTGGAAGACTGCCCCGTCTGCGGCGATGCGTTGCTTTCTAAAGCCGCGCCGCTGTCGAGGCGGCACGGCGACTCCTCCTTCTGACTCGCTGGTGCCACCTCGCGGCCCAGGGCTTCGGCGTAGTCGCGTGACGTCCGGTTTGTGGTGACTGAGTGCTTCACCTGGCGGCTGCGAGCCCTTCATCTGGCGCGTTCCTGTGCCGGACATCGAGCGCGAATGCCTGCTTCTTCCTCATCGAGCACCACGGTCTTCGTGCCGTTGCAGGCGGCACCGGTTCCCTTGTCTCATTTCCCGAGCCTCTGGGTCGGCGCTGTGGCACGGTGCTCTGTCGGAGTGGTGCCGCGGAGGCGTTTGAAGGCGACGCTCAGCGCGAACGTGTTGGCGTAGCCGACCTTCCGGGCGATCGAGCCGACCGTGGCCTGCGTCTCGCGCAGCAGGTCGGCTGCCAAGTCGATGCGCCACGAGGCGAGGTAGGTCATTGGCGGTTGGCCGACTTGTGAGGTGAAGCGACGGGCGAGCGCGGCGCGGGACACTCCTGACTTGGCCGCCAGGTCCGCCACGGTCCACGGGTGGGCCGGATCGTCATGGAGAAGTCGCAGAGCATGGCCTACCACTGGGTCCTCCATTGCGCGATACCACGGCGGTGCGTGCGCTTCGGACTGGTCGAACCAGGCCCGCAACGTGGAGATGAGCATCAGATCCAGCAGCCGGTCGCGCATCACCTGCTGTCCGGGTTTGTCCCTGACGATCTCCTCGGCCACCAGATCCAGCAGCGGGCGGCGATAGTCGGCGTCGGGGATCACCAGCACGTCGGGCAGCGCGTGGAGCAGCCGTTCACTGATCTCGCCCCGGCCGGTGTAGGCGCCGCTGAGAAGGAGGGCTGAGCCGTCCGGACCTTCGCCGGTCTCGCCGCCGTTGGCGCCGCGAAGACAGTAATCGGTGCTGTTGATCACGACCTGCGGTGGGGTGGCCGGGTCGTCCGCGACCGTATACGGCGCCCGGCCGCGGATGATCGCGATGTCTCCGGTGCCGACCGGCACCGGCTCGCCTTCCGCCGGGACAATCCATGCCCGGCCGCGCAGCATCGTGGCCAGCGTCAGCGGTGAGCCGCTGGCAAACCGCAGGGACCACGGCCGGTTCATGACTGTCCGCCGGAACAGGGCACCCCGTGCCCTCACCCCGTCCAGCAGTTCGGAGAGCACATCCACGCCCCTACTGTAGACGCGTAGACATCGAAGTGAGTCTCCGAGCCATGGATCGTCTCGCGAGAAGCGTCTTGACTGGCCTCATGACCAAGCATCCGATTTTGGTAACTGGCGGCACGGGCAAGTCCGGCAGCCGGGTCGTGTCCCAGCTGCGAGCGCAGGGGGCTTCGGTCCGGGTGGCATCGCGCTCCGGCGAGCCGCAGTTCGACTGGCTCGACCGCGCCACATGGGACTCCGCGCTGGAGGGCGTGAAGGCGGTGTACCTCGTGCCGATCGACGGGGAGCTTCTCACCCGCCCCTTCATCGAGCGTGCCGTCCATCTCGGTGTCGAACGCGTCGTACTGCTGTCGGGGCGCGGTGTGGATGTGCCGGGATACTCCGGCGAGGCCAACATTGCCGGCGCCACACACGTGGACGGTGAGAGCGCGGTGCGCGACAGCGGTATCACGTGGACGATCCTGCGACCCGCCTGGTTTGCACAGAACTTCAGCGAAGGCATCTTCCTGGACGCGATCCTCGCCGGTGAGCTGAGGCTGCCGGCAGGGGACGGCGCGGCCTCCTTCGTCGATGCCGAGGACATCGCCGCAGTCGCGGTCGCAGCACTTGCCGAGGACGGCCACGGCGGGCAGACCTACGAACTCTCCGGGCCCCGGGCCCTGACCATCGCCGAAGCCATCGCCGAGATCTCCCAGGCCACCGGCCGTGACCTCCGCTACGTTCCGCTGTCCCCCGAAGAGTTCGTCGCTGAACTCACCGGGCAGGGATGGCCGTCCGCCGAGGCGGAGGACTACGCGGAGGCGGTGAGCCCGATCCGGCGCGGAATGGACAGCTACATCTCTGACGGAGTACAGCGCGCACTCGGCCGGCAGCCGCGTGACTTCTCCGACTACGTGAAAGCGTCCGTCGGAGCGTGGCGCGACTGACCACAGAACCGCATCGCCAGCAACAAAAGCGATCCGCTGACCGCCTGCCGCCCAGAACGCCAACCTGGCTCACACCCCCATACGAGAGCCGGAGGGAAGGAGAGCGACGACATCAGCATCTACGAGCCGAACCCGAAGCACCGCAGTGATCATCCGAGGCTGAGGAGTGCGAGGGGGCGATGAGGGTCGCGGGCGTTGTGGCGGAGGCCGGCTGCGATGTTCTTCGCTCCGACTGCCCGTAGGGCTCCTATGGCGAGGTTGCGCCAGGTGGCCATGGCGCGGGGTGTGTTACCGGTCCGCACCTGCGAGGCGTCCTCGGCGAAGGTGGTGTCGCGGATGTAGTGCAGGGTCTCGATCGTCCAGTGGCCGCGGACGAGTCGAGCGAGCTGGGCCGGGGTGGCCTGCTCGGCGGACAGGCTGGCGACGGCGTAGACGGTCTTGACGGTGGTCTTGCCGGTCTTGCGATCGGTGCGGCGACGCTTGATCTGGACGGCCTGGCGGGCGCCGGGGAAGAGGAGGTTGTTCACGGTGGCGACCTTGATCCGACGGATCTCCGAGCGGCCGTGGCCGACGCCCTTGGTGCGGCCCTGAAGCGGGATGTCCTTCCAGGGAAGGGCCTTGAGCTGTCTGCGCAGCTTCTTCTGGTTGCCCTTGACGATCACGATGTAGTGGGCACCCCGGCCCAGTAGGTAGTCGGCGTGGTCGCGCTGGGAGTGCATCGCGTCGCTGGTGACCACGACTCCGGCCAGGTCGGCGACGGTATCCAGCAGCGGCTGGAAGCAGGTGATTTCGTTGGTCTTCTCGCCGACGTCCAACTGGACCGGGACCAGGCCGGTGGTGTGCTCCAGCGCGGCGAGCAGGTGGATCTTGCGGCCTTTCGCCTTCGCCGCACCGCGCAGGCTCTTGCCGTCCACTGCCAGGCCGCGCAGCCCGGCGGTCCCCGTCGGCTTCGGGCGACGATCGGCGAGCCAGCGCCCGACCGCTCGGTCCAGCGCGTCGCCGTCGGTGCGGGCTAGCAGTCGGCGGACGGTTGTCTCAGCGGGCAGGGCCCGCTTGGGCAGGAGCGGATCGGGACGGGCGCCGACCTGTCCTAGCACGTGCGCCGGGGCGTCGGCGATCCACTCGCCGACCGCTAGCAGCGATGTCGCTCCGGCCAGCACGGCACACGCGGTCAGGGCGAGCACGACAGCCAGGCGGTGGCGCACCCCGCGCGCATCACGCGGGTCGGGCACCTCGGCCAGCCGCTCCAGCAGCCCCGGGACCTCCTCGAACCGCACCTCGGAGTGCTTGTGGAGCTGGTCAAATGCAGGCGGGATCAGCGATGACGTGTCGGCAGGCACGGTCTTCCACTCGGATCACGGGGCGTCAGACTCCATGATCCTGGAAGCCCGGCCTGTCACGTTCGGGGTTGCGCTGCTGACCTGGCAGATCGCCAGGAACCGGACGTGACGCAACTACGCCGACGCCCTGCCTCGCGGCCCCCAACACGCCCGCTCGGCGATGTCGGTGAAGGTCATTACAGACCCAAGACCCGCTGACCTGCGTCGTCACACCCTTCGACGATCATGGACGGCTTCGCCCGTGCGGAGCGTGCCCTGTTCACCCGGCCCGCGCCAAAATCCGCGCGAGCCCGGATGAAATTCCTGCGCACGCGAGAGAAGGGCTTCATCAAGACCCTGGCGGAGAGGCTGGGTGTCTCCCGTAAGACGGTGCAGCGCTACCTCTCGGGCACCTCCACCAAGCCGAATAAGCGGCTCCAGCAGGCCCTGGTCTAGGAGACCGAGTCGGAGGGGCAACCACAGGACAGGGCACAGGCAAGGCAGCGCGCGACCACCTCGGGCGGGCTCGTCATCAAGTTCTGGGCCACCCTCGGCTTCACCGCGAACGAGTCCGCGGACGACGCCCGGATGCGGGACCTCACCATCGCCGTGTCACCCTCCCACGCGGCCCTCATCCTGGCAGCACAGGAGGAGGGTGCAACGGGACACCGATCTCCATGAGGCGGTCGAGGAGGCCATCGCGGACGCCTACTTCCGTCAAGCCGGGGGCGGTTGCGCGAGCGTGGAGGTGAAATTCCGGGACGTGCAGTAGCTCGAAATCGAGTTTTGGCTGAGCGGAATTAAACGACTGCGATAGACCTGCCTTGAGCCGAAGCACGATAGTTGTCGCATAGGCAGGCTTGTTGCCACCAGCCGGTCGTGGACGCTCCGGCTGGGCTCACGCCGAACAGCCCGGGCTTGCCCGCTGGCCCTGCTCGACCTCACCCGTGCGGGCAAGGTCGAGCACCAGGAACAACAAGCCCCGTCTGGACACGCCATGCCACGGGCCCGGGGGATCAGCATGACACCCCCAGGGCACGCCCATGGGGACGAGCTGTTCAACGACGTCGTGACCCCGCTGACTGCGGCACCTCTCCAGCATGCCGACGGATTTTCGCGCCAGCTTCGGGAGAAACAGGACCTTGTCGATTGGGTCCCAAGTGGCTGTGGCACCTGAGACCCTGTGGGGGTGGATCAGGGGATCGCTGCGGTTCTGGGGGCGGCTGTTGGTGTCCTAGGCACGCTGGGGACGGCTGTCGCGACGTACGGTGCTGCAAGCAGACAGGCACGGGACCAAGCAAAGGCGACTCACGCGCAGCGCTTACGTGACGAGCGACGCGAGGCGTACCTGTCCTTTTTAGAGGGTGTCACGCATGTCGAAAAGGCGCTCCAGATGATTGAGCCGCTGGTCGTTAGCGGCGATCCGGCAGGCATCAATCAACTGGCGTTGAGCGATGCGATAGGCCATCTGCAGGCTGCCGAGACTGCGTACACGCTCCACTACAGGAAGGTGCAGCTTGCGGGACCAGCGAAGGTCGCAGAATCGGCGCTTCAGGTCTGGGAGGCGGTGGCCTCCTTCTACACAGGCATGCGGAGTAACGCCACAGCCCCGCTGTCGCAGGAGAATGCCCGCCGCATCTTGACGTTGGCCAAGAAGGTGGCAGCGGCGGACGCTGAGTTCCTGAAACAGGCGCGGGGGATTCTCGAAGAGCCGACCGCCTAGGTTCTGCCTGTTGGCCGGTCGTGACAAGTAGCTTGCCTTATCGGTGATATCTGGAGTGCCTCAAGCAATGAGACTGGCCAGATCACCCTACGTCGCTGATGACAACCAGCGTGCTTCGGCACATGTCTGTGACCGTCGCGAGCGATGCGCGGCGACCCGATATCCCGTCCCTTTCCCGTGACGATTGAGAGGCCCGTGTAAGTACCCCCGCTCCCCGCTCCCGCCGCCGCCCCCGCGTTCCCGTCCCCGGTGCGGCCGCGCATCGCCAGCCGGTCGACCAGGCGAAGGTTGGCCGCCGTGCGGTGCGTCGGCGCGCCGCCGGGATGGCCGCCACCGAGGCCGCGGCCGCGCTCGAGGACGCCCGGCTGCAGCAGCACATGGACCGCGACCGCGAGGACCTGGCCGACGACGAACGCAGTCCAGCCGAAGTCGGCGAGTGCGAGCGCATCACGCAGCTGCTCACCGCCACCGGCGGCGTCTACGACCCGGAGACCGACGCCGTCGTCCAGGACGAGCTCGCCGCCGACCGGCGAGCCGAGGAATCCGAGCAGCAGCGCCTCCAGGAGCAGCAGCAGCTCGCCGCCCGCGCCGACGAACTCGTCGCGCTCGCCCGAGCCGGCCGACTCGACCGGAGCGTGGAGACCCGGTCGGGAGACGAGGCCGCCCGCGACATCCTGTTTCACCGCGGCGACTACCACCCGGTGGTCGACGGCTGGCTGGCGCAGGCCCTCGCCGACCGCTCCGGCCACTACGCCGACCCGGCCGCGCGTACGGCGGCCGCCGGCTCGCTGCCCGTGGCGGTGCGGGCCCACGCCGTCCTGCTCGCCGCGCTCGCCCGCACCGCCGTCCGCACCGCCGCCCCTGCCGCCGACGGCGAGCCGGGCGACGGGAGTTGCCTCGATAAGCTGGGAACTGTCCGTGCTGCTCATGTCCGTCTCCACGTGCTGGGCGATGGCTGAGACGGTTAGGGGGATAGGAGGGCTCTGCTACGGACGGGGCCCGCCGTCGCGCTTGTCAGACCGCAATGAACAGCTGGGGCAGCTCCGTCAGCTGGTCGACGGTGTCTTGGTACTGCTCTGCGGGAATTAGACGCCGTTTCATTTGGTGAGTCGGCGGTAGCTGATGAGGGCTGCGGCGATGCCGACGAAGGCCAGGAAGTGCTCGGCCTTGCGCTCGTAACGGCGGTGCAGCCTTCGGCAGCCGGCCAGCCAGGACACGGTCCTTTCGACAACCCAGCGGTACCGGCCGAGCCGGGTGGAGGACTCGATGCCCTTGCGGGCGATGCGGTGGCGGATGCGACGCTCGCGAAGCCATTTCCGCAGGTGATCGTAGTCGTAGCCCTTATCGGCATGGAGCTTGGCCGGACGCCGGCGGCGCGGGCCCCGGCGGGAGCGGACGGGCGGGATCCCACGCACGAGCGGCTGCAGGCCGAGGCTGTCGTGCAGGTTGGCGCCGGAGATCCCCAGCGACAACGGTACGCCGTTTCGGTCGGTGATGAGGTGAATCTTCGATCCCGGCTTGCCACGGTCGGTCGGATTCGGTCCGGTCAGTGGCCCCCGTTTGCCGCCCGGACGCTGACGGAGTCGATCGCGCACCGCGACCAGTCCAGCTCACCCCGCACGCCGAATTCGTCGAGGATGACCCGGTGCAGCCGGGCCCGCACCCGCTCCCGGCTCCACTGGGCGAAGCGCCGGTAGACGGTGGGCCAGGCCGGCCCGAACACCGGCGGCAACTGCCGCCAGGTGCAGCCCGAGGTGGCCACGAAGATGATCGCCGCCAGACATTCGCGGTCCCCGGCCCGTCAGCGGCCGCCGCCCTGCGGGCGTATGACCTCCGTCGGCGGGGCCACCCGCCGGAACAGCGTCCACAACTCGTCCGGCACCAACCGCTCGACCAGAACCGTCATGCACCGCTCAACGAACGATCAAGCCAATAGAAACGGCGTCTTAGTGCCGTCCAGTTGTTTCCGCACCGCGAACAGCTGAGTCCGAAGAGGCAGCGGTGAGCTGTTCCAGGAAGGGGAACATGTCCCACTCGTCGATTCGCCGCCGCAGCGCGGCCTGCGCCGGTGTGTCCGGCATGAGCAGTCCGTGCATCACATACAGCGCGTAGAACCAGCGCAGGCCGAGGAGCACGGTCCGCGCCCGCACGAGCTCCTCATCATGGACCTGCCTCACCACCCCCACCGCACCCACGTGCTGCTCCAACGGCCCCCAGTCCACTGGCGGTACCTCGCCCCGCTCGGCCGCGCCCAGCATCTGTGCCCAGTCCTCGACCGTCAGGTCGAACATGCCGAGCGCGGCCAGCGCCTCGGCCAGCGCGTCCGCCCCGACCTCCTGCACCCCAGGCTGATCGCGGCGACCAGGTGCACCATGCCCGTGGAGTCCGGCCCCTCGGCCTCCACCGGTACGTCCTCGCCGGCTTCGAGGGCCGCGCGCACCAGGGCGGGGTTCGCCGCTGCGCGGCACCACGAGCCGCTCGGCGGCCGCATACAGCGCATCCTGCCCCTCCTCACCTGCCCCGGCCGCGCTGTGAGCCAACTCCACCAGCCGCTGTGACACCGACCTCTCCAGCACCCACACCAGAGCCTGACGCACGGCGCCGACCGGGGGCTCCGGCACCGCAGAAGAGGTCACCCCGCTTCACAATCCACTCGTTCCTGGCCAGGGCGGTCGCCTAGAGTTCGACCGCTAGCGCGTGTCTCTTTGATGGGTTGGTCAGTTGATCGGATGTGTCCGTCCGATTAGTGATCACCGATGCGATGTGGGACCGGATCGAGCCGCTGATGCCGGCGGATCCGGTCCGTGGGCGGCGATGGGCCGACCACCGTCGCACTCTTGAGGCCATCGCGTGGAAGTACCGCACCAACTCGCCCTGGCGGGACCTGCCCGACGAGCTCGGCTCTTTCCAGACCGCTCACAAGCGGCTGATCAGATGGGCCGTGGACGGCACCTTGGAGATGATCCTCGCCGCCGTCCTGGCGGCGGCGGACGTCGAGGACGACATCGACTGGACGGTATCGGTCGACTCCACCGTCGTCCGGGCCCACCAGCACGCTGCCGGAGCACTCAAAAAGGGGCGGCCCGCTCCGGCGAGCCCGCCGATCACGCGCTCGGACGCTCCCGCGGCGGGCTGAGCACCAAGGTCCACCTGGCCGCAGACAGCCGCGCACGGCCCCTGGCCTTCACCATCACAGCAGGCCAGGCAGGTGACGCACCCGCCTTCGAGACGGTGATGTCCCGCATCCGCGTGCCCCGCACCGGCCCGGGCAGGCCCCGCACCCGGCCCCTGGCCGTTCTGGCCGACCACGCGTATTCCTCACGCGCCATCCGCAGCCACCTGCGGCGCCGGGGTATCCGTGCGGTCATCCCGCAGCCCTCCGACCAAGTCGGCCACCGCCTGCGGCGAGGCCGGCTCGGTGGCCGTCCGCCCGGCTTCGACAGCGAGGCCTACAAGCAGCGGAACACCGTCGAGCGGTGCATCAACCGCCTCAAGCAGTGGCGCGGCCTGGCCACACGAACCGACAAGCTCGCGATCGCCTACCAGGCCGCACTCCACCTCGCGGGCATCCTCATCTGGACCCGACGCTGACCAAAGAGACAGAACCTAGACGTCCCCGACTCGTGCGGGTCGCGCTGTCGAGCCGGCGGCCCTTGCGTGTGGCGCAGCCGGGGTGCCCGCGCTGTGGCGCGAGGGCCTGGTGGTCACCGTCCCGTCGTGCGCCGCAGGGCGATCGCGGTGAGCAGTATGCCCTGGCGGGAGAGCCACCGGCCGGTGAACCCCTCGATGCGTTCTCCGTCGGGGGAGGTGCCCAGGACGAGCAGTCGCGCGGAGAAGGTGCCCGAGGCGGGGTCGATGGTGATGTCCGCCTCGGCGAAATCGAGTTCGCGCCGGGTGAGCGGGAACCAGGTCTTGAACACCGCCTCCTTGGCGCTGAACAACAACCGGTCCCAGCAGGTTCCGGGAGAGGACTGCGTCAACGCCCGCACCCGCGCCCGTTCCTGGGGCAGCGAGATGAACTCCAGCAGGCCCTTCGACAGGGGAAGGTCGGGCTCGGCGTCGATGCCGAGCCCCGCGAACGCGGCGGAGCGGGCGATGGCGGCGGCCCGGAACCCGGGACAGTGGGTCAGGCTGCCGACGATGCCGTCGGGCCACACCGGTGCGCCGCGCACACCCGACAGCACAGGCGCCGGCGGCATGCCCAGTTCGCTCATGGCGCGGCGCGCGCACAGGCGGACGTTCGCGTATTCACGTCGGCGCTTCGGCTGGGCCCCCGCCACGGCGGCGGCCTCCTGCGGGTACAGGGCGGTCAGCGCCGCGTCGTAGTCGACGAACGTGCTGCCCGTCCCGACGGCCGAAGGCAACAACTCCTCGATCATCACACCACCCCGCGTTTCCGCCGTCGTTCCCGGCCTCTCCCACCCCGCTCCGCGCTCACAGCGAGCGGGCGAGCCTGAACCCGAGGTCGTCGATGGCGAGGGTCGGGTGGCTCTTGCGGCGGCACGACGCCCGGCACCCCCGGGGCTCGTCGAAGAAGCCACCGCCCCGGAAGACGCGGTACGGGCCGTAGACCCGGGGGTCGTAGACGTCCCAGCACCACTCCCAGACATTGCCGATCATGTCGTGGAAGCCCCACTCGTTCGGCTTCCGCGTGGCGACGTCATGCGGCTCGCCCCCGGAGTTCCCGCGGTACCACGCGATCTCGTCCAGCTCCCCGTAACGGACGTCCGAACTCCCGGCCCGGCAGGCGTACTCCCATTCCGCCTCGGTCGGAAGGCGGTAGCCGTCGGCCGCCCAGTCGCAGACCACGTCCTGCGCGTCACGGCTGTCGCCCATCGAGTAGCAGGGTTCGAACCCGGCCGCCCGCGAGAAGAGGTTGCAGAACCGGATGGCGTCGTTCCACGAGACCTCCGTCATCGGCGTCCTCGGCCCCGCGGCGTTTCCCGGCGTCTCGCCCAGCACGGCGGCGTACAGCTCGCGGGTGACCGGAGTCGGCGCCAGCCGGAAGGCGGCTACCTCGACCGCCCAGTCCGTCATCGTGCCCTCGTCCCGCAGCACGATCTTCCCTGCGGGCAGGTCGATCAAGGGATCGGCGGCCGGCCGGCGCAGCGTTGATTCACGGCTCATCGCAGCCCTACTCCTACACATTCGTTCGTGTCCTCGACGAGCGATCGCCGTCAGGGCACGCGCAGACGTCCTCGCGGACCCGTCGCCCCGTCCAGCCGGACGACGGGTACGACGGGTCCGGTGTTTCTCGCCGCGTTCGTCCTGGTCGGCCGCGCATCACACCCGGTTGCCATCGCCCCCGCAGTCTGCCGCACCGGACGCACCTGGAGGGCGCCGACCGATCTTTTCCGGCCGCGTGCGCGCGGATCGGCGTCCGTGTGGGCGGGGCGAACCGAACCGGGGGAGTCAGCCCCGGGCGGCGCCGAGCGACACCGGCAGGGACCTCAGCCCGCGCAGGGCCGTACCCGGCTGCCAGCGCAGGTCGGCCGGGTCGGCGGCCAGCCGGAGGTGCGGGAACCGGTCGATGAGCCGGTCGAAGGCTATCTGTGCTTCCAGCCGGGCCAGCTGCGCTCCGACGCAGTAGTGGATGCCGTGTCCGAAGGACAGGTTGGCGGCCGCCTGACGATGGATGTCCAGGCTGCCGGCGTCGGGGAACTGGGACTCGTCCCGGTTGGCCGACGTGAGCGCGACCACCACCAGCTCGCCCTCCGGTATGACCACTCCGCCGACCTCGATCGGCTCGGTCGTGAAGCGCAGCGACGACGTGTTGACCGGGCTCTCGTAGCGCAGGAGCTCGTCGACCGCCCCGGGCATCAGTGAGCGGTCCGCGCGCAGAGCGGCGAGCTGGTCGGGGTGGCGCAGCAGCGCGTACACACCGTTGCCGATGAGGTTGACCGTGGTCTCGTTGCCCGCGACCAGCAGCAGGAACGCCATCGAGACCAGTTCCTGGGTGTTCAGCTTGCCGTCGTCACTGGAGCGCACCAGGCCGGTGAGCAGGTCGTCCGCCGGCTGCGACCGCTTGCTTTCGATCAACTCGTGTAGATATCCGAGCAGTGCCATCGTGGCCTGCGCCATGCTCTCCGCGTCCCCGCCGGAGAGCTGGGTGGGGACCCAGCCCTTGAAGCGCTCCTGGTCGTCGGCCGGAACGCCCAGCAACTCGCAGATCACCGCCATGGGCAGCGGGTAGGCGAGGGCACGCATCAGGTCCACCTCGTCGTGGCCCTCCATCGCGTCGAGCAGTTCGGTGGTGATCTCCTCGATCCGGGGGCCCAGTTTCTCCACCGCTCGCTGCGTGAACACCTTGTTGACCTGCTTGCGCAGCCGGGTGTGGTCCGGCGGGTCGGCGTTCATCATGTGCGCGGCCAACTCGCTGGCGAACACCATGCCGGTCTCGCCGTCGGTGTGCCGCTGGATGACCTTCTGGCCGACCTCGATGTTCTTGGACAGGCGGTTGTCGGTCAGCACGGACTTCGCGTCGTCGTAGCGCGTGACGAGCCAGACCTTGGTCCCGCCCGGCGCGATGATTTCGCGGACCGGTGCCTCCGAGCGGAGCACGTCGTACAACGCGTGCGGATCATGCTCGAACTCCTTCTCGTCGATCTGGAGCGGAGCCGCGCCGTCAGGGCCGCTGGACATGCTTCCTCCCGTAGGTCAACCAAGATTTCCGCGAACGATTCGGTGCGCACCCTGAACGGGTGGTACGAGGGGCGGTGTCGCCAGTCGATCACTAAACGCCGTGTCCCGCAAGGCTTCCCGGGTGGCGGTACCCTTCTCGCTTTCGTGCGAGATGCCGTCGGATGAACGGCAGGGAAAACGCGAAACGCCCGTGGTTCGCGTCGATGAGTACGTGCCGAGGGTACTGCCCATGGGAAAGGGAGAGGAGAGTTTCGGGGAGGGGAAAGGCTGCTGCCGACCTCGGCCCGCGCGGGTTTTCCGGACGCTCTTCCTGTCGATTTTGGGCCACGAGCCCGGTCGGGTCCCCGCGCGCCGGCGGCGGAACCGCGCCCCTCCGCGAGAGGCCACCTCGCGGCCGACGCCGCGTCGGAGGCGGGTTCCTCACCGGTCTGACCAGCACGAAGATGCTACGGGGAGCTGCGCGGCGGGAGCGGTCCCGCGGCCGCACCGGTGGAACCAGCCACTCCGTAAACCTGTAGATCGCACTTTGGCTGGTTAGTCTTCCAGGCCCCGGTGGGCCGTTGACCCATGAAACAGGAGCGTGTTAGTTTCCTCCGGCTATCTGTGACCATGATTTTTCTCTTGGGGGATTGTAAATTGCCGGATTTGTTGCAGGAACGGCGCGGAGTGCAGGTATTGATGTGCGATCCGGCCGGGCCTACGGTGGTCACCGAGCAAGATGCGCTGGACTTGATCGGTTCGGCATTGTTCGACGCCGAGATCGTGGCCGTGCCGGTGAGTCGGCTCGACGAGAAATTCTTCTCGCTCGGTACCCGCATCGCCGGAGAAATCATGCAGAAGTTCGTCAACTACCGCATGCGTCTGGCCGTCATCGGTGATATCTCCCGCCATATGGAGGCCAGTTCCGCGCTGCGCGCTCTGGTGCATGAATCCAATGCGGCAAGTCATATCTGGTTCCTGCCCGACGTCGAAGCCCTCGACGCGCGTCTGGAATCCATCGGCGGCAGAGGGCGGGGCTAGACAGCCGTCCTGAAGGCGGACGCCGCGGTCTGCCGGCCGGGTGGCCCCGAGCCGCGTCCGAGCCCGCTTCGCGGGGTCCGGCCGACGCTGTGCCGGGTCGGACGGCCGCCCACCGGGCGCCATCGCCGATCTCGGGCAAGGGGGCAGAGTGGTCCCCGGCGTAGGCGTACCTTCCGCCCTTCGTTCTCGTCATCGGGGCGCGCGCTGCGGTCGAGGAGCGCGCGCACTCTCCGGGGAGGCGGCAGTCGCCGCGGCCACGCGGAGCCCGTGAGATCCGACAGCGGCATCCAGGCCGCGGAGACCAACAGCCGGCTGTGACACATCCAGGCGGCATTCACCGTTGGAGCCGTTCACCAGGAGAGGCATCCGCCGGTCCGGCGTGCCGAGTATCGGCGGTGAGCGGCCAAGGTGCGTCACACCATCGCGAAAGACAAGGGGAGTCTCCACTGATGTCGCAGCATGTCCCCATAGCCGTCATCGGCATCGCATGCCGGTTTCCCGGGGCCGACGACCACCGCCGGTTCTGGGACGTCATCAGGAACGACCGGTCGCAGATCGGCGAAGTGCCACAGGCGCGATGGAACACGGGGGGAGGCCGGCCGGCGCGGACCTCCGGCGACGGCACGAGGCGCCCTCCGAGCAGCTGGGCCGGCCTGATCGACGACGTGGACGCCTTCGACGCGCCGTTCTTCCGCCTCTCCCCGCTGGAGGCGGAAAGCACCGACCCGCAGCAGCGGATCACGCTGGAACTCGCCTGGTCCTGCCTCGAAGACGCGGCCATCGCGCCCAGCGCGCTCTCCGGGCGCGACGTCGGGGTGTTCATCGGCTCGTTCAACCTGGACTACAAGGAGCTCCAAGAGAGACAGCTGCACGAGGTCGCGGCACACCACTCCACGGGAACGATCGGCGCCGTCATCGCCAACCGGGTCTCCCACTTCTTCGACTTCCACGGGCCCAGCGTCGTCGTCGACACGGCGTCGTCCGCCTCCCTGCACGCCCTCCACCTAGCGGTCCAGTCCCTGCGGCACGGCGAGTGCGCCCTCGCGCTCGCCGGCGGGATCAACCTCGTGCTGACCCCGGCCCGGTACACCTCCTTCGCCAAGACCGGCATGCTGTCGCCCACCGGCTCGTGCCGTCCCTTCGACGAACGGGCCGACGGCTACGTGCGAGGCGAGGGCGGCGGCACCGTCCTGCTCAAGCCCCTCCCGGACGCCGTGCGCGACGGCGACCACGTCTACGGCGTCATCAAGGGCAGCGCCGTGAACCACAGCGGCAGGACACGCACCCTGACCTATCCGAGCGAGGAGGCGCAGGCGCAGGTCGTCGCGGAGGCCCTCACCCGGGCAGACGTCTCTCCCGACACCATCGGGTACGTCGAGGCGCACGGCACGGGCACGCCGACCGGCGACCCGGTCGAGTTCGAAGGGCTGGTGGAGGGCTTCCGCAGAGCGCGCGGCGAGACGGCGAAGCCGCCTGAGCACAACTACTGCGGGCTTGGGTCGGTCAAGCCCGACATCGGCCACCTCGAAGCCGCCGCCGGGATCGCCGGCCTGATCAAGGTGCTGCTCGCGCTGGAGCACCAGGAGCTGCCCGGTCTGCGGGACTTCCAGCGGCTGAATCCGCGCATCGACCTGGACGGCACGCCCTTCCACATCGCCGGCCGGCTGCGTGAGTGGGAGCCGCTGCGGTCGCGGTCCGGCGAACCACTGCCCCGCCGCGCGGGCGTCAGCTCGTTCGGCATCGGCGGCACGAACGCCCACGTCGTGCTCGAAGAGGCACCGGCCGTCACACCGGCCGACCCGCGGCAGCACCCCGCGTACCTCCTCTGCCTGTCCGCCAGAACCGGCACCGCGCTCCGGCGGCGGATCCAGGACATGCGGGACTGGCTCGACCGTGACGGCGCCCACGCCGACCTGTTCGACCTCGGTGCCACGCTGCTCCTGGGCCGGGAACACCTCGACCGCCGGACCGCGCTGGTCGTGAGCGACCGTGACGACCTCCGGGCGAAGCTGACCCTGCTGCTCGACACCGGGCGCGCCGACGACTGCTTCCACCGGCCCACGGGCACGCCCTCGGACGGCGAGCCGGCCGGAGCACCGCGGCCCGCCGCCGGGGCCGGGTTCGACCTCGGCGCCGACCTGCCCGCCGCCGAGTACCGGGAGCGGCTGCTCGACCTGGCGGAGTCCTTCGCCGAAGGACACCACCACCGGTGGGAGGACCTGTTCGCGTCGGCCCCGGGACGGCGGCTACGGCTGCCGACCTACGCGTTCGACCGGCACCGCTTCTGGATCACACCCGACGCCCCTGCGGACCAGACCGCTCCCGCCCAGGCGCCGGCGCCCCCGGCGGGCGAGGAGCCGGATTCCGCGATCAGCCAGGAGGAGCACGTGCCGGACGTGACCGCGCGAACACCTCGAGGGGGGCCGGTGGACACCGACGTCCGGGAACGGGTCGAGGCGGACCTCCGCAACCTCGTCGGCGGCGTACTGAAGCTCCCGGCCGACGAGATCGGTCCGCGGGACCGGCTGTCCGACCTCGGCTGCGACTCGGTCGGCAACACGACGCTCGCCCTCCGGCTGAGCGAGCACTACGGCATCGACGTCGCGCCGTCGCTGTTCTACGGGTACTTCACGATGGAGATGCTCAGGGACCGCCTCCTGGAGGAGCCGTACGCCGACGCCGTGGTGCGCACCTATGCGGCGGCCGATGGTCCCACCGCCGATGAGCACCCGACCGGTGAGCACCCCACCGACGAGCACACCCTCGACGAGACGGCCCGCGCCGAGGGGGAGGCGTCCGTCCTGGCGGCGGACGAGCCCGTCCCCGGGCCCGGCCCCTCGGCGAAGAGCGGATCCGGTGCCGTCGACGACGGTGACCACCGTATCGCCGTCATCGGTATGAGCGGCCGCTTTCCGCAGGCCCGCACGGTCGACGAGTTCTGGCAGTTGCTCGCGGAGGGCCGGGAGGCGGTGACGCCGATCCCCGCGCACCGGCTGGGCAACTGGGCCGGGGTCGCCGGAGCGCGGGACGTGCGGGGCGGATGGTTACCCGGTGAAGCCGAGTTCGACCCGCTCTTCTTCGAGATATCCCCCAAGGAAGCCGAGCACATGGACCCCCGGCAGCGTCTGCTGCTGCAGGAGGCGTGGCGGGCCCTGGAGGACGCCGGATACGGGGCGAAGCAGCTCGCCGACAACACCATGGGCATGTTCGTCGGCGCCGAACAGAGCGACTACCCGGGACTGGCCGGGGACGGACAGACGCTGACCTCCGGTCACGACGGCATCCTGGCCTCGCGTCTCAGCTACTTCCTCGACTTCTCCGGTCCGGTGCTGACCGTGAACACCGCCTGCTCGGCAGGCCTGGCGGCCGTGCACCAGGCCTGCCTGAGCCTTCGCAGCGGCGAGTGCGACACCGCGATCGCGGCGGGCGTCAGCCTGTTGGCCGGCCCCCAGTTCCACGAGCACGCCACCCAGGCCGGGATGCTGTCGCCCGACGGGGTCTGCTACGCCTTCGACCAGCGTGCCAACGGCATGGTGATGGGCGAGGCGATCGCCGCCGTCGTACTCAAACCGCTGGCCAAGGCCCTGGCCGACGGTGACCGGGTGCACGCGGTCATCACCGCGAGCGGTCTGAACCACGACGGCCGGACCAACGGCATCACCGCGCCCAGCCAGCCCGCGCAGGCCGCCCTGCTCGAATCCGTGTACCAGCGCTTCGGCGTCCGGCCGGCCGACATCGAATACGTGATCGCCCATGGCACGGGCACCCGGCTGGGCGACCCCGTCGAGGTGAACGCGCTGACCGAGGCGTTCCGCCGCCACACCGACAAGACCCGGTACTGCGCGCTGACCTCGGTCAAGACGAACATCGGGCACACCCTGGCCGCCTCGGGCGTGGTCAGCCTGATCGCCCTGGTGCAGGCCCTGCGGCACCGGACCGTGCCCGCGAGCCTGCACTCCGAGCGGGAGAGCGAGTACATCGACTGGGAGCGCAGCCCGTTCGAGGTCAACAAGGAGGCCCGGCCCTGGCCGGACCGACCGGGGCGTGAACGGACCGGCGCCGTCAGCTCCTTCGGCATCAGCGGGACCAACGTCCACGTCGTGGTGGAGAGCCACGGCGACGGATCGGCCGCGCGGCCGGCCCTCTTCCGGCCCTCGTACCTGCTCGCGCTGTCGGCCAAGACCGAGGAGGCGCTGCGGACGCGGGTGGCGGACCTGCTCGCCTTCCTCCGGGCCGGTGGGGCCGACGACGTGGGGCTCGCGCGGATCAGCAGCACCCTGCTCGCGGGCCGGCACCACTTCGCGCACCGGTGCGCGGTGGTCGCGGACAGCCCCGAGGACGCCGAACGGCTGCTGCGGCAGGTCCTCGACGGCAAGGAGGACCCCCAGGTGTTCCGCGGCCTGGCCGGCCGTGACTTCCGCCCGCAGACCGCGCTCGCCGAGTACGGGAACGAGCTGGTGGCACGCGCCCGCGCGGGGGACCGGGACGCCCGGTACCGGGACGCGGTCCGGGCCCTGGCCGACCTCTACTGCCAGGGCTACGAGCCGGCCTGGGAGAACCTCTTCGGCGACCGGCCGCTCCCGTGCGTGTCGCTGCCCGGCTACCCCTTCGCCCGCGAAACCTACTGGGCCGGTCCGGCGAGGGCCGGCCGAGCGGCACCGGCGCACGCCCTGCCCGCGCCCGCCGCGCTGCACCCGCTGCTGGACAGCAACGTCTCCACACTCCGGTCGCAGCGTTTCGCCAAGCGCCTGTCGGCGGGCGAGTTCTTCCTGCGCGACCACGTCGTGGACGGGAAGATCCTGTTGCCCGGAGTCGCCCACATGGAGATGGCGTACACCGCCTCCCGGCTGGCCACCGGCTCCGACAGCGTCACCCTGCGCGGCATCATCTGGGGCCGTCCGATCGTCATGGACACCCCGTCCCGGACCGTGCACATCGAACTGAGCCCGCTCGGCGAGGACGCCCTGGAGTTCGTCATCCATGACGGTGCCGAGGGAGAACACACGGTCTTCTCCCAGGGCCGGGCCGACTACGCCGCCGGCCGGCCGACGCGCCCGCGTGGCGCGATCGACGTCCCCGCGATCAAGGCGCGGTGCACCACCCGCCGCGAGAACACCGAGATCTTCGCGAGCCTGCGGGACCTGGGGTTCGGCTACGGCGAGACGTTCCAGGCCATGGAGACGCTGTACTGCGGCGAGGAAGAGGGGCTGGCCCGCATCGTGCTGGGCGACGGTCTCGACGAGGACTACCCCCGCTTCACCCTGCATCCCTCGCTGTTCGATGCCGCGCTCAACGCGCTGCGCGGCATCGGGGAACCGGACGGCGTGCTGCGCATTCCGTTCAGCCTCGAGGAACTCGTGGTCTTCGCCCCGATTCCCCGGCAGTCCTACTGCCACGCCACCGTCCACCGGATCGCCCGCGACGGCACCATGAGCGTCGACCTCGCGATCTGCGACGACAGCGGTGCCGAGTGCGTTCGGCTCACCGGCCTGGTGTTCAAGGAGTTCGCGGCCGACAAGAGCGAGAAGCTGCACTACTACGTGCCGCGCTGGACCGATGCCGATGCCCATGTCCATGCCGAAGCCGCCGATGCCGGCGCCGGGCGTACGCTGCTCCTTCTCGACGACGAGGACACGCGCCGCACCCGGCTCGGGGCGAGGTACGCGGGCCGCGTCGTGCGCGTGCGGCAGGGGACCGGGTTCCAGGAGACGGGCCCGGACCTGTTCACGGTGGACCGCCGCAGCGCCGAGGACTTCGACCGGCTCCTGCGGACCCTGGACGAACGGGACCTGTCGCCGCGGGCGATCGTCGACTTCTGGCCGCTGATGCCGGACCGCTCCGATCTCACGGTCGGCCTGGAGAGCCTGCTGCACCTGTTCCGGGCGGTGCACCGGACCGGCGCCGAGCAGGAGGTCCGGTACCTGTCCGTGCTGCCGGAGCGGTCCGGGCCGCAGCGGGCGGCAGCCGAGGCGCTCTCGGGCTTCGGCCGTGCCATGACGCCGGTCGACCACCTGTTCCGGGTGGGCAGCCTCCAGGTCGCCGACGCCCGGGACGCGGACGCCGTCGCCGGCAGCGTGCTGCGCGAACTCGGCGTGGCGGACGGCGCCGCCCCGTGGGGCGGGCACGAGATCCGGCACGTCGACGGCGTCCGCCAGGAGCGCGTGCTGCGGCCGTGGACCGGGGCGGCGGGCGGCGGTTCTGCCGAGCTGCCTCTCAAGGAGGGCGGCGTCTACCTGATCAGCGGCGGCGCCGGAGCCCTGGGGCTGCACGTGGCCGGGTACCTCGCCCGGCAGTGCCGGGCGCGGCTCGTCCTGCTGGGCCGCCGGGAGGCGGACGCCGCGCTGCGGGAGGAGTTCGCCGCACTGGAGGCCGCTGGGGCCGAGGTCCTCTACCTCGCCTGCGACGTGGCCGACCGCGACGGCGTGAGCACGGCGCTCGACACGGGGAGGAAACGATTCGGCGCTCTGGACGGCGTCTTCCACGGCGCGGGCGTCATCGGCGGTACGGGCGTCATGGACGTGGACTGGGCCGGTTTCGAGGCGGTGCTGACGCCGAAGACGCACGGGACCGTCCACCTGGACGAACTGACCGCCGCGGACCCGCTCGACTTCTTCCTCGTGTTCTCGTCCGTCGCCGCCTACGTCGGTGACTTCGGACAGGGAAGCTACGCCGCCGCCAACCGGTTCCTCGACGGCTACGTCCAGCACCGGGAGGAGCTGCGGGCGCAGGGCCTGCGGCACGGCCGGAGCGTGTCGGTCAACTGGCCGTACTGGGAGGAGGGCGGCATGCTCGGCGAGCTCGCCGAGGAAGGCCCCGCGCGGACCCTCTACCGCGACCACTCGGGAATGCGAGGACTGCGGACCGAGGAGGGGATCGGGGCGCTGCTGGAGATCCTGACGTCCGACGAGACCCAGGTCGTCGTGACGAAGGGCGAGCGCCGGAAGATCGAGAGGGTCCTGCGGGTCGCGGGCGCCGAGCGGGCCGTGGCCGAGCCGGCCGTGGCCGCGGCCGATCCGGAACCGGAGGGCGCGCACCCCGTGGCCGTGCACCAGCCCGTGGCCGTCGTGGGGGGCGGGGAACCGGTGGCCGCGGAGGACTCGGGGGAGATGTTCGCGCGGACGGTCGAGTATCTGAAGGACCGCTTGGCGCAGGTCTTCCACATTCCCAAGGCGCGGATCGACGCCGCCGCGGAGCTGGGGGAGTACGGCATCGAGTCCATCCAGATCATGGAGTTGATGCGGCTCCTGACGAAGGACTTCGACTCCCTGCCGGGGACGCTGTTCTTCGAGTACCGCACGATCCAGGAGCTGGCGGAGTACTTCACCGAGCAGCAGGCGGCGCGTCTGACCGAGCTGCTGGGGCTGGAGCGGTCCGCCGCGCCGGCTTTGGAGGCGGTACCGACGAGCGCGCCCGCGCCCGCGGCCGCCGCGCCCTCCGCACCCGCCGCTCCCCAGGGCAGGTTCACGCAGGTGCGGACCGTCGCCGGCCCCGACGAGGCGCCGTCGGCCAGGAGGGCCGGCGGCCGGACCACGGGACGCTCCCGTGACGTGGCGGTCATCGGCATGAGCGGCCGGTACCCGAAGTCACGGAACCTCGACGAGTTCTGGCAGGTCCTGGAGCGCGGCCAGGACTGCATCGAGGAGATTCCGCCGCACCGGTGGGACAAGGACCTGTACTACGCGGCCGAGAAGACACCCGGCAAGAGCTCCAGCAAGTGGGGTGGCTTCATCGACGGCGCCGAGAACTTCGACGCGCTGTTCTTCACCATGTCGGCGAACCAGGCCGCGCTGACCGACCCCCAGACCCGGCTGTTCCTCCAGGCCGCCTGGGAGGCGATGGAGGACGCGGGGTACACGCGCCGTTCCCTGAGCCCCGACAAGGCCCGCAAGATCGGTGTCTACCTGGGCATGATGTGGAACGAGTACCAGCTGTACAGCGGCGAGGACGTCGTCCTGTCCGACCGCGCCGCCGCCTCCAACGCCGTCTCCTACTTCTTCGATCTCCACGGGCAGAGCCTGACCGTGGACACGGCGTGTTCCTCCTCGCTCTACGCGATCGCCATGGCGGTCGAGAGCATCCGCAACGGCTCGTCGTCGCTCGCCTTCGCCGGTGGCGCGAATCTGTCGCTGCACCCGAACAAGTACGTCTCGCTCAGCCAGATGAACTTCTTCTCCGAGGACGGGCGCTGCCGCTCGTTCGGTGCGGGCGGCACCGGTTACGTGCCGGGCGAGGGCGTCGGCTGCCTCCTGCTGAAGCCGTTCGACCAGGCGGTCGAGGACGGGGACCACATCCACGGCGTGATCCGCGGAGTCGCCACGGTGCACGGCGGCAAGACGAACGGCATGACCGTGCCCAACCCGCTGGCGCAGGCGGACATGGTCGCCGCCGCGCTGGCGGATGCCGGGCTCTCGGCCGAGGACGTCAGCTACGTGGAGGGCCACGGCACGGGCACCTCCCTTGGCGACCCGATCGAGATCACCGGTCTGACCCGGGCGTTCCGCAAGCACACCGACCGCAAGCAGTACTGCGCGATCGGTTCCGTGAAGTCGAACATCGGTCATCTGGAGGGCGCGGCCGGCGTCGTCGCCGTCACCAAGGTCCTGCTCCAGATGCGGCACGGGATGCTCGTACCCTCGCTGCATTCCGAGCAGCTGAACCCGTACATCGACTTCCCCAACTCGCCCTTCCACGTACAGCACCGGCTGGAGCCGTGGGAGCGGCCGACCCGGACGGTCGACGGGGTGGAGCGGACCCTGCCCCGGATCGCCGGCGTGTCGTCGTTCGGCGCGCACGGCGCCATCGCGCACGTCATCATCGAGGAGTACCGGCCAGAGGCGGAGCGTCCGGCCCGGACCCCGGGTCCGGAACTGCTGGTGCTGTCGGCGAAGGACGACGAGCGGCTGCGGGACAAGGCCCGGGCGCTGCTCACCTGGCTGTCCGGGGCCGGTCAGGACGCCGATCCCGCGGATCTCGCCTACACCCTCCAGGTCGGCCGCGAGGCCATGGAGGAACGCCTGGCCCTCGTCGTCGACGGGCCGGACGCCCTGCGCGAGGGACTGCGCACCTTCCTCGACGGCGGGCAGGAGAGCGCGCACGTCTTCCGTGGGGGAGTGCGGGAGAACAAGGACGCCGTCGCTCTCCTGGAAGCCGACGAAGAGATGCGCGCACTGGTACGCCAGTGGCTCGGACAGGGCCGGCACGACAAGCTGGCCAACGTCTGGGTGAAGGGCCTCGCCCTCGACTGGGCGTCCCTGGCCCGCCGCACCGAGCCGCGTCGCATCCCCCTGCCGACGTACCCGTTCGTCCAGGAACGCCACTGGCTCGACGCGCCCCCCGCCCTCGCGCTCCGGCCGCCGCGGACGGTGGCGCAGGCCGAGCCCGCGGTGGTGACCGGCGCCGCGGCGCAGCCGGGCCGGTCCGCCGGGGAACAGCTCCGGCCCCTGGCCTTCGTGGAGGACTGGGAGCCCGCGCCTGTGGAGACGGGCACCGCGCGTGCCCCGCGGGGCATCGTCTTCCTGTGCACCGGCGCGGAGCGACAGGAGGCGGTCGCGCGAGCCGCGCGGGAGATCGACCCCGGTCTGCGCACGGTCTTCGTCGGGCGCGGAGACACCTACCGCAAGACACACCCCGACCGCTACCAGATCCGCCGCGGGACGGCCCAGGACTACCTGGACGCCTTCCGGGACATCGCGGCCGGGCCTGTCCCCGTCGACGCGGTCGTCAGCGTCGAGGCGCTCGAACCAGGTGGCGTCGACGGCGACTTCGGCGATGTCGTCCTGACGGTGCAGGCCATCGCCGGCGCCGGGCTCGACGTATCCCGCTACCTGGTGGCCGGGCAGTACCGCGACGGCCGGGAGCGGGCGCTGCTCGAGGCGCATCTCGGCGTGGAGCGCTCGCTGGGCATGGTGCTGCCGAAACTGTCCGTGGCGGCCGTGCTCCAGGACGCCGACGATCCCCTGCGGCCGGCCGACGCCGCCGCCTGGCTGACGAGGCTGGTCGCCGAGCTGCGTCAGGAGCGGGCGGTCAGCGCGCTGTACCGGTCGGGCGAGCGCTTCGTCAGCCGGGTCCGTGAGGCCACGCTCGACGAGCACCGCGCCGGCGCCCTCCGGCACGGCGGCACCTACCTGATCACCGGTGGCTGCGGCGGACTGGGGCTCATCGTGGCCCGGCACCTCGCGGAGCACTTCGCGGCCAACCTCGTCCTGACCGGGCGCTCCCCGTCGGACGAGACGCGCCGCGAGGCGCTGCGCGGCCTCGGCGCCGGACAGCGGGTCCTGTACGTCCAGGCGGACAGCTGCGACGCGGACGCCATGAAGCGGGCCGTGACACAGGCACGCGAGCGCTTCGGGGCACTGCACGGAGTGATCCACGCCGCCGGTGTCCAGGGGCAGGGCAGCATCCTGGACAAGGACCCGCGGTCCTTCCAGGACGTCCTCGGCCCCAAGATCCGCGGAACGCTGGCCCTGGACGAGGCGCTGGCGGGCGAAGAGCTGGACTTCGTCTGCTACTTCTCCTCCACCGCCGCCGTCATCGGTGACTTCGGCACCTGCGACTACGCGGTCGGCAACCGTTTCCAGATGGCCTACGCCCGGCACCGCGACGCCCAGGTACGCGCGGGCCGGCTGTCCGGACGGACGGTGGTCGTCAACTGGCCGCTGTGGCGCGAGGGCGGCATGGGATTCGACCACGACACCACCACGATGCTGCTGAAGTCGAGCGGCCAGGACTTCCTGGAGACGGCGGACGGCCTCGCCCTGTTCGAGCGGCTGCTGTCGCAGCGTGCCGCCCAGCACATGATCCTGGTCGGCAGGCCCGACCGGGTGGCGCGCTTCCTGGGGCTGACGACGCCCCCCGCCGACATCCCGGCGCGACCCGGCACCGGCGCGGCCGCGACCCGGCCGGCCGCCCCGGCGAGCACCGACGGCCCGGACACGCCGCAGCCCCCGGAGGTCGCGCGACGCCTGGCGCACGACCTGAGGCGGATGGTCAGCGGCGCGGTCGGCCTCTCCCCGGACCGGCTGTACGAGGACGACAACCTCGCCGACTACGGCTTCGACTCGGTGAGTCTGGCCGGACTGGCCACCGAGCTGAGCGAGCACTGGGGCGTCGAGATCACGCCGGCCCTCTTCTACAGCCGTTCCACACTGCGCAAACTGCGGGAGTACCTGGCCACCGAGCACCAGGAGCTCCTGGCCGCGTTCTACGGCGACCGGGGCCTGGACGGCACCGTCCGCGGGCCCGCCGCCGCGGAGCCCGTGCCGCCGCGGGACGGGACGATCCCCGCCGGCCCGCCGCGCCCCGGCGCCGAGCCCGCCCAGGACGCCGCCGGCGCCCCGGACACGTCCGCGGCCCCCGGCGTGCCGGAACCGCGCACGGAGGACGAGGACGGCGACGCGATCGCGGTCATCGGCATGAGCGGGCGGTTCCCCGGCGCCGACGACCCCTCCGAGCTGTGGTCGGTCCTCGCGGAGGGCCGCGATGCCGTCAGCCCCGTCTCCCGCGACCGCCTCGACCTGTGGGACGAACCGCACGACAGCCCCTTCGCCGCGTTCCGCGTCGGCCAGGTGTCCGGTCCGGAGGAATTCGACCCGCTGTTCTTCGAGATCTCCCCCCACGAGGCGCGGAGCCTGGACCCGCGCCAGCGGCTGCTGCTCCAGGAAGCGTGGCGCGCCCTCGAGGACGCGGGCTGGACGCCCGCGTCGACCCGCAGGATCGGCATGTTCGTGGGGGTCGAGCAGGGGGACTACGACACCCCGGACCCCGAGGCGGGCAGCGTCACCGCCAACCACGACGGCATCCTCGCCGCACGCCTGTCGTACCTGCTCGACCTCAGCGGTCCCGTGATGGCCATCAACACGGCCTGCTCGTCGGGGCTGGTCGCTGCCCACCAGGCGTGCGCGAGCATCCGCGCCGGCGAGTCCGACGTCGCCCTGGCCGCGGGCGTCAGCCTGATCACCACCTCGCAGCTGCTGACCCGGACCCGGCAGGCCGGCATGCTGTCCGAGGACGGCGTCACCTACGCTTTCGACCGGCGCGCGAACGGCATGGTGCTCAGCGAGGCCGTCGCCGTCGTGGTGCTGAAGCGACTCTCGGCGGCGGTGGCCGACGGCGACCGGATCCACGGCGTCATCCGCGCCAGCGGCATCAACTACGACGGCAGGTCCAACGGCATCACCGCCCCGAACGGCGACGCCCAGGCCGCGCTGCTGCGCGACACCTACCGGCGGCACGGCATCGACCCGGCCGACATCGAGTACGTGGTCGCCCACGGCACCGGCACGCGGCTCGGCGACCCCGTCGAGGTCAACGCGCTCAACGACGTCTTCCGCGGCTTCACCGACAAGCGCCGGTACTGCGCCCTGACGTCGGTGAAGCCCAACGTCGGGCACACGCTCGCGGCCTCCGGGCTCGTCAGCCTCATCGGGGTCCTGCAGGCCATGCGTCACGAGACGATCCCCGCGTCCCTGAACTGCGCTCAGGAGAACGAGTACATCGACTGGAAGGACAGCCCGTTCTTCGTCAACAAGACGAACCGGGCGTGGCCCCAGACCGCCGAGCGCCGAAGGATGGCCGCCATCAGCTCCTTCGGTATGAGCGGCACCAACGCCCACATGGTGGTCGAGAGTCGCCCGGCGGGCGGAGAGAACGAGGTCACGGAGATGTCCGCCCACCTGGTGGCCCTGTCGGCCAAGTCCGAGGAGTCGCTGCGGCAGCGCGTCGCCGACCTGATCGACTTCCTGGAGACCCCGGGGCGCCCGCACGGCCTGCGGGACGTCGGCGCGACGCTGCTGGACCGCCGGACCCACTTCCGGCACCGCTGCGCCGTGGTGGCCCGCGACACCGCCGAGGCGGTGCGCCTGCTGCGCTCGTGGACCGCGGACCGGCGGGACCCCGACGTCCTCACCGGCGTGGTGGCCAAGGATTTCGCACCGGACGAGACGGCCCGGCAGGCCGGGGACCGGCTGCTGGAGGAGGCGGCCGGACCGCACCAGGACGGCCCCGGGCTGCGGGACGCGCTGCGCGCCGCGGCGCGGGCCTACTGCCAGGGGTACGACCTGGCGTGGCGTCGGCTGTTCGGCGGCCGGCGCACCGCACCGGTCGCGCTGCCGGGTTACCCCTTCGCCAGGAAGCACCTGTGGCGGCAGCCCACGCAGCGGCCGGCGCCGGCCGGGGTGTTCACGCCCGCACCCGACCGCGCCGCCGGTGAGGGACACCGGTTCGACACGACGCTCACCGGAGCGGAGTCCTTCCTGCGCGACCACGTCGTGTCCGGGGAGATGATCCTGCCGGGCGTCGCCCAGCTGGAGCTGGTCCGCGCCGCCCACGCCGCGCTCCCCGCGCGGCGGAACGCGCCGACGGACGCCCTCACGTTCCGCGACGTGGTGTGGCTGCGGCCGGTGCGGGTCGGGGACACCGCGCTCGACCTCCACGTCGAGCTGGAACCGGACGGCGCCGCCGGGACCCGCTACCGCGTATCGACGGCCGGAGCCGACGGCCCGGTCGTGCACAGCCAGGGACGCGTCGAGCCCGAGGACGGACCAGGCGCGCGGCCCCGGCTGGACCTGACGGCCCTGCGGTCCGAGTGCGGCCGCTACGAGCTGACCGCGACCGAGGTGTACCTCGTCTACCGTCGCCAGGGCATCGCGTACGGGCCCTCCTTCCGGGGTGTGCGGCGGATCCTGGTGGGCGACGCCCAGGTCCTCGCCGAACTGGCGCTGCCCGAGGCGTCCGAGTACGGCCCGGGCGCGCAGGTGCTGCCGCCGGGGCTGCTGGACGCGGCACTGCAGTCCTCCGTCGGCCTGCGGGACGGCGGCGAACTCCGTCTTCCGTACGCCGTCGAGGCGGTGGAGATCCTCGGCCCCTGCGAGCCGGTCATGTGGGCGTGGCTCAGGCGCACCACGGAGAACGGCGATACGTTCGACGCCGACCTGTGCGACGCGCACGGCGAGGTCCGCGTGCGGTTCAGGGCCTTCAGCACCCGGCCCCTGCCGGCCGAGGCCCCGTCCCCGCCGGCGCCGCGGCGGTCCGCCGAGGGGAGCCCAGTGCTGCTCGAACCGCGGTGGGAGCCCGTCCGGTCCGGTCTGCCGGCCGACGACGACGGGCCGCTGGGGCGGACGCTGCTGGCCGGCGCGGACCCGGAGGAACTGGCCCCGCTCCTGACCGGACGCGGGGAGGACGTGGACGTCCTGCTGCTGCGGGCCGACGACACCGTCGACGGCCTGCGGGAGCGGCTCGCACGCGGTGGACCGTACGACAGCGTCGTATGGGTCGCGGGCGGCGGCGCGACGGTGCTCCCGCACAGCGAGGAGCTGATCGCCCGTCAGGAGGTGGGCCTGTACGCCGGCTTTCGGCTGGCCAAGGCGCTGCTGGCGCTGGGCTACGACAAGCGGGACCTGGAGTGGACCGCCCTCACCGTCCGCAGCCAGGGCGTCGTCGACACCGATCGCGTCGACCCGGCCCACGCCGGCGTGCACGGCCTGCTGGGGTCGCTGGCCAAGGAGAACCCGCGGTGGCGGGTGCGCGTCGCCGATGTGGAGGCTCCGCACGACGAGGTGGTGCGGGAGGCGCTGCGCCTGCCGGTGCAGCCGTCCGGCGACAGCTGGGCCCACCGCGGCGGGCGCTGGTTCCGGCAGACCCTGGCGCCGGTGACGCTCGACGCGCCCCCCGCGCAGGCGGCGCCGTACCGACGCGACCGGGTCTACGTGGTCATCGGCGGCGCCGGCGGACTGGGCGCGGTCTGGACCGAGCACGTCGTCCGCGCCTACGGGGCGCAGGTGGTCTGGATCGGCCGCCGCGCCGAGGACGAGGCGATCCGGGCCAGGATCGACGAGCTGTCCCGGCTGGGACCGGCCCCCTGGTACGTGCAGGCCGACGCCACGGACCGGGCCGAACTGGCGGCCGCCGTCGCCCGGATCAAGCTCCGCTTCCCCGAGATCGATGGCGTCGTCCACTCGGCGCTCGCGCTGCTCGACCAGAGCGTGGCCAGGATGCCGGAGGAGCGCTTCCGGGCCGCCGTGCGCGCCAAGGTGGACATCAGCGTCCGCATCGCGCAGGTCTTCGCGGACGAGCCGCTGGACTTCGTGCTGTTCTTCTCCTCGATCAACTCCTTCCAGCGCTCGGCGGGACAGAGCAACTACGTGTCCGGCTGCGTCTTCAAGGACGCGTTCGCCCGGCTGTGGCGGCAGAGCCGCCCCACCACCGTGAAGGTGATGAACTGGGGCTACTGGGGCAGCGTCGGCGTCGTCGCCTCGTCCGCGTACCAGCGGCGGATGGAACAGAGCGGCATCGGCTCCATCGAACCCGCCGAAGGCATGGCCGCACTGGACCTCCTGCTGTCCGGGCCCCACCACCAGCTCGCCGTCGAGAAGACCACCGTCCCGCGGCGGAGCGCCGACGACACCCGTCCCACCGACTGTGCCGGCCCGGACGACCGGCTGTTGCAGCGCGTGCTCTCGGACTCCGGCAGCGCCCGGGGCTTCGACGACGCCCTGCTGTGCGAACTGCTGCTGCTGCAACTGCGAGCGCTGGGGCCGAGCGGCGCGGACGGCTCCGTCGACGACCTGAGAACCGCCCTGGACCCGAGCGGCGGCTATGACCGCTGGCTCGCGGAGAGCCTGCGGATCCTGGCCGAGCACGGCTACCTCCGGGCGGACGCCGGACGCCACACCCCCACCGACAGGGCGCGTCTCGACGGCGACGAGGTGTGGCGGCGCTGGGAGGCGGTGTGCCGGGAGAGCGAAGGCGCCAACGCCCACGTCAACTTGCTGGACCCGGCGATCCGCGCGCTGCCCGACGTCCTCTCGGGCCGACGGCGCGCCACCGACGTCGTCTTCCCCGGCTCGTCGATGAGCCTGGTACGGGGTGTGTACCGGGACTGCGAGAGCGCCACGGCGCTGAACGAACTCGTGGCGGAGTCGGTGGCCGCCCGCGTCGAGGCCCTGCTCGCCCGCGACCCCGCCCACCGCGTCCGCATCTTCGAGATCGGTTCCGGCACCGGGGGCACCAGCGAGAAGGTGCTGCGCCGGCTGGCGCCGTACCGCGACAGCGTCGCCGAGTACTGCTACACCGACGTCTCGCAGTACTTCCTGCGCAACGGACGGCAGGAGTTCGGCACCGACCACCCGTATCTGCGGTTCGAGCTGTTCGACGCGGAGCGCGCCCCCGCCGAGCAGGGGGTGGACGAGGGCGGGTACGACATCGTCCTCGCCACCAACGTCCTGCACGCGACCCGCGACGTCCGGGCGGCGGCGCGGCACGCGCGAGCGCTGCTGGGCGCGGAGGGCGTGCTCATCCTGAACGAGCTGGCGACGCGCACCCCGTTCCTGCACCTGACCTTCGGGCTGCTCGACGGCTGGTGGCGCTACGAGGACAGCGACCTGCGGATACCGGGCTGCCCGGGGCTGGCTCCCGAGACCTGGCAGCGGGTGCTGCGGGAATCGGGCTTCGCCACCGTGACCCACCCCGCCACCCCCCTGCACGACGCCGGCCACCAGATCGTCGTGGCCGACGCCGGCGAGCGCACCGGCGCGCCTGCCGTCGCACCGCTGGGAGCGGACGATGCGCGGCAGCGGGTACGGGCCGTGATCGTCGAGCGGCTCCAGACGTCGCTGGGGCTGGACCGCCGGGAGATCTCCGAGGAGGACTCCTTCGCCGACTACGGCGTGGACTCCATCCTCGGCGTCGAGCTCACCCAGCAACTGAGCGCCGACCTGGGCATCACGCTCTCGGTCACGGACCTCTTCGACCACAGCTCGGTGCGCGCGCTCGCCGGCTACGTGGTGGAGCACCACCTCGACGCCTCGTCACCGCTCCTGGCCCCGCCCCTCCCCACGACGGCCCCGGCGCCCGAGACCTCGGCTGCTCCCGCCCCGGCGCCCGAGGCCGCCCCCGTATCCGGGCCCGCCCCGGCGCCCGTCGTCGAACCGCCGGCCCCGTCCGCACCGGTGACCGGGCCCGCACCGGTGACCGGGCCCGCCGTGGACGGCCCGCCGCGGCCGGCCGTCCCCGACTCCGTCCGCGAGCCCGTCGCCATCATCGGCGTGAGCGGCAGGTTCGGCACGGCCGAGGACACCGGCCGGCTGTGGCAGCACCTCGCCGAGGGCCGCAGCCTGGTCCGCGAGATCTCCCGCTGGGACATGTCCGCCTTCGTGGCGCCCGGCGCGCCCCACCCCCGGTACGCCTCGCTGATGGACGGCATCGACCGGTTCGACCCGCTGTTCTTTCAGATATCCGGCCTCGAAGCCACCTACATGGACCCCCAGCAGCGGATCGTGCTGGAGGAGGCGTGGAAGGCGCTGGAGGACGCCGGCTACGCGGGCGACGCCCTGCGCGGCCGCTCCTGCGGCGTCTACATCGGCACCCAGGTCAGCGACTACCTGCCGGGCTCCAGCGCCGACGCCCCCGCCCAGGCCATGTGGGGCAACGCCGAGGCGATCATCCCGGCACGCCTGTCCTACCTCCTCGATCTGCAAGGCCCCGCCATCGCCGTCGAGACCGCGTGCTCCGGATCCCTCGTCGCCCTGCACCTCGCGTGCCAGGCCCTGCGGACGGGCGAGATCGAGACGGCCCTGGTCGGCGGAGTGTCCGTGCAGTGCGCACCCGACTACTACCTGAACGCCCACAAGGCCGGGATGCTCTCGCAGACCGGTCAGTGCCACACCTTCGCGGAGGGCGCGGACGGCTTCGTCCCCGGCGAGGGCGTCGGCGTCGTCCTGCTCAAGCGGCTGCGGGACGCCCTCACCGACGGTGACCACATCCACGGCGTGATCCGCGGTTCGGGCATCAACCAGGACGGAACCTCCAACGGCATCACGGCGCCGAGCGCCAAGGCGCAGGAGCGGCTGGAGCGGCAGGTCTACGACACCTTCGGCATCGACCCGGCCGGCATCCAGCTCGTCGAGGCGCACGGCACCGGTACCCAGCTCGGCGACCCGATCGAGTTCCAGGCGCTGACCCGCGCGTTCCGCCACTACACCGACCGGCGCCAGTACTGCGCCATCGGCTCGGTCAAGACCAACATCGGGCACACCGCGCCGGCCTCGGGAATGGCGGGCCTCATCAAGATCCTCCTCGCCCTGCGCCACCGCGAGCTGCCGCGCAGCCTCCACTTCGACCAGGGCAACGCCCACATCGACTTCGAGGACAGCCCCTTCTACGTCAACACGGCGCACCGCCCCTGGACGACCGAGCCGGGCCGGCCGCGGCGCGCGGCGCTCAGCTCCTTCGGGTTCAGCGGCACCAACGCCCATGTGGTGGTCGAGGAAGCCCCCGCCGCGCCGCGCCGCGGCACCGCGCCCGTCCAGCACCACCTCGTGGTGCTGTCCGCCCTGTCCCCGGAGCAGGTGCGGACGCAGGCGGAGCGGCTGGCGGACCACCTGCGCCGCCACCCGGACACCGACCTGGGCGACATCGCCTCGACCCTGGTGCGGGGCCGGCGGCACTGCCCCGTCCGGCTGGCGTGCGTGGCCCGCGACACCGCCCACCTGGTGACGCTGCTGGAGCGGTGGCTCGCCGACGGGCCGGGAGCTCAGGTGCGCACCGCCGATCTCACGGAGAGCGCGGTGAGCCCGCAGCCCGCTCTGCAGCAGTACGGCGACAGCTGCCTGCGCGCGTGCGCCGAAGGCGCCACCGGGGAGAGTCGCCGGGAGCACCTGGAAGCCGTGTCCGCCCTCTACCTGCAGGGGTACCAGCTGCGCTACGAGCGGCTTTTCGAGGGCGGCGCGTACCGTCGCGTCCCCCTGCCGGCGTACCCGTTCGCGCGGGAGCGCCACTGGCTGCCCTCGGGGGACGGCTCACCTTCCGCGGCGCCCGCACGGTCCGCCGACCGCACACCCACGCCGGGGCCGCGAGCCGACGCGGCCCACCTGGCGCTGGCACCGGTGTGGGTCGAGGAACGGGCCCCCGAGCCCGGCCCCGCCCGGCCCGTCGGGAACGGCGTCGTCGTCGTGGGCGGCAGCGCCGCGGACCGGGTGGCCCTGGCGGCCGAGTGCCCCGACGCCCACTTCCTCCCGCACGGCTCCGCGAGCACCGCGTCGCTCACCGAGCAGCTGCGGGGCGCGGGCCAGATCCGCGAGCTCGTGTGGATCTCCCCGGCGGACGCGGCCGCCGAAGCCGGTGCCCCGCAAGGGGACACCGCCGCCGGAGCGGTCGCGTTCTTCCGACTGGTCAAGGCGCTGTTCGAGCTGGGCTACGGCGCCGAGGAGCTGACGTGGACGGTGGTGACGCGCCAGAGCCAGCCCGTGCGGCCGGGCGAGCCGGTGCTGCCCGCCGACGCGGCCGTGCTCGGCCTGGCCGAGGTCATGGCCGAGGAACTGCCCGACTGGAGCGTGGCCTGCTTCGACCTGGGTCCGTCCGACACGCTCCCCGCCCGGACCTCGCGCACCGCCGGGGCCGCCACCGTGCGGGCGCTGCGCGACGGCCGGTGGTTCCGCCGCGGCCTGTACCGGGCGGAACTGCCCGCACCGGCCCGTTCCCCGTACAAGGAGGGCGGGGTGTACGTCGTCCTGGGCGGGGCCGGGGGCATCGGCCGGCTCTGGAGCGAGGACATGATCCGGCGCTACCGGGCGCAGGTCGTATGGATCGGCCGGCGGGAGGAGGACACCGCCATCCAGGCGGAGATCGACCGCCTGGCCGCCCTCGGGCCGGCTCCGTGGTACGTCCGGGCCGACGCCGCCGACAAGGACGCGCTCCGGGGCGCGTACGCCCGGATCCAGGAGCGGTTCGGCACCGTCCACGGTGTGGTGCAGTCCGTCTTCGGCCTGGTGGACCAGAGCCTGAACAACACGACCGAGCAGGCGTTCCGGCAGGGGCTGAGCGCGAAGATCGACGCCAGCGTGTGCATGGCGGAGGTCTTCGACGCCGACGGACTCGACTTCATGCTCTTCTTCTCCTCGATCGCGTCGCTCAACCCGACCCGCGGATACTGCAGTTACGTGGCCGGCAACGCCTTCGAGGACGCCCTGTCCCGCCGGCTCTCCGGAGCACGCCCGTACGCCGTGAAGGTGGTCAACTGGGGCTACTGGGGCGCCGTCGGCAGCGGGCTCGACGTTCCGGGACACGTGCGTGAGCGCATCTACCGGCGCGAGGGACTCGGCGACATCGACCCCGCGCTGGCGATGGACGCGGTCGAACGGCTGCTGGCCGCTCCGCTCGGACAGGTGGCCTACCTCAACACCAGCGAGCCCGAGCGGTTCGAGGGCTACACCGACCGCGAGGCGATCCGCGTGCTGGAACCCGCCGAGCGCCGCAGCGAGCCGCTCTCCCCGCGGCTGCCCTCGCGCGAGGAGCAGCGGCGCACCGTGGAGGCACGGGCCAAGTCCGCGCTGCGGACGCTGGACGAACTGCTCCTGCGGCTGCTGTGGTGCGCACTGCGCGAACGCGGCTGGATCGGGACGGGCACCGTCGACGCGGAATCCTTCCGGCAGGCCGGCGGGATCCTCGGCAAGTACGACCGCTGGGCGTCGAAGACCCTGGACCTGTTCGCGCGGCAGGGCTGGCTCGTGGCGACCGGGAACGACGGCTCCTACCGTGCCCTCCCCGACGCCGTCGACCCGGACGCCACCGCCGCCGAGTGGGAACGCAGCCGCGACGAGTGGCTGGCCGACCCCGAACTGCGCGCGTCCGTCGACCTGGCCGCCACGACGCTGCGCGCGCTGCCGGACGTCCTCACCGGCGCCGTCCCCGCCGTCGACGTGATCTTCCCCGGCTCCTCGCTGGACCTCGTCGAGGGCATCTACAAGCGGAACATGATCGCCGACTACTTCAACGACGTCGTCGGCGACTGTGTCGTCGCACTGGTCGAGAGCAGGCTCGCGCAGGATCCCGAAGCCCGGATCCGCATCCTGGAGATCGGCGCCGGAACGGGCGGCACCACCGCCACGGTCCTGCGGCGGCTGGAGCCGTACCAGCGGCACCTCGGCGAGTACTGCTACACCGATCTCTCCCAGGCGTTCCTCATCCACGGCCGGCGGGAGTTCGGCGCGAACCGCCCGTTCCTGCGCTGCGAGATCTTCGACGCCGGCCGGTCCGTTGCCGAGCAGGGACTCGACGAGGGCGGGTACGACCTGGTCATCGCGACCAACGTCCTGCACGCCACCGAGGACATCCGCGCGTCCCTGCGCAACGGCAAGGCGCTGCTGAGGTCCGGCGGTGGTCTGGTGGTCAACGAGATCGACGGCTACACCGTCTTCGGCATGCTGACGTTCGCGCTGCTGGACGGCTGGTGGCCCCGCGACACCGATCTGCGCGAACCCGGGGGGCCCGGCCTGCGGCCCGAGACCTGGCGGTCGGCGCTGGAGCTGGAGGGCTTCGAGGGCGTCGAGTTCCCCGCGTGGGACGCGCACCCGCTCGGCCAGCAGGTGGTGGTCGGCTTCAGCGACGGGGTGATCCGCCGGCTCGCCGACGCCCAGCGGTGTTCCGCGGCCGACGAGCCGGCCTCCCCGCCGGTCCTGGAGCCCCGTCCCGAACCGGTCTCCCAGCCGGTCCGTGCAGCGTCCCGGGTGGACGGCGCGGCGCTCGGCGAGGTCGTGCGCGCGTACCTCACGGAGCTGGTCGCGCGGACCCTGCTCATACCGGCCGGATCCATCGACGTCCGGGAGCAGCTGTCCGCCTACGGCATCGACTCCATCCTCATCCTCCAGCTGCTGAACGGCCTCAAGAAGGACCTGGGGGAGACCAGCAGCACCCTGTTCTTCGAGTACCGCACCATCGAGGCGCTGACGGAATACTTCGTCACCGAGCGGGGCGAAGCCGTGGCCCGCGCCCTCGGCGTGAGCCCCGATCCGGCCGCCGAACCGGAAGCGGCGGCGTCCGTCCCGCGGACCCCCGCCCCGGACGCGCAGGCCCCGGCCGGGGCCGCCCCGACGACCGCCACCGGCCGCACGGCGACGGGTCCGGCTCCGCGCTCCCGGCGCACCGGCGACGTCGCGATCGTGGGCATGAGCGCGCGCTTCCCCCAGGCACAGACGCTGGACGCCTTCTGGCAGGTGCTGCGCGAGGGCCGGAACACCGTCACCGAGATCCCCGCCGACCGGTGGGCCCTCGACGGCTTCTACGAGCCCGACAAGGAGGAAGCCGTCGCGAACGGCAGGAGCTACAGCAAGTGGGGCGCCTTCCTCGACGGATTCGCCGACTTCGACCCGCTGTTCTTCGAGATGACGCCGAACGACGCCCTGGAGATCGACCCGCAGGAGCGGCTGTTCCTCCAGGAGGCGTGGCGGGCGTTCGAGAACGCCGGCTACACGCGGAGCCGCCTGGAGCGCGAACACCGTTCCCGGGTCGGCGTCTTCGTCGGCATCACCCGCGCCGGACACAACCTCCACGGCCCCGAGCGCTGGCGCCGCGGCGACACCGTCCAGCCCTACACCTCGTTCGGGTCGGCGGCCAACCGCGTCTCGTTCAAGCTGAACCTCAACGGTCCGAGCATGCCCGTCGACACGATGTGCTCCTCCTCTCTGACAGCGCTCCACGAGGCGTGCGAGCACCTGCTGCACGGCGCCTGCGAACTGGCGGTGGCAGGCGGCGTGAACCTGTACCTGCACCCGTCGAGCTACGTCAACCTGTGCGGCCTGCAGATGCTCGCCGACGGGGACGAGTGCCGCAGCTTCGGCGCCGGCGGCAACGGCTTCGTCCCCGGTGAGGGCGTCGGAGCGCTCATCCTGAAGCGGCTGGAGGACGCCGAGCGGGACGGCGACCACATCCACGCCGTCATCCGCGGCACCAGCATCAACCACGGCGGCACGACGAACGGCTACACCGTGCCGAACCCGGTCGCACAGGGCCAGGTCGTGCGGGACGCGCTCGACCGGGGAGGCGTCGACGCGCGCACCATCAGCTACGTCGAGGCGCACGGCACCGGCACCGCGCTGGGCGACCCGATCGAGATCAACGGCCTGACCCGGGCATTCTCCCAGGACACCCAGGACGTGGGGTACTGCGCGATCGGCTCCGTCAAGAGCAACATCGGGCACGCCGAGGCCGCCGCCGGTATCGCGGGGGTGTTCAAGGCGGTGCTGCAGATGCAGCACGGTGAACTCGTCCCGAGTCTGCACGCCGACGAGGTCAACCCGCACATCGACTTCGACGCGTCGCCGTTCGTCGTCCAGCGCGAGGGTGCGGAGTGGAAGCGGCCGGTCGTCACCGTCGATGGCGTGACCGCCGAGGTGCCGCGCCGGGCCGGCGTCTCGTCCTTCGGCGCGGGCGGCTCCAACGCCCACGTGGTGATCGAGGAGTACGTGCGCGACCAGTCGGCCCCCTGGGCCGGCCCGGCCGCCGCTCCGGTCCTGGTCGTGCTGTCCGCCCAGGACGAGGAGCGGCTGCGGGAGCAGTCGAGCGCTCTGCTGGAGGCGCTCGCGGACATCGAGCGGACCGGGGCGACGCCGGCCGATGTCGCTTACACCCTGCAGATCGGCCGGGAGGCCATGACCGAGCGGCTGGGGACGGTCGTGCGCACCTTCGACGAGCTGAGGGACCGGCTGCGCACCTTCCTGGACCGCCCCGACGGCGACGCTGCCGGGCTGCACCGCGGTCGCGCGGCACGCTCCGACCGCGCGCTGACCGCGCTGACCGCCGACGCGGACATGAGCGCGGTCGTCGGGACGTGGCTGGCCAAGGGCGCGTACGCGAAGGTGCTCGACCTGTGGGTGAACGGCTTCGAGCTGGACTGGGGCAGCCTGCACCCGGCGGGGGCGGCGCGCATCGTCCCGCTGCCCACCTACCCCTTCGCCCGGGAGCGGTACTGGATCGCTGAGCGGCCGGTCGACGGCCGGCTCCCCGACCACCACCCCGCCGCGGCCGGGGAACCGGTGGACGACCTGCCCGATCCGCTGATCGACGACCTCCTCGACGAGGTGGTGAACGGCTCTCTCGGCGTCGAAGCGGCCGCCGAGCACATCCGACGGTCCGTCCTCGACGGTGCCGGCGCGCACACCGACGACGAGGGGCGCTGATCATGGACCACGAACTGAAACGGCTTCTGCTGGATCTCAAGGCCGATCGCGTCTCCCGGGAGCACGTCAAGCAGTACCTGAAGAACCGCCAGGAAGCCGCGGCATCGCCCGCCGACGCCCCGGACCCGGCGCTCTTTGCCGAACTGCTGCGGTGCCACCCGCTCTGGCGGGTCTCCGACGGCCCCGCGACCGGGCGCACGCCGGGACACGTGGTGCTCCTCGCCGGACCGCCGGAACTGGAACACGCGCTGCGTCAGCGGGACGCCACGGTCGACGTGCGCCTCCTGCGGTCCGGGGCCACCGGACTCGCCGACCGCTACGCCGACCTCGCGGGCCAGGTGCTCACCGCGCTCCGCTCGCTGGCCGGCGACCCGGAACTGCCCCCCACGCTGGTCCAGCTCGTCTGCTCCCCGCAGGGAGAGGACGCCCTCCTGTCCGGGCTGATCGGCATGGTCAGGAGTGCGGGCCTGGAGAACCCCGCGATCGTGCCCCAGCTGCTCCTCGTCGACCCGGCCGCCGGTCCGGAGCCCGGCGCGCTCCAGATCCTGGCGAGCCGCGAACACGGCGACGACCGTGTCGTGCGCTTCCGCGACGGCGTCCGTGAGGTACTGACCTGGCACGAGCTGCCCAGCCCCGAGCACACGCCGCTGCCCTGGCGGGAAGGCGGCACGTACGTCATCACCGGCGGCCTCGGCGGGCTCGGACTGATCTTCGCCCGGGACCTCCTGCGGTCCGTGCGGAACACCGCCGTCCTGCTGACCGGCCGCTCCGCGCTCGACAGCGAACGGCGACACCTGCTGGAGGGCCTGTCCCGTCCGCACGCGCGCGTCGAGTACACCCGGCTGGACGTGGCCGACCCTGACGCTGTCGCGGCCCACCTGGCCGACGCGCGGCGCGAGCACGGCGCCCTCCACGGCATCATCCACGCCGCCGGGGTGCTCCGGGACGGCTTCCTGGCGCACAAGAGCGCCGAGGAGCTGGCCGCGGTCCTCGCCCCGAAAACGGCCGGCACCCTCAACCTGGACGCCGCCACCAAGGATGACGCGCTGGACTTCTTCGTCCTGTTCTCCTCCACGGCGGCGGTCACGGGCAACGTCGGCCAGTCCGACTACGCCGCCGCCAACGCGTTCCTGGACGCGTTCGCGCACCACCGGGACGGTCTGGTCGCGCGGGGCCTGCGCTCGGGACGCAGCCTCTCGCTCAACTGGCCGCTGTGGGCCGAGGGCGGAATGCGGGTCGACGCGGACACGGAGCGGGCCCTGCGCCGACAGACGGGCATGCACGCCTTACGCACCGAGTCGGGCATCCGGGTCTTCCACGAGTCCCTGGGGTCGGACCACAGCCAGGTGATGGCGGCCGAAGGCGACGGTCCGCGCCTGCGCCGGACGCTGCTCCGGCAGCGGGCGACCACCGCCGGATCCGCTTCGGCCCTCGCTCCCGTCCCCGCCGTCCCCGACGACGTCGACGACGAGGTGCTGCGCGAGCTGGTCGTCCGCCGGCTCGCCCAGACGCTCAGCGCCGTCATCGGCTTGCCCGCCGCGAAGATCGACGCCCGCGCGCCGCTGACGACCTACGGCATCGACTCCATCGTCGTCACCCGGCTCAACCGGAAACTGGCCGACGTCTTCCCCGGCCTGCCCAAGACGGTGTGGTACGAGTTCACCTCCCTGGACGCCCTCGCACGCCATCTCCTGCGGGCGAACCGGCGCAGCTGTCTGGACTGGACGGGGGCGGCCAAGCCCCGGCAGGCCGCCGCGGCACCGCGGGCCACGGCCACCACGGCCACCACGGCCGCCGGGCGACGACCGCGGCCGACGGCCACCACGACCACCGCCGCGGCCACCGAGCGACCGGCGCCCGCGACCGCCTCGCCCGCCGGCCCGCCCCCGCCCGCCGAGGACGCGATAGCCGTCATCGGCATGAGCGGACGCTTCCCGATGGCCCGCACCCTGCGGGAGTTCTGGGAGAACCTGGCCGCCGGACGGGACTGCGTCACGGAGATCCCCGAGGACCGCTGGCCACTGGAGGGCTTCTACCACCCCGACCGCGACGAGGCCGTGGCGGCGGGCCTGAGCTACGGCAAATGGGGCGGGTTCCTGGACGGCTTCGACGAGTTCGACCCTCTCTTCTTCGCCATCTCGCCGCAGGAAGCCATGAGCATGGACCCGCAGGAGCGCCTGTTCCTGCAGGAGTCCTGGAACGCGCTGGAGGACGCCGGCTACACCCGGCAGCGCCTGGCCGACGCGCACCGCCGCAGGGTGGGCGTCTTCGCCGGCGTCTCGAAGACGGGGTTCGACCTGTACGGGCCGGAGCTGTGGAAACGGGACGAGAAACTGCACCCCCTGACCTCGTTCGCTTCGGTGGCGAACCGGGTGTCGTACCTTCTCGACCTGACGGGGCCGAGCCTGCCGGTCGACACGCTCTGCTCCTCGTCCCTGAGCGCCGTCCACGAGGCGATGCAGCACCTGCGCCGCGGCGAGTGCGACCTGGCCCTCGCCGGTGGCGTGAACCTCTACCTGCACCCGTCCAACTACACCCTCATGTCCGGCAAGCGGATGCTGTCGGACGACGGCAGGTGCCGGAGCTTCGGAGCCGGTGGCAATGGATTCGTGCCGGGCGAAGGCGTGGCCGTCGTCCTGCTCAAGCGGCTCTCCGACGCCGAGCGTGACAACGACAACATCCGGGCCGTCCTGCGGGGCAGCAGCGTCAACCACGGCGGCCGGACCAACGGCTACACCGTGCCCAGCCCGGCCGCGCAGGCCGAGGTCGTACGCGAGGCGCTCGCCCGCGCCGGTGTCGCAGCCGGCGAGGTGAGCTTCGTGGAAGCCCACGGCACCGGCACGGAGCTGGGCGATCCGATCGAGATCGCCGGACTGACCCAGGCGTTCGCTGCGGACACCGGCTCCCCGCAGCACTGCGCCATCGGCTCCCTGAAGAGCAACATCGGTCACCTCGAAGCCGCCGCCGGCGTCGCCGGGCTGCTCAAAGTCGTCCTCCAGATGGAGCACGGGTCCCTCGCGGCCGGCCTGCACGCGCACGAGTCCAACCCCGACATCGACTTCACCCGGACGCCGTTCCGTCTCCAGCGGGAGACGACCGAGTGGACGCGGCCCGCGGTCGTGGACGGCGACGGGAGGACAACGCAGGGCGACCGGATCGCCGGAGTCTCCTCCTTCGGCGCCGGCGGTTCCAACGCCCATGTCGTCGTGGCCGAGTACCGCCGAGCCGATCCCGAGCCCGGCCCCGCGCCCGCGGGCGCCCCGCGGCTGATCGTCCTCTCGGCGAAGGACACCGAGCGTCTGCGGGACCGGGCCCGGGCCCTGCTCGACTGGCTGGGCTCCGGCGACCCGGCCGCCGACGACCTCGGCGCCGTCGCCCACACCCTTCAGCTGGGACGCGAGGCGATGGACGCGCGGCTCGCGCTGCCCGTCGGTTCGAGCGCCGAACTCATCCGCAAACTCACCGCGTTCGCCGCCGGCGAGGAGGGCGTCGAGGGCCTGCACCTCGGCAACGTCAAGGAGCACCGCGAAGCGCTCGCCGCCCTCGGGGACGACGGCGACATGGCCGCGACCGTCGACGTGTGGATCGAGAAGGGCAAGTTCGACCGGCTGCTCGGCCTGTGGGTCAAGGGCCTCGACGTCGACTGGGGCAAGCTGTACGGCCCTCGGCGCCCTCGGATGCTCGCGCTGCCCGGCTACCCCTTCGCCCGCGAGCGCTACTGGGTGGGCGACCTGACCGCGGGACCCGGCCCCGTCGACTCCGGCCGGCTCCACCCGCTCGTGCACACCAACACCTCCACTCTCGACACGCAGCGCTTCGACTCCGTCTTCACGGGCCGGGAGCCTTTCCTCGCCGACCACGTCGTCAACGGCCGCAAGGTGCTGCCGGCCGCCGCGTACCTGGAGATGGCCCGGGCCGCGCTGGACGCCTCGCTCGCCGGACGCGCCCGGCGGACGGTGCTCCGCAACGTGGTGTGGGCCCAGCCCGCGACGGTCGAGGAGAACGCCGTACGCCTGGTCACGACGCTGTACCCCGCGGGGACCGGGCCCGACGGAGAGGTGGCCTTCGAGATCTCCGGTGCTCCGGGCGGCGATCGCAGCACGGACGCCGTCGTGCACAGCCAGGGAACGGTGCGCGGCCTCGCGGACACCGGCGAACCGGCGGCGGTCGACGTGGCCGCGCTGCGCGCGGCGTGCGTCGACGCGCGCCTGGACGCCGGGGACTGCTACCGCCTCTACCGGTCCATGGGACTCGACTACGGCCCCGCGCACCGCGGCATCGAGAGCGTGGCGATCGGCGACGGGCAGGCGCTGGCACGGCTGCGGCTGCCGTCCGGGACGACGGCCGACGCCGACGGGTACGTGCTGCACCCCGGCCTGCTGGACGCCGCTCTCCAGTCCACCATCGGACTGTTCGGCCGGGACGGCGCCCCCGCGGACTCCGCCCCCCTCCCGCTGCACCTGCCCTTCGCGCTCGACGAACTGGACGTCCTCGGGCCGTGCGCCCCGCGGATGTGGGCATGGGTCAGATACGGCCACGACGACCGGCCCGACCTCGGCGTCCGCAAGCTGGACATCGACCTCCTCGACGACGCCGGTGTGCCGCGCTGCCGCCTTCGGGGGCTCACCTCCAGGGCGTACGCCGCGAACGGGCCGGCCGAGCGGGCCGGCGGCGCGCTGCCGCACCCCGCGGCGGCGTCCTCGGCCGTCGCCGCCACGGAGGACGGCGGCCCCGCCCCGGCGGGCACGCTCAAGGAGCGGGTCGGCCGGTACCTGGTCGACTTCCTCGCCTCCGAGCTGCGCGTACCCGCCGAGCGGATCGACGCCGACGACGCCCTCGACCAGTACGGCATCGACTCGATCATGGCGATGAACCTGACCAACCGCTTGGAGGGGGTCTTCGGATCACTGCCCAAGACGCTGTTCTACGAGTACCAGACCCTCGGCGCCCTGTCCGGGTACTTCCTCGGCGCTCACCGGCCGCGCCTGACCGAACTGCTCGCGGCACACCCCCGCGAACCGCACGGCGCCCCGGTGGACGCCGGCGCCTCACCTGAGGGGGCCGGGTCCCGGCGCGTCCGCCGCACGGCCGCGCGGCGCGGCCGCCGGGAGCCGGTGGGCCGGGACACCGAGATCGCCGTCGTCGGACTGGCCGGCCGCTACCCCCAGGCGCGCAACGTCCGCGAGTTCTGGCGGAACCTGGCCGAGGGCCGCGACAGCGTCACCGAGATCCCCGCCGACCGGTGGGACCACGGCCCCTACTTCGACCCGGACAAGGACACGCCCGGCAAGACGTACACCAAGTGGGGCGGGTTCCTGGACGGCGTCGACTGCTTCGACGCGCTCTTCTTCAACATCTCCCCGCGCGAAGCGGCGTTCATGGACCCGCAGGAGCGGCTGTTCCTGGAATGCGTGCACGAGACGTTCGAGGACGCGGGGTACACGCGCGAGACGCTGAGCCGCTGCGACGGCCGCGGCATGCCCGGCAACGTCGGCGTCTTCGTCGGCGTGATGTACGAGGAGTACCAGCTCTACGGCGCCCAGGAGCAGGCGCGCGGCCGCAACCTCACGTTGTCCGGCAGCGCGTCGACCATCGCCAACCGGGTGTCGTACGTCTTCGACCTGCACGGCCCGAGCCTGGCCGTCGACACCATGTGCTCCTCGTCGCTGACCGCGCTGCACCTGGCCTGTCAGAGCCTGCGCACTGGAGGCTGCGAACTGGCCGTCGCGGGCGGCGTGAACCTGTCGCTGCACCCCAACAAGTTCCTGATGCTCGGCAGCGGCAAGTACGCGTCCAGCAAGGGCCGGTGCGAGAGCTTCGGACAGGGCGGCGACGGCTACGTCCCGGCCGAGGGCGTCGGCGCGGTCCTGCTCAAGCCGCTCGCCCGCGCCCTCGAGGACGACGACACCGTGTACGGCGTCATCCGGGCCACCGCGGTCAACCACGGGGGCAAGACCAACGGGTACTCCGTCCCCAACCCCCGCGCGCAGTACAACGTCATCGGCCACGCGCTGCGCGAGGCCGGAGTCGACGCGCAAGCGGTGAGCTACGTCGAGGCGCACGGAACCGGCACCTCGCTCGGGGACCCCATCGAGATCTCCGGCCTGACCAGCGCCTTCCGCGAGTACACCGACCGGACGCGGTTCTGCGCGATCGGCTCGGTCAAGAGCAACATCGGGCACGCCGAGAGCGCGGCCGGCATCGCCGCGCTGACGAAGGTGCTGCTGCAGATGAAGCACGGCCACATCGCGCCCTCCCTGCACTCCGAGGTGCTCAACCCCCACATCGACTTCGACGGCAGCCCCTTCCACGTGGCACGGGAGCTGACACCGTGGAACCGCCCGACGGGCGCCGACGGCTCCGCGATGCCGCGGATCGCCGGCATCTCGTCCTTCGGCGCGGGGGGTTCCAACGCCCATGTGATCGTCGAGGAGCACCTGCCCGCTCCCCGCCCCGCGGACGGACCCCGCCCGCAGAGCGGGCCCGCCGCCATCGTCCTCTCCGCGCGGACGGACGCGGGACTGCGGGCACAGGCCGATCAGCTGCTGCGCTGGACGACCGAGGACGAGGGCGCCGCGGCCGAGCTCGCGGACATCGCCCACACCCTCCAGTCGGGCCGCGAGGCGTACGAGGAACGCCTCGGAGTCGTCGCGGCGACCACCGGTGAACTCGTCGCGAAACTGCGGGCGTTCCTCGACGGCGAGGCCGGGATCGCCGACGTGTACCGGGGCCGGGTGGAACGCCGGCAGGACACCGCGGCCGACCCCACCGGCGAGGCGGAGGACCGGGCACGGCAACGGGACGCGGCGCTCGCGCGGCGCGCCCACGGCGAGATCGTGAGGCTCTGGACGACCGGTCTCGCGGTGGACTGGACGCAGCTCAACGACCGGTCGGCGGCCGCACCGCGCCGGATACCGATGCCGGCCTACCCCTTCCAGGGGGAGCGCCACTGGCCGGCCGACGGCGGCGCGGCCGGCCAGGACCGGGCGGCGGGCCCGGCGCGGCTCCATCCGCTCCTGCACGCCAACACCTCCACCCTCCAGGGACAGCGCTTCACCTCGGTCTATACCGGCGAGGAATTCTTCCTGCGGGACCACCGGGTCGGCGGCACGCCCGTGCTGTCCGGCGCCGCCTGTCTGGAACTGGCGCGCGCCGCCGTGGCGGCCTCGCTCGACGAGCCGTACCGGGTCTCGAAGCTCCGCGACGTCGTCTGGACGCGGCCGGTCACCCTGCACGGACCGGAGCTGACCGTCCAGGTCCGCCTGCGGCCCGGGGAACCCGGCGAGGTCGGCTTCGAGATCCTCGTCCCCGGCGACCCGGTGGCCGGGACCGCCGACGTGCTGCACGGCCAGGGCGTGGCGCAGGTGATCCCGCACCCCGCGACCGCGCACCACGACACCCGCGTCGACCTGCCGCGACTGCGCGACGAGTGCCGAACCCCGGGACCCGACGCCGACACGCTGTACGCGGCCGCCGAGGCGCGCGGTATCGGCTACGGCCCGGGGCATCGGGGCGTGCGGCGGCTGTGGACGGGCGCGGGCCAGGTCCTGGCCCGGATCGCCCTGCCGCCGAGCGTGCGGGACACCCGGGACGCCTACGGGCTCCATCCGTCGGTCGTGGACGCCGGCCTGCAGGCATGCGCGGGCCTGCCGTCCGTGGCGGATGGAGAGGGACTGCCGCTTCCGTTCGCCGTGGACGAGGCCCAGATCCTCGCGCCCTGCCCGGCGCAGGCGTGGGCCTGGGTGCGGGACGGCGCGGGCCGGGAGGGCGACGGGTCGCGCCGCGTCGACATCGACATCTGCGACGACGACGGGCGGGTGTGTCTCCGGCTCACGGGTGTCGCCCTGCGCGCCCACTCGGCTGCGACGACCCCTCGGGAGCTGTTCGCCGTACCCCACTGGGTGGCCGCGGACCCGGCGCCGGCGCAGGCCCCGGCGCCCGAGGGCCTGGTACTGGTCGTGGACCTCCCCGAGGTCGCCGCGGCCCTCGCGACGCGGGACACCGCCCGCGTGGTCCGGCTGACGTCGAGTGCCGAGGACGTCGGCCGCCGCTACACCGACCACGCGGTGCAGGTCTTCGGCGAGGTCAAGCGGCTGCTCGGCGAGCCCGCCCACCACCCCGTCAGGGTGCAACTGGTCGCCCCGGCCGTCGAGGCGCCGCTGTGCACCGGACTGGCCGCCATCCTGCGGTCGGCCGGTCTGGAGAACTCACGGCTGCTCGGCCAGCTGGTGCTGGTGGACCCGCAGGACCCGCCGGAGCGTGCCGCGTCCCGCGTGATCGAGGACCGCGCGGCACTCGCGGACTTCGGTGTGCGGTACCTCGGCGGCCTCCGCCAGGTCCTGAAGTGGCGCAAGGAGGACGTCGACCACCGGACGGCGGTGACGCCCTGGAAGGACGGAGGCGTCTACCTGATCACCGGGGGCGCGGGCGGCCTGGGCACGGTCTTCGCCCACGACATCGCCGAGCGCGCCCGCGGGGCCCGGATCGTGATCGCCGGCCGCGCGCCCCGCGACGCGCACAAGGACGCGCTGCTGGAACGACTGCGGGAACACGGCGCGCAGACGGTCTACGCGCAGGCCGACGTCGCCGTCGCGGACGACGTCGTGAGGCTCGTGAGGGAGACCCGGGAGCGGTACGGCCGGATCGACGGGATCCTGCACGCCGCCGGGCGCACCAGTGACGCGTTCGTCCTCAAGAAGGACGCCGAGCAGTTCGTCCAGGTGCTGGCGCCGAAGGTCGCCGGACTCGTGCACCTGGACGAGGCCACGAAGGACGCGGACCTCGACTTCCTGGTCGCCTTCTCCTCGGTCGCGGGGGCGCTGGGCAACATCGGGCAGGCCGACTACGCGGCCGCGAACGCCTTCATGGACGCCTTCGCGGCGCACCGCAACGCCCTGGTGGCCCGGGGCGAGCGGCGGGGGAGGACCCTGTCGGTCGGCTGGCCCCTGTGGGCCGGCGGCGGCATGGGTGTCGACGCGGCGACCGAGCGGTCGCTGCGCGCCCGCTTCGGGCTCGTGCCGCTGCCGGACGAGGCGGGGCTGCGCGCCCTATACCTCGCCCTGGCGTCGCCGTCCGACCAGGTGATGGTGGTCTCGGGCGATCGCCCGAGGATCGAGCGGACCCTCCTCGCCGGACTCCTCGTGGACGGCCCCGCGCCCCGGCCCCTGCCCGCACCGGACGCCGCGGCGGCGAAGGCCCCCGACGAGGACAGGGCGGCGGCGCTCGCGCAGGGCCCGGACGAGACCACCGCGCAGCAGGCCGTGGCCTACTTCAAGCGGCTCCTGGCATCGGTCATCGACCTGCCCGCCGACCGGATCGACGCGCAGGCGCCACTCGACGACTACGGCGTCGACTCCGTCATGACCATGGAGATGACCCGCACCCTGGAGGAGGTCTTCGGCCCGCTCCCCAAGACCCTGTTCTTCGAGCACCGGACCATCACCGCACTGACCCGGCACCTCCTCGCGACCCATCCGCGGCAGGTACGGCAGCTCCTCCCCTCGGCAGGCGGGTCCCGGCGGACGCCCGCCGTCGCCCCGGGCGGCGCCTCCGAGCGGCCCGTCCCGGGCGCGGGACGTACCTGGCGCGCGCCCCTTGCCGCTCCGGCGGGGCGTACGGCCGGCCCGGCCCCGGGCGGGGGAACCGGCGACACGGCGATCATCGGACTGGCGGGCCGCTACCCCCAGGCCCGTGACGTGCGGGAGTTCTGGGAGAACCTCGCCGCCGGCAAGGACTGCGTCACCGAGATCCCGGACGACCGCTGGGACCACCGGCTCTTCTTCGATCCGCGCAAGGGGATCGCGGGCAAGTCGTACAGCAAGTGGGGCGGATTCCTCGACGGCGTCTACGACTTCGACCCGCAGTTCTTCGGCATCTCCCCGCGCGAGGCGGAGATCATGGACCCGCAGGAGCGGCTGTTCCTCCAGTGCGTGCACGACACCCTGGAGGACGCCGGTTACGTCCGGGACACCGGCAAGGACCGTACGGGGAACCTGTTCGACGGCCCGGTGGGCGTCTTCGTCGGAGTGATGTACCAGGAGTACCAGCTCCACGGCGCCTCGGCGCGGGAAGCCGGCGCGGCGCCCGTCGTATCGGGCAGCTCCGCCTCCGTCGCGAACCGGGTGTCCCATGTGTTCGACTTCCGCGGCCCGAGCATGAGCGTCGACACGATGTGCTCGTCGTCGCTGATGGCCGTGCACCTGGCCTGCCGGAGCCTGGAGTCGGGCGAGTGCGACACGGCGGTGGCCGGCGGAGTCAATCTCTCGCTGCACCCGAACAAGTACCTGCTCCTCAGCCAGGGCCGGCTCGCGTCGAGCGACGGCCGGTGCGCCAGCTTCGGCGCCGGCGGCGACGGCTACGCGCCGGGAGAAGGCGTGGGCGCGATCCTGCTCAAGCCCCTGGCGCGAGCCATCGCGGACGGCGACCGGATCTACGGCGTCATCAAGGGCACCGCGGCCAACCACCGCGGCAGGACGAGCGGTTACTCGGTACCGGAACCGGTGGGACAGGCCGAGGTCATCGGTGAGGCCCTGCGGCAGGCGGGTGTGAGCGCGCGGGACGTGAGCTACATCGACGCCAACAGCGTCGGCACCTCCCTGGGTGACCCGATCGAGATCGCCGGCCTGTGCAAGGCGTTCGCGCCCCACACCGACGACCGGGGGTTCTGCGCGATCGGGTCGGTGAAGAGCACCATCGGGCACGCCGAGAGCGCGGCTGGCATCGCCGGCATCACCAAGGTCCTGCTCCAGCTCCAGCACGGCCGGCTGGCCCCGTCCCTGCACGCCTCGACGCTCAACCCGCACATCGACTTCGAGCAGACCCCGTTCGTGGTGCAGCGGGAGCCCGCCGAGTGGCCGGCCCCCCTGTCGGACGACGGCCCGCTGCCGCGCGTCGCGGGCGTGTCCGCGTTCGGGGCCGGCGGCTCCAACGTCCACGTCGTGCTGGCGGAGTACGTCCCCGCCGGCCCGCCCCCTTCGTCGCCGGCCGACGACGGCCGGCGTACCGTGATACCGCTGTCCGCCCGCACGAGCGAGCAGTTGAGGGCGCGGGCCGCGCAGCTGGTGGAGTGGCTGGGCCGCCCCGAGAACGCGGACCTGGCGCTCACGGACGTCGCCCACACCCTCCAGGTCGGCCGCGAGGCACGGGAGGAACGCCTCGGCGTCGTCGCCTCCTCCGTGCCCGACCTGGTGGAGAAGCTCGGCCGGTTCCTGGCGGATGACGTCACGGGCGGCGAGATCGTCCGCGGTTCGATCGTCGACGCCACCCGGACCATGACGTTGTTCGCCTCGGACTCCGACCTCGACGTGATGATCGCGGCGTGGGCCGAGAAAGGGAAGTACGAGAAGCTGCTCGAACTGTGGGTCAGCGGCGTGCCCGTGAGCTGGCGGTCCCTCGACGGCACCGCGACCGCACGGCGGGTCGCGCTGCCGACCTACCCCTTCGCGGCCGAGCGGTACTCCGCCTTCGACGCCCTGCCCGTCGCCGAGCCGGTCGCACCCGGCCGTGGGGCGTCGCTGCATCCGCTGGCGCAGGTCAACACGTCCGACTTCACCGAACAGCGCTTCACGTCCGTCGTGACCGGCCACGAGCGCTTCCTGGGGGAGCGCGTCGCGCGCGCCGTGCCCGGCGCGGCCTTCCTGGAGATGGCCGTGGCGGCGAGCTGCCTCGGCAGCCGGACCGCCGTCGGCCCCACGGCGCCGGTCGTGCTGCGGGACATCGTGTTCGCGCAGCCCCTCGATCCGGCCGACGGCCCCCGCGAGGTGCACGTCGGGCTGCGCCCGCAGGACGACGGCGACATCCGGTTCCGGATCACCAGCACACCGCTGGGCGGGGACGTCGATGACGACGCCGCCGAGCACAGCGAGGGTGTCCTCTACTTCGCCGACGGCGCCGAGGAGACCGTGCTCGACCTGCCCGCTCTGCGGCAGGCCTGCGGCACGTCCGCCCCGGGCGCCGAGCGGCACGACGGGCGAGGGCGCGACGACGCGCCCGCGCGGGAGCCCGCGCACCGCGTCGTCCGGCACGTCCGGACCGGACCCGGGCAGGCTCTCGTCCAGCTGGCGCTGCCGGACCCGGTGCGCGACACCGAGGACGGTCTCGTGCTGCACCCGGGCCTGCTCGACGCCGCCGTCCAGGCGTGCTCCGACCTCCTCGGCGGGCCGTCCGGGCGGGGCCGGGCGGGCGACGGCGGTGGGCCCGTGGTGGTCCGGGCCATCGAGGAAGTGCTCGTTCTCGACGCCTGCCCGCCCGTGATGTGGGCCCGGGTCCGGCCCGCCGCCCCGCAGGCCGGCCCCGCGCGCGCCGCCGGGTTCGACCTGGACCTGGCCGACGAGCGGGGCCGGGTCCGCGTCCGGATCGGCGGACTGTCACTCGATCGGGCCGCGTTCGGCCGCGACACCCGCGGAGCGGCCGTACTCGCTCCGGAAGCAGCCGCGGACGGCCCTGGAGCGGAACACCGCGACCCGACGCCGGCCGGCGGGACGGAGTCCCGCGACGCACAGTCCGTCCTGCTGAGCCGGCAGTGGCGAGCCCGGCCCGTGCCGGCCTGGCCGTCCGGGCTCTGCGCCGCCCGCCCGACGGTGCTGCTCGCCGGTCTGCCCGCGGTGGAGCCCCACCTGCGGGACGACGACGCCGATGTGTTCGTCCTGACCGCCGAGGACGAGGGCCCGGACAGCCGGTACACCGCCTACGGCCTGCAGGTGCTGAGGCACCTGCGCCCCCTCCTGCGCGGAGCCGGCGGCCGGCACCAGGTCCAGCTCGTGCTGCCCGGCACGCCCGACGCTGCGCTGCTGCACGGACTCGCGGCGGTCCTCCGGACGGCCTGCCTCGAGAACCCGGCCGTCACCGGTCAGGTCGTGGTGCTGGACCGGGCGGACACCCCCGAGCGCGCCGTGCCGCGGATCAGGGAGAACCTCGGCTGCCCCGAGGAGCCGTTCGTCCGGTACGTCGAAGGCCGCCGCGAGGTGCCGGTCTGGACCGAGTCCGAGGCCCGCCCCGGCCCGCATACGCTGCCGTGGAAGGAGAACGGGGTCTATCTCGTCGCGGGCGCGACCGGTGCGCTCGGCCATGCCGTGGCGCGGGAGATCGTCACGCAGACGGAGAACGCGACCGTCATCCTCGTCGGCCGGTCCCCTGCGGCCCCCGAGCCCGTCGAGGCGTTGCCACCGCAGGCGGCCCACGGCGCGGTGCGCTACGAGCGAGCCGACATCTCCCGCCCCGACGAGGCGGACGCCCTCATCGCGCGGATCCTGGAGCGCCACCGGGGGATCGACGGAGTGATCCACGGTGCGGGAGCCGTCGGCCGTGCGCTGATCGTCGACACGCCCGGCCGCGACTTCCTCGACGCCGTGGCCGCGCAGGCGGCGGGCGTGGTGAACCTGGACGCCGCGACCCGGTCGCTCCCGCTGGACTTCTTCGTGACGTTCTCCTCCGCTCGCGGGGTGGACGGGGCCCTCGGCCAGGTCGGCGGCGCCGCGGCCGACGCCTTCCTGGGCGCGTACGCCCGGTACCGGGAGGACCTCGTCGCCGGCGGTGAGCGGTTCGGGCACAGCCTGTCCGTCGTCTGGCCGTCGCGGGGCGACGGCCTGCCGGAGGCGGCGGGCACCGGGGGTTTCCACCGGATCCTGCGCTCCGGGCACGGCCAGGTGAGGATCCCGGCTCCTCCCGCCGGCCCCACCGAGGGGGACACCTCGGTCCCGGCGCAGCGGAAGTCTCCTGCTTTCTCCATCGATGGGACGGACTCGTGACGCACAACCACAGCGACCTGCTCGAGGAGAAGGCGAGCGACTACCTCGAGCGGCTCCTCTCCGAGATCACCAAGCTCCCCCTCGCCCGGGTCGACGCCCGAGCGGCCTTCGAGAGCTTCGGTATCGACTCGGTCATGGCGATGACCATGACGGCGCGGCTGGAGGCGGTCTTCGGGTCACTGCCCACGACCCTGTTCTTCGAGTTCGCGACGCCCCGCGAGCTGGCCCGGCACCTGGTCGCCACCCGACGGTTCGACGTGGCGGATCTCCTCGGGGAGAACACGACGGACGCCACGGACGTCACGGGCGCCACGGACAGGGCGGATGCCCCTGACGCGACGGGCACGGTGTCCGCGGCAGCCGAGCCCTCGGCCGCCGAGCCCCGGGCCGCAGGCGCGGGAGCCTCCCGCGCCGGTGCCCGCTCCACGGGCCCCCTGCGACGCAAACCCCTGTCGTCGACGAGGTGGTCGACGGGCAGGCCGGCGACACCCTCTTCGCCGGCGTCCCGGCCGGGGCCCGCCGGCTCCGAGCGGCAGGGGCTGGACATCGCGATCATCGGACTGGCCGGGCGCTACCCCAAGGCCCGCACCCTGGACGAGTTCTGGGCGAATCTGGCCGCCGGACGCGACTGCGTCACCGACATCCCGGCCGGCCGGTGGGACCACCGGGCGTACTTCGACCCCGACCCGGACGCGCCGGGCAAGACGTACAGCAGGTGGGGCGGATTCGTGGACGGGGTCGACGAGTTCGACCCGCTGTTCTTCAACGTCTCGCCCGTCGAGGCGGAGCGGATGGACCCGCAGGAACGGCTGTTCCTCCAGTGCGTGTACGAGACCGTCGAGGACGCCGGATACACCCCGGACCGGCTGAAGGCGCCGACGGAGACCGGCCGTGCCCCCGCCGTCGGCGTCTACGTCGGCGTCATGTACTCGGAGTACCAGCTGTACGGAGCCCAGGAACAGGTCCTGGGCAACCCGGTGACCGTGTCCGGGAACATCTCGGCCGTCGCCAACCGGGTCTCGTACTTCTTCGACTTCCACGGCCCGAGCCTGAGCGTCGACACCATGTGCTCCTCGTCGCTGACCGCCGTCCACCTGGCGTGCCAGAGCATCCGGTCCGGCGCCTGCGACCTGGCGATCGCCGGCGGAGTCAACGTGTCGGTGCACCCCAACAAGTACCTGCTCCTCGGCCGCAGCCGCTTCGTCTCCAGCACGGGCCGGTGCGAGAGCTTCGGTGCGGGGGGCGACGGATATGTGCCGGGCGAAGGCGTGGGCGCCGTCCTGCTCAAACCCCTGGAGCGGGCGGTACGGGACGGGGATCACATCCACGGGATCATCCGGGGCGTCGCCGTCAACCACGGGGGAAGGACGAACGGATACTCCGTCCCCAGCCCCGCCACCCAGGCCCGGGTGATCACCGATGCGTGGCGGCAGGCCGGGATCGACCCGAACGCGGTCGGTTACATCGAGGCACACGGCACCGGCACCTCGCTCGGCGACCCCATCGAGGTCGCCGGACTCGCCCGCGCCTTCCGCGAGCACGGGCGCGACGACCGGTCCTGCGCGATCGGTTCGGTCAAGAGCAACATCGGCCACGCCGAGAGCGCCGCCGGCATCTCCGGTCTCACCAAGGTGCTGCTCCAGCTGCGGCACGGCAAGATCGCCCCGTCGATCCACTCCGCCGAACCGAACCCCAACATCGACTTCGGCAGCACGCCCTTCACGGTCCAGCAGACACTGGCCGACTGGACGCGGCCGGTCGTCACCGTCGACGGCGAGCGGCGCGAGCTCCCTCGGACCGCCGGCGTCTCCTCCTTCGGGGCGGGCGGCACCAACGCGCACCTGGTCGTCCAGGAGTACCGGCCGGACCCCGCCGACGCCCCGGACCGCGCCGACGCCCCCCGGGGCCCCGTCCCCGTCGTCCTGTCGGCCCGCACCACCGAGCGCCTGAAGGAGAAGGCGGCGCAACTCGCGGACTGGATCGAGCGGAAGAACCTCTCGACCGCCGACCTGCCCGCGCTCGCCCACACCCTCCAGGTGGGGCGCGAGGCCATGCGGGAGCGACTCGGGATGATCGTGACCGCCATGCCGGAGCTGGTCGCACGGCTGCGGGACTTCGGCGACGGCCCCCAGGACACCGAAGGGCTGGTCCGCGGCAGGGCGCGCGCGTCGGTCGCCGGCCCGGGCATGAGCGAGGCGCTCGCCCGGCGGGACCTCGCGGGACTGCTGGCGCTGTGGGCCGAGGGCGGCGCGGTCGACTGGCATGCCCTGCACGCGGGCCGGTGCCCGGCCCGTATCGCCCTGCCCTCCTACCCGTTCGCCAGGAACCGGTACTGGATCGACACCACGCGCTCGGCCGCGGCCCTCGCTCCGCACGGGGCGACGGCGCCGTACGACGCCGTGGTGAGCGATGACGACCGGGAGCCGGCACCCCTCCTCTTCACGGAGTCCTGGGAACCGGCGGCGCTGCCCGCCGTCCGCCGGCCCGACGCGCCGCGCACCCTGGTCTGTCTCTGCCCCGACCCGGCGGACCGGGCCGAGCTGGCACGCACCGCCCGCGAACTGGACCCCGCCCTCACCCTGCTGTGCGTCACCCGGGGACAGCGCTTCGCCCGGACGTCCGACCACTCCTACGAAGCCGGGCACCGGACTCCGGACGACTACGTCCGCGTCTTCGAGGACATCCGGTCGCGGTACGGCGCGGTCGACGGCGTTGTGAACCTGTGGCCCCTGGACGACGCGGAACCCGGCTCGTACACCGCCACCGTGCACCTCCTGCGGGCGATCGCCGCATCGGGGCTGCCGGTGGGGCGCGTCCTGCAGGCCGGGGAGTTTTGCGACGGCGTGGAGCAGGCGTACGCCGAGTCGTGGCTGGGCTTCGACCGCTCCCTGCCCAGGGCACTTCCCGACGTGCGGTTCTCCGCGATCCTGGCGGAGACCGAGGACCCGTCCGGCAGGACGCCCCGCGGCGTCTGGTTCGAACGTCTGTGGCACGAGTGGACGGCCGCGACGTCCGGCAGCGCCCTGTACCGCGCCGGTGTCCGCCACGCCAGCCGGGTCGTTCCCCGTCCGGACCGGGCCGGCAAGCACCTCCTGAAGCCCAACGGCACCTACCTCGTCACGGGGGGCACCGGCGGCCTGGGCCTCCTGCTCGCCGCACACTTGGCCAGGAACTGGTCGGCACGCCTGGTGCTGACCGGGCGCTCAGCCCTCGACGACCGCAAGCGGCGCGGCATCGCACGGATCGAGTCGCTGGGCGGCGAGGTCCTGTACCGGCAGGCCGATGCCGCCGACCGGCAGGCCATGGCGGAGACGGTGGCCGCGGCGCGCGAACGGTTCGGCCCGCTCCACGGCGTCGTCCACGCCGCCGGCGTCGCCGAGAGCGGCTCGCTGGTCGCCGGCGACCTCCGCTCCTTCCGGGACGTGCTCTCCGCCAAGGTGGACGGCACGCGCGTGCTCGACGACGTACTCGCCCCCGAACCCCTCGACTTCGTCTGCTACTTCTCCTCCACGTCGGCGGTCCTGGGTGACTTCGGCGGCTGCGCCTACTCGGTGGCCAACCGCTTCCAGACCTCCTACGCGCGCCATCGCGACGAGCGGGTGCGCCGGGGAGCGGCGACCGGCGCGACCGTCGCCGTCAACTGGCCCCTGTGGAGCGGTGGCGGCATGGGGTTCGAGGACACGGAAGGCATCGACCTGTACCTCTCCACGAGCGGGCTGCGTCTGCTGGGGGAGGCCGAGGGCCTCACCCTCTTCGAACGCCTCCTGGGACAGGGCGAGCCCCAGCGGATCGTCATGGCCGGCGATCCGGAACGTGTCCGGCGCCTGCTCGGCGCGGACCCCGCCCCGGCGGCCCCCCGGCCCGAGGTCCCCGCCGCCGCACCCGCCCCCCGCGCGGGCGTCACCCGCTCCGCGGACCCCACGGACACGGAAGGCGGCCAGGGCATGACGGACGGAAAGGACCCGGACGTCGAGGCGCTGGTGCTCTCGGCCCTCAGGACGGCGATCGTCGACATACTGCGGGTGCCACGCGAGCAGATCCACGCCGACGAGAACTTCTCCGAGCTCGGGTTCGACTCGGTCAGCCTGGTGAAGCTGGCCAGGGCCCTGGGGGAGGCTCTGACGATCGAGGTGCTGCCCTCGGTCTTCTTCTCCCACTCCACCCCTCAGAAGCTGGTCGCTCACCTGACCGCGGAACACGCGCAAGCGCTGAGCCGGCACCGCGCGGAGCGGGCACCGGCCCCGGACCCCGCCCCGGCGCCTGCCGGCACCCCGGCGGCGCAGGTCCCCGCCGCCGAAGCCGGGCAGCGGTCCGCGGCCTCTTTGGCCCCGCGGCCCACGGCGCACTCGGAGCCGGAACCGATCGCCGTCATCGGCATGAGCGGCCGCTTCCCCGCCGCTCGGTCCGTCGACGAGTTCTGGGAGAACCTGCTGCAGGGCAAGGACGCGGTGTCCCCCGTCCCGGCGGACCGGCAGGCCGACTGGGCCGACTGGGCCGACCGGGAGGGGACGCAGAGCGGGCGACAAGAGGCCGTCCGCTGCGGATTCGTGCCCGGGATCGCGGAGTTCGACGCCGCGTTCTTCGAGATATCGCCGCGCGAGGCGCGCACCATGGACCCGCGTCAGCGACTGCTGCTCCAGGAGACCTGGCGTGCCCTGGAGGACGCGGGCTACGGCGAACGGAGACTGCGCACCGGGACGATCGGCATGTTCGTCGGCGCCGAACAGGGCGACTACTCCCAGCTGACCGGGGGAGAGGGGGGCATCACCGCCCAGCACGAGGCGATCATGGCCTCGCGCCTGGCCTACCTCCTGGACTTCTCCGGCCCGGTGCTGGCCGTCAACACCGCCTGTTCCTCCGGACTGACCGCCGCGCACCAGGCATGCGCGAGCCTGCGCGGCGGCGAGTGCGACACCGCGGTGGTCGCCGCCGCCAACCTGGCGACCACCGCGCGCGGTCTGACCGAGATGGGCAAGTCGGGGATGCTCTCCGACAGCGGAGTCTGCCGCGCCTTCGACAAGCGGGCCGACGGCATGGTCCTCGGCGAGGCCGTCCCCGCCCTCGTCCTCAAGCGCCTGTCCCAGGCGGAAGCCGACGGCGACCGCATCCTGGCGGTCATCCGCGGCAGCGGCATGAACTACGACGGCCGGACGAACGGCATCACCGCCCCGAACGGGGCGGCCCAGGCGCGGCTCTACCGGCAGGTCTACGACCGGCACGGGATCGACCCCAAGCGCATCGAGCACGTCGTGGCCCACGGCACGGGAACACCGCTCGGGGATCCCGTCGAGGTGAACGCCTTGAACGAGGTGTACCGGGAACGAACGGACAAGACCGGCTTCAGCGCGCTGACCTCCCCCAAGACCAATGTCGGTCACACGCTGGCCGCGTCCGGGCTGGTCGGCCTGATCGCCCTCGTCCAGTCGGTACGGCACGGCATCGTCCCGGCGAGTCTGCACTGCGACCAGGACAGCGACCACATCGCGTGGCAGGACAGCCCTTTCTACGTCAACAAGGAGACCAGGCCTTGGCCGGCCGGACCCTCGGGAACGAGGCTCGGCGCGGTCAGCTCCTTCGGCATGAGCGGGACCAACGTCCACATGGTGGTGGAGAGTTACCCCGAGCCCGCCCGTCGTCCGGCGGTCACCGAGGCCCCGGCTCTGCCGCTGCTCGTCTCCGCCAAGACCCCCGAGGGACTGCAGAGGCGGATCCAGGAGCTCCGGTCGGCCCTCGCGCAAGGAGTCCTCGACCACCAGCGGCTGCGGGACACGGCGTACACGCTCCTGGAGGGCAGGCAGCACTTCGCCCACCGCTGCGCACTCGTCGTCAGCGGTGCCGACGACGTCCTCACGGTGCTGGCCGCGGCCGAGAGCGGCCGGGACCATCCCATGGTCCTCCGCGGTGAGGCACCACGCGACCAGGACCGTTCGCTGGCGGACGTCCAGGCGCGCGCGCTGCTCGACGTGCTCCGGGCGCCCGGCGTACCGGCGCAGCGGTACCGGGAGGCGTGCCGTGCCCTGGCCGAGCTCTACTGCCGGGGCGCCGCGCCCGACTGGCCGGCGCTGTTCTCGGGCGACAGACCACGGATCGTCACGCTGCCCGGCTATTCCTTCGCGCGCTCGCCGCACTGGGTCACCGACGGGCATCGCGCCCCGGCACGCCCGGCCGCGCGGGAATTCACGCCGGCACCCCCGGCACCCCCGGCCCCTCTGGCACCCCCGGCGCCCTCGGCGCTCCCGGTGCGGGAGCCTGGGAAGCCGGCCGCACCGGGTCCCGTCCCCGGGAAGAAGCACCGGGTCCGGCTCCAGGATCCGGGCACGGCGACAGCCCTCAAGACGGCCCCGGTGGACAAGCCCCGGACCGTCGTGCTGACCGACACGGGTGAGAGGACCGGCCGGCCGGCTCCTTCGGCCGCACCGGCTTCCGCGGTGGCCGCGACCACGGCAGCGACTGCTCCGGGCACGGTCCGCGGGCCGTCACGTTCTGCCAGTGCGTTGCGGGACGAGTTGCGGGCCGGGCTCGCGGCGGTGTTGTTCCTGTCGGAGAGCGAGGTGGATCCACGGCGCAACTTCGTGGAGCTGGGCCTGGACTCCATCATCGGGGTGGAGTGGGTGAAGTCGATCAACAAGGCGTACGGGACGTCGCTGACGGCGACGCGGTTGTACGACTATCCGTCGGTGCTGGAACTGGCCGCTCATGTGGAGCAGCTGATCCCGGCCGGCGAGGTCGTTTCCCCGGAGCCGGAGCCGGAGCCGGAGCCGGATGCGCGGCGAGAGACGGAGCCGGTTGTCGCGCCCCGGCCCGATGGTCCTTCGGGCGTGACCGCGGTCGCACCGAGCCCGAGTGCGTTGCGGGACGAGTTGCGGGCCGGGCTCGCGGCGGTGTTGTTCCTGTCGGAGAGCGAGGTGGATCCACGGCGCAACTTCGTGGAGCTGGGCCTGGACTCCATCATCGGGGTGGAGTGGGTGAAGTCGATCAACAAGGCGTACGGGACGTCGCTGACGGCGACGCGGTTGTACGACTATCCGTCGGTGCTGGAACTGGCCGCTCATGTGGAGCAGCTGATCCCGGCCGGCGAGGTCGTCTCCCCGGAGCCGGAGCCGGAGCCGGAGCCGAAGCGGGGGCCGATCGCGTTACCGGCCCCGGCGGACCCGGTCCCGGACCCCCGGCCCGCCCCGCTCCCGGAACCACCGGCGGATCCGGACCCAGCCCCGAAACCGGCCTCGATTCGGGTGCTGCCCGTGCCCGAGGGCGCCCCGTACACCGCTGTTCGCGGTGACCGCGTGGCCGTCGTCGGAATGTCCGGGCGTTACCCGGACGCGGCGAACCTCCGCCAGTTCTGGGCCAATCTCCGGGACGGCCGGGACTCCGTGCGGGAAGTGCCCGCCGACCGCTGGGACATGTCCCGCTACTACGACCCCCGCCCCGGCCGCAAGGGCAAGACCTATTGCAACGCGATGGGCCACCTGGAGGACGCGGACTGCTTCGACCCGCTGTTCTTCAACATCTCCCCGGCCGAAGCGGAAGGCATCGACCCGCAGCACCGGCTCTTCCTGCAGGAGGCGTACCGGGCCTTCGAGGACGCGGGCTACGACCCCGGGTCGACGAACAGGACGAAGTGCGGTGTATACCTGGGCATCAGCGGCAACGAGTACAGCTTCCTGGTGTCCGGCAACGACAGTCGGGAAGACACCGTCGCGACGAGCAGCAGCAACGCCATCGCCGCCGCACGCATCGCCTACTTCCTCAACCTCAAGGGCCCGGCGATCGCCCTCGACACCGCCTGCTCGTCCTCCCTCGTGGCGTTGCACCTCGCTCAACAGGCTCTGGCCAGTGGTGAGATCGACATCGCCCTGGTCGGAGGCGTCTCGCTGTACCTGCTCCCGGGCACCTACGTCAGGATGTCGGGAGCGCGGATGCTGTCGGCCCGGGGGAAGTGCCGGTCGTTCGACCAGGGAGCCGACGGCTTCGTGCCGGGCGAGGGCGTCGGAGCCCTGGTGCTGAAGCGGCTGAGTGACGCCGAAGCCGATCACGACCACATCCACGGCGTGGTTCTGGCGTCGGGTACGAACCAGGACGGCAAGACCAACGGCATCACGGCTCCCAGCGCCAACAGCCAGATGGAACTGTTCCGTACGGTCTACGACCGGTACGGCATCGACGCGGCGTCCATCGGTTACGTCGAGACGCACGGCACGGGGACGACCCTCGGGGACGCGATCGAGCTCGACGCCCTGAGCACCGTCTACCGTGAGCGGGGAGTCGCCCCGAGGGCCTGTGCGATCGGCTCGGTGAAGAGCAACATCGGGCACACCTCCGCCGCCGCGGGCGTCGCCGGCATGCACAAGGCGCTGCTCGGTCTGCGCCACGGCCTGCTCGTCCCGTCCCTCCACGTCGAGACCCCCAACGAGCTGCTGGACTCCGACGACTGCCCGCTGACCGTCAGCAGGGACCTGCAGTTCTGGGAGGCGCAAAGCGGCCACGAGCTGAGGCGGGCCGCCGTCAGTTCCTTCGGATTCAGCGGAACCAACGCCCACGTGGTGCTGGAGGAGTATCGCCATGCGTGACACGAGCGAACAGGCCGCGTCGTCGGCTGTCGTGATCGTCCTGTCGGCCGTGTCGGAAGGACAGCTGGACACCCGCGTACGTGATCTGCTGGCCTTCGTCGAGGAGCAGCCGCGGCTCGACCTGGTCGACCTGGCCTTCTCGCTCCAGGTGGGGCGGGCGGCGCTGGACTGCCGGCTGGCCTTCACCGCCGACTCCCTCGACGGGGTGGCCCGGGGACTGAGGACCCATCTGGGGCTGGACGACACGGTCGAGGTGTTCCGCGGCCGGGCAGCGGAGTCGCCGCGCTGGGACGAGCAGAGCGAGGAGGACCGTGACCTGGTCCGCTCGCTGGTCTCCGCCCGCGCGTGGCGCCGTGTCGCACGGGAGTGGGCCGGCGGCCTTGCCGTCGACTGGGCCCATGTCCACGCTCCGCGCAGGCCCTTCCGGATCCCGCTGCCCACGTACCCGTTCGCGAAGGAGCGGTACTGGGTGGCCGCGAGCCCCGAGGCGCCCGCCGGTCCCGCGAGCCCCGAGGCGCCCGCCGGTCCCGCGAGCCCCGAGGCGCCCGCCGGTCCCGTGCGGCCGTCGGCGTCCGCCGCGCTCCATCCGTTGCCGCACCGCGACACCTCCGGGTCCAAAGGCCGGCACTACAGGTCGGCTTTCACCGGAGCGGAGCCATTCCTGAGGGATCACCTCGTGCACGGGGTTCCGACGCTGCCCGGAGCCGCGTACCTGGAGGTGGCACTCGCGGCGGCGGCCGACTCCAGGGGCACGACCGTGGCGGACAGCGCCGGCGTCGCCCTCTCGGACGTGGTCTGGATCCGGCCTCTGCGCGTCGACGATCAGCCGCGCGACCTGCACGTGGTGATCGAGCCCGGTTCCGCGGACGCGGCCGGCTTCCGGATGTCCGTCGGCGGCGAGGAGGCCGAGCGCGTCGAGCTGTGCACGGGATCGGTGGCGCCGTGCGAGGCGGCGCCGGCCTCCGTGGACCTCGCGCGGCTGCGGGCCGCGTGCGGTGAACGGCGGTGGGACGCGACGGACATCTATCCCGCGTTCCGGTCGGCGGGGATCGAGTACGGCGATTCGTTCCGCGCCATCGACCACCTGCTCCTCGGGGACTCCCAGGTGCTCGCCCGGGTGGCGCTGACGGAGACGGCGCGCGTCGACGCGGACGGCTGCTGTCTGCCGCCGAGCCTGATGGACGCGGCCTTCCAGACGTGCGCGGGCCTGATGGCCGGTGAGCCGGACGCCGGACGGACCGCGTTCGTGCCGTTCGGGGTGGAGCGGGTCGAGGTGCTCGCCGCGCCGGGCGACGCCCTCTGGGTCTGGGCCCGACGGGGCACCCGCGACACGGTGGGCGGGACCACCCGCACCTTCGACCTCGATCTGTGCGACGACGCCGGACGCGTCCGGGTACGCGTCCGGGGCCTGTCGATACGAGCGCTGCATCCGGAGGTGACGGCCGAGGCGGCGAACGCGTCCGCGGACGAACCGGTGTTCGCCTCCCCGCGCTGGCAGCGCAGACCGCTGTCCGACGCGGCCGTCCCCGTCACCGGCGGGCGGGCCGTGGTGTTCGCCGAGAGCGGCGCTCTCGCGGACGGCGCCGCGGATCCGGACTGCGAGGTGGTGACGCTCGGTTCCCGGGCCGCGACGCTCGACGCCCGCTATACGGATTACGCGGTGCAGGTGTTCCTCAGAGTGCGGGAGCTGCTGCGGGACGGCACGCAGACGACGTACGTCCTGCAGATCGTGCTGACCGACCGGCCGGAGTCAGGGGTGCTGACCGGTCTCGGTGCGCTGCTGAGGACCGCGGCCGCGGAGAACCCGCGGATCACCGGACAGGTCGTCGTCATGGGGGCGGGGACACCGGTCGCGGCACGGCTCGGTCTCCTGGCGAAGGAGCGGCGCCATTCCGTCGACGCCACCGTGAGGCTCCGCGGAGACACGCGTGAGGTGCTCACCTGGGCCGAGGAGTTTCCGGCGCAGCCGCCCGGTCCGCCGTGGCGGTCCGGAGGCGTCTACCTCATCACCGGCGGCATGGGCGGCCTCGGCCGCGTCTTCGCCGAGGAGATCGCCCGGCAGGCGCGGGACGCTAGGCTCGTCCTCGTCGGCCGTTCCCCCGAGACGGAACGGTCGCGCCGGGTCCTCGAAGAACTCGGGGCTTCGGGCGCGAAGGTGTCCTACGAAGCGGTCGACGTCACCGACCGGGCCGCGGTCAGGGCTCTGGTGCACAGGATTCGGCGCACGGCGGGGACCATCCAGGGGATCGTCCACAGCGCCGGGGTGATCGAGGACGACTTCATCCTGAGGAAGTCCGAACAAGAGTTCCGCGAGGTGCTCGCCCCGAAGGTGAGTGGCCTGGTGAACCTCGACGAGGCGACCGAGGACCTTGATCTGGACTTCTTCGCGGCCTTCTCCTCCGGTGCCGCCGTCACGGGGAACGTCGGTCAGGCCGACTACGCGGCGGCGAACGCGTTCATGGACGCGTTCGCCGAGTACCGCCAACGGCTCGTGGCCGACGGACGCCGTTCTGGCCGCACCCTCTCGGTCAACTGGCCGCTGTGGGCCGAGGGCGGCATGGGCGCCGATGCCGGCACCCGCGCGATGCTGCGCGACCGCTTCGGCATCCTCCCGCTGGAGCGCGGCGCCGGGATCGGGGCGTTCGGCCGCTCCCTGCACACCGACCACCACCAGGTACTCGTCGCCGCTGGGCACACGGACCGGATCAGGAAGGCGCTGACGATGCAGCAGGCCACAGAACACACGGCACCGGTGACCACAGGAACTCCCCTCGCCCCGGCGGCGGTCCGGGACGACGGCCTGGCGGAGTGGACGGTCGCGTACCTCACCTCGCTGCTGTCGGAGGTGCTGAAGGTGCCCGCACGGCGCATCGAGCCAGGCAGCCGCCTGGAGCGCTACGGCATCGACTCGATCCAGGCCCTCAACCTCACCGCCCGGCTGGAGGCCTCCTTCGGACACCTGCCGAAGACGCTGTTCTTCGAACACCGGAACATCAAGGAGCTGAGCCGGTACTTCATCGAGGCTTACCAGGACCGGTTGCGGGAGCTGAGAGGGACCGCCCCGGCCGCCGAGGCGCCCTCGCTCCCGGCAGCGGCGCCCGCAACCGCCCCCGCGCCGGCATCCGCCCCCGCCCCGGCACCCGCGCCAGCGGAGCCGTCCACCGCGTCCGCCGTCACCGGTCGGGCGGCGGCGGTGACCGCGGCCGGGCAGGCGCACCGCGCGCTGGGGACCGGATCCGCCCGGCGCGCCATGGAGATCGCCGTCATCGGAATGGCCGGGCGCTACCCGCAGGCACCCGATCTGCGGACGTTCTGGCGGAATCTCGCGGAGGGCCGGGACAGCGTGACCGAGATCCCCCGGGACCGCTGGGACGCCGGCGCCTACTACGACGCGGACCGCTCCCGGCCGGGGACGACGAACTCCAAGTGGGGCGGCTTCCTCGACGACGTCGACCGGTTCGACCCGCTGTTCTTCAACATATCCCCGCGGGAGGCCGAGTTCACCGACCCGCAGGAACGCCTGTTCCTGGAGTGCGTCTACGAGACACTTCAGGACGCCGGATACACGCGCCAGGACCTGTCCGCGCCCGCGCCGCACGGGGCCGGAGGCAACGTCGGGGTGTTCGTGGGCTCCATGTACGACGAGTACCAGCTCTACGGCGCGACCGAGCAGGCCCTGGCCGCCGGAAGGGCCGTTCCGGGCAACGCCGCGAACATCGCCAACCGCGTCTCCTACTTCGGCGACTGGCAGGGACCGAGCCTCACCGTCAAGACGATGTGCTCCTCGTCCCTGACGGCCCTCCACCTCGCCTGTCAGAGCCTGCAGACGGGCGACTGCGAGGTCGCCATCGCCGGCGGTGTCAACCTGTCCCTGCACCCCGCGAAGTACCTCCTGCTGGGACAGGCCGGCTTCGCGTCCGGAACGGGCCGCTGCGAGAGCTTCGGCCAGGGCGGCGACGGCTATGTGCCCGCCGAGGGGGTGGGCGCGGTGATGCTCAAGCCGCTGGACCGGGCCGTCGCCGACGGTGACCGCATCCTCGGAGTGATCAAGGCGACCGCGGTGAACCACGGCGGCCGCACGAACGGCTACACCGTCCCCAACCCGAACGCCCAGGCCGACGTGGTCGCCCGCGCCCTGGACAGGGCGGGGGTCGACGCGCGCACCATCAGTTATGTCGAGGCACACGGTACGGGCACCTCGCTCGGGGACCCGATCGAGATCGCCGGCCTCACCAAGGCGTTCTCCCGCCACACCGACGACCGCCAGTTCTGCGCGATCGGATCGGTCAAGAGCAACATCGGACACGCCGAGAGCGCCGCGGGCATCTCGGCCTTCACCAAGGTGCTGCTGCAACTCGCGCACGGCCGCCTGGCGCCCTCGCTCCACTCGGAGACGCTGAACCCGCACATCGACTTCGGTGACACGCCCTTCCGGGTGCAGCGGGAGCCGGCGGAGTGGCGGCGGCCGGTGATCGACACACCCGACGGGCCCCGGGAGTACCCGCGTCTGGCCGGCGTCTCGTCGTTCGGGGCCGGCGGATCGAACGCCCATGTCATCGTGGGCGAGTACATACCGCCGGAGCCGCCGGCGACCGAGGATCCGGCGCACTGGCCGCTCGGATCGGTCATCGTGCTCTCGGCGAGGACCGAAGAGCAACTGCGCGAGCAGGCCCGGCGTCTGCTGGACTGGGTGCGCGAGGAGCGGATCGAGGACGCCGACGTCCCCGCTGTCGCGGCCACTCTCCAGGTGGCCCGGGAGCACATGGCCGAGCGGCTGGCGTTCCTCGCCGGCTCGGCGGCCGAACTGACGGCCCGCCTGGACGGCTTCGTCGAGGGCGAGGACGACGCCGGGACGTACCGGGGTCGCGGCAGGCGCTCCCGCGATGTCGTCTCCGTCCTGGTCGAGGACGAGGACATGGAGCGCACCATCGCGGCCTGGGTGGACAAGCGGAAGTTCGGCAAGCTGCTCGAACTGTGGACCAGCGGGCTGGACCTGCCGTGGCGCAGCTACTACCCCGACGCGCTGCCGCGCCGGCTCTCCCTGCCGACCTACCCGTTCGCCCGCAAACGGTTCTGGATGAACGACGGCGCCCGGACCTGCGCCCCGACGGCCGGCCCCGGCGTGGCCACGGCAGCCGGACCGGCCGAGCCGGCGGGGGACGCGGACGCGGCGATCCGCGAGACGCAGGCCCCTCGCCCGGCCCCTCGCCCGGCCCCTCGCGCCGTCCCTGGCACGCGGGCCGTCCCGAAGCCCCGCGGCATCGGGCTGGCCCCGCTGGACGCAGGTTTCGGGCGCAGCGGTGACGCGGCGCCCGCGCGACCCGCCGCGCCGGGCTCGCTCCCGGTGCTGGACGCGCCGGCCGAAGCGGCCGACACCACCGCGGCGGCGGCCCCTGCGGAAGGCGTCTCGCGCCCCGCCCCGGCAGCCCCGCCCGGGCCGACGCCCGGACGGCTCGTCCCTCCGGGGCCCGCCGCTCCGGACCAGGCGAGTCTCGTCCGCGAGCTGGCGGCGAGCCTCGCCGAGGCCCTGTACCTGCTGGAGGAAGAGGTCGACCCGGACACGAAGTTCACCGACATCGGCCTGGACTCCATCGTCGGCGTCGAGTGGATGAACGCGATCAACAAGCGCTACGGACTCGATCTGCCGGTGACCCGGCTCTACGACCACCCCACCGTGGTGGAGCTGTCGGCCTACATCGCCCGGGAGCTGTCCGTAGGAGGCGCCCCTCAGGGGCGCCCCTTTCGTGAGGTGACCGAGCCTGCTGCCGAGCCCGAGCCCGAGCCCGAGCCCGAGCCCGAGCCGGCCGAGATCGAAGAGCGTGAGCCCGAGCCCGCGCCCGCGCCGGCCGAGACCGAAGAGCCCGAGCCGGTCAGGGTCGCCGAGTCGGCGCCCGCGGCCGAGCGCGCAACGCGGGCCGAGTCCGCCGCCGAGCCGCCGCAGGCGCATGCCCGCCCGGCCGGCGCCATCGCCGTGGTGGGCATGTCCGGCAGGTACCCGGGGTCCGCGACCCTGGACGACTACTGGGACAACCTCGCGCACGGCCGCGACTGCGTGGGCGAGGTCCCCGAGTCCCGCTGGCGGGTCGCCGATCACTACGACCCGCGTCCCCACGTGGAGGGCAAGGTCACCTGCAAGTGGATGGGGCACCTCGACGACATCGAGAGCTTCGACCCGCTGTTCTTCAACATCCCGCCCGCGGAGGCGGAGGCGATGGACCCGCAGCAGCGGCTGTTCCTCCAGGAGGCGTACCACGCGTTCGAGGACGCGGGCTACGACCCCCGTTCGCTGAGCGGCCGCAAGTGCGGCGTCTACCTCGGCATCATGAGCAGTGAGTACGGCGCCCTGATGCAGCGGCACGGCGGTGCGACGAGCGCCGCGGCCACGAGCGGCAGCAACGCCATCACCGCCGCGCGCATCGCCTACTTCCTCGATCTCAAGGGCCCGGCCATCGCCCTGGACACGGCCTGTTCGTCTTCTCTGGTGGCCACCCATCTGGCGGCGCAGGCCCTGCGCAGCGGCGAGATCGACATGGCCCTGGTCGGGGGCGTCACCCTCTACCTGAGCCTAGACGCGTACCTCGGCATGTCCAGCGCGGGAATGCTGTCCCCGGACGGGCGCTGCAAGGCCTTCGACGACAGCGCGAACGGGTTCGTGCCGGGCGAGGGCGTCGGCGCGCTCGTCCTCAAGCGCCTCGACGACGCCGTGCGCGACCGTGACCACATCCACGGCGTGGTCATCGGCTCGGGCATCAACCAGGACGGCAGGACCAACGGCATCACCGCGCCGAGCGGCGCGAGCCAGAGGGAACTGGAGCGCGACGTCTACGACCGGCACGGCATCGACCCGGCCGGGATCACGTACGCCGAACTGCACGGCACCGGGACCAAGCTGGGCGACCCGATCGAGCTGGAAGCCCTGGCGACGGTCTACCGGGAACACACGGACGAAACCGGGTACTGCGCCATCGGCTCGGTGAAGAGCAACCTCGGCCACACCTCGGCCGCCGCCGGCATCGCCTCGATCCAGAAGGTGCTGCTGTGCATGCGGAACGAGCAGCTGGTGCCGACGCTGCACTTCGACCGGCCCAACGAGCACTTCGACTTCGAGAGCTCCCCGTTCCGGGTGAACACCGAGCTCTCGCCGTGGAAGGCCGAACCGGCCTCCCGGCGACGTGCTGCCGTCAGCGGCTTCGGCTTCAGCGGTACCAACGCCCACCTCGTCGTGGAGGAGTTCGCGCGGGACGCCGCGGAACGGCCGGTCGGCGGCCCCCAGGTCTTCGTGCTGTCGGCCAGGAGCGAGGAGCAGCTGAGGACGTCGGCCGCCCGCCTCGCCGCGCACCTGAGCGCCCACCCGTCGCAGGCCCTGGCGGACGTCGCCCACACCCTGCAGCAGGGCAGGGAAGCCATGACACGGCGGCTGGCGGTCGTGGCCGCCACGCCGGGAGAGCTGCTGGAGGCCCTGACGCGGTACGCCGAGGACGGCGCCGCGGACGGCGTCCTCACCGGTCTGGCCGGCAAGGACCGGCCGGGCCGGGCGGCCCGGGCCGCACTGGTGCCGCAGGCCGGTCCGGACGGCGCGGTGTCGGTGCCGGAGGCCGAACGGCTGGCCGCGGCGTGGGTCGGTGGAACACCCGTCGACTGGGCGCGACTGTCCGAGGGGGCCCTGCCCCGCCGGGTCCCGTTGCCGACGTACCCCTTCGCGCGGGAGCGCTGCTGGTTCGACGCCGCCCCGGCGTCCCGGCGGCCCGACGCGTCCCCGTCGGCACCGGATCCCGACGCCACCGCGCGGGAGCAGGCGCGGACCGGGCCCGACGGCGAGGCCCCGGGCGGTACGGACATCCTGTTGGCGCCGGTCTGGGACGCGGTCCCGCCGCGCGTGCCGCAGGACGTCACCCGCCCGGCCGGCCGGGTCGTCGTGATCGGCGGCACCGAGGAACAGCGGGAGCGGATCGGCGTCGTCCACCCGGGTGCCCGGCACCTGCCGCTGGATACCGCGGACACGGTGGAGACCATCGCCGCGAAGCTCGACGCCATCGGCGAATCCCTCGGACACCTGGTCTGGCTGGCTCCCCGGGAGACGGCCGCCGACGCCGCGGCCGACGCGCTGGTGGACGCGCAGGAGGCCGGCCTGTACGCCTGTTTCCGCACACTGAAGGCGCTGCTGGGGCTGGGGTACGGCCGCCGCCCGCTCGACGTCACGATCGTGACCGAGCGGACCCTGCGGGTCCGGCGGACGGACCGCGTCGACCCCGCCCACGCCGGTCTGCACGGACTGCTCGGCTCGGTGGCGAAGGAGTACCCGGGCTGGACGGTGCGCCTCGCCGACCTCGACCCGGACCGGGACTGGCCGGTGGCGCAGCTGTTCGCGCTGCCCCGCAAGGAGAGCGGCAGCGTGTGGGCCTACCGCCGCTCCCGCTGGTACCGCCAGACCCTCGTGCCCGTGCGGGACACCGCCGCGGAGCACAGCCGCCGGGCGGTGTACCGGCAGGGCGGCGTCTACGTCGTCATCGGCGGCGCGGGGGGCATCGGCGAGGCCTGGACCGAGCACGTGATCCGCGCCTACGGGGCGCAGGTCGTGTGGATCGGGCGGAGGGAGGAGGACGAGTCCATCCGGGCCAAGCTGAGCCGCCTGGGCGAGCTCGGTCCCCGGCCGCGGTACGTGCGGGCCGACGCCACCGACCGGGCGGCGCTGGAGCGGGCGTACCAGGACATCAAGCGGACCCATCCGGTCGTCCACGGCGTGATCCACTCGGCGATCGTGCTGCTCGACCAGAGCCTGGAGCGCATGGACGAGCAGCGCTTCCGCGCCGCGGTCACGGCCAAGGTCGACGTGAGCGTCCGACTGGCCCAGGTCTTCACGGGCGAGCCCCTGGACTTCCTCCTCTTCTTCTCCTCGATGAACTCGTTCCTGAAGGCTTCGGGGCAGTGCAACTACGTGGCGGGATCGGTGTTCGAGGACGCCTACGCCCACCGCCTCGCCGACGAGCTGGACATACCTGTCAAGACCATGAACTGGGGCTACTGGGGGACCGTGGGCGTCGTCGCCGCCCCCGAGTACCGGGAGCGCATGCACAAGGCTGGCGCCGGCTCGATCGAGCCCGCGGACGGCATGGCGGCTCTCGACGTCCTCCTTTCGGGCACGTTCGACCAACTCGGGCTGATCAAGGCCCACGGGGGTAATTCCTGACATGCTGAACGACATTCGGCGCGAATCCATCACGATGGCGCCCGAAGGCACGCCGGTTCCCCTGCGCCGCCTGTGCCGTGAGCAGGCCGCTACGACGGGCCCCGCGGCCGGCGCATCGCCTGGTGCCGCCGCCGACCTGGACGAGGGCCTGCTGAGCCGCCTGCTGCTGCTTCAGCTCACCAGCGCGGGGCAGTTCTCCGACGCGGCCGCGCCCCCGCTCCCCGGCGGACTGCGGCGCTGGCTGGACGAGTCCGTGCGCCGGCTGCGCGCCGACGGGCTGCTGAGCGGCTCCCCCTCGCGGCCGGTCCCGGCGGTGCGGGTGGACGGCCCCGCCGCGTGGTCACAGTGGGAGGAGCACGGCGCCGGCGCGCGGGGGGACACCGGCCGGCGTGCGCGCTTCACGCTGCTCGACGCCACGCTGCGGGCACTGCCGGGCATCCTGCGCGGCGAGGTGCTCGCCACCGACGTGATGTTCCCCGGCTCGTCGATGGAGCTGGTCGAGCCCATTTACCGGGACAACCCCCTCTCCGACTGCTTCAACGGGATCCTCGCGGACGCCGCGGCCGCCGTGGTGCGGGAGATCGTGCGCGCCGACCCGGCCGCCCGCGTCCGCATCCTGGAGATCGGCGCCGGCACCGGGGGCGGGAGCGTCACCGTCCTGGAGCGGCTGGAGCCCTTCGCGGCGCAGGTCGAGACCTACTCCTACACGGACCTGTCGAAGTCCTTCCTCATGTACGCGCAGGAGGAGTACGGGCCGCGCCACCCCTACCTGGACTACCGGTTGTTCGACGTCGAGCAACCGCTGGCCGGGCAGGGCATCACCCCCGGTTCCTACGACCTGGTCCTGGCCACCAACGTGCTGCACGCCACGAAGGACATCCGCCGGACGCTGCGCAACGCCAAGGGCGCGCTCAAGCGGCACGGAGTTCTGCTCGCGAACGAGCTCTCCTCCCATTCGCTCTTCACGCACCTGACGTTCGGCCTCCTCGACGGCTGGTGGCTCTACGAGGACGGCGAACTGCGCATGCCGGGCGGTCCCGGTCTCTCCCCGGACACCTGGGAGGAGGTGCTCGACGACGAGGGATTCGACTCCGTGTCCTTCCCGGCGCGGCGGCTGCACGAGCTGGGCTACCAGGTGATCGCCGCGGAAAGCGACGGCGTCGTCCGGCAGGCGGCCCAGGAGGCTGCGGGCGCGACGGCCCCGACGGCCCCGACGGCCCCGACGGGGGAAACGGTCGGCGAAGCCCCCGACCGGCCTGGTGCCCAGGAGGCCGCCGCCTCCGGCGAGGTGACCGAACAGCACGTCAGGGACGCGGTCTTCGAGCAGCTGAGACGGTCGCTGAAGCTCGACCGGTCACAGATCGGCGTGGATGACGCCTTCATGGACTACGGCGTCGATTCCATCATCGGTGTGCGGCTGATCCAGGAGATCAACCGGGCGCTCGGCACCGACCTCGCCACGACCGACCTCTTCGACCACGGTTCCGTCAGCCGGCTGGCGCGGTACATCGTCGACCACGCGCTCCCGGCGGCACCGGTGCCGCGACCGCTGCCGGCCGCACCTGCCGAACCCGCTGCACCGCGGACGGCCGGGCAGCGGGTCGCGCCCGAGGAGGTCGCACCGCCTTCGGCCGGGACCCGGCGGGCCGCCCGGCCGCACGCGGGGCCGAACGCGCAGCGGACCGCCGCGGGCGCCCCGGACCGGGAACCGATCGCCGTCATCGGCATGAGCGGCAGGTTCGCCGGCTCGGCCGGCGTCGAGCAGCTCTGGGAGCACCTCGCCCAGGGCGACGACCTCACCGGGCCCGTCTCGCGGTGGGACCTGTCGCGCTACCAAGCGGCCGACGCGCGGGGCTGCGAACGCGGCAGCTTCATCGACGGGATCGACCGCTTCGACCCGGCCTTCTTCAACATCTCGGGCGTCGAGGCCACGTACATGGATCCGCAGCAGCGGCTCTTCCTGGAGGAGTCGTGGAAAGCCCTGGAGGACGCCGGCCACGCGGGCTCCGGTACCCGCGGGCGGCGCGTAGGCGTCTACGTCGGCTGCCAGGAGAGCGGCTACGCGCAGCTGTTCGGCGCCGGGGCGCCCCCGCAGTCCATGTGGGGCAACGCGCTGTCGGCGATGCCGGCGCGCATCTCGTACCACCTCGACCTCCAGGGCCCGGCGATCGCCGTCGACACGGCCTGCTCCAGCTCGCTCGTCGCCATCCATCTCGCCTGCCAGGGGCTGTGGGGCGGGGAGACCGAGATGGCCCTGGCGGGCGGCGTGTCCCTGCAGTGCACGCCGCAGTTCTACGTGCTGGCGGGCCGTGCCGGCATGCTCTCCCCGAGCGGCCGCTGCCACACCTTCGACGACCGGGCCGACGGGTTCGTGCCCGGCGAGGGCGTCGGCGTCCTCGTCCTCAAACGGCTCGGCGACGCGCTCGCCGACGGCGACCACATCCGTGGCGTCATCAGCGGTTCCGGGATCAACCAGGACGGTGCCTCCAACGGGATCACCGCGCCGAGCGCCGCGTCCCAGGAGCGGCTGGAGACCTCGGTCTACGACACCTTCGGCATCCGCCCCGACGACATCCAGATGCTGGAGGCGCACGGCACGGGCACCGAGCTCGGCGACCCGATCGAGTACCGGGCGCTGAAGCGGGCCTTCCGCCGGTACACCGACCGACGGGACTACTGTGCGCTGGGCTCGGTCAAGTCCAACCTCGGCCACACCATCACCGCCGCCGGTGTCGCCGGAGCCATCAAGGTCCTGCTCTCGCTCGAGCACCGGACCATCCCGCCCTCGATCAACTTCGAGCGGGCGAACGCGCACATCGACCTGTCCGACAGCCCCTTCTACGTGAACACGGTCAGCCGCCCCTGGGCCGCCGGCGGCGACGGCACACGACGTGCCGCGGTCAGCTCCTTCGGGGTCAGCGGGACCAACGCCCACATCGTGTTCGAGGAGGCCCCGGGCGCGGTCCGCCCCGCCACCGCGCCCACCGCGCACCTGGTCACCCTTTCCGCGGCCACCGCCGGGCAACTCGTCGAGCAGGCCGAGCGACTGGTCGACCACTGCGAGCAGCGGCCCGGCCTGGACCCGGGCGACATCGCCTTCACCCTCCTGCTCGGCCGCAGACACCTGGCGCACCGGCTGGCCTGGGTCGTACGCGACCGCGCGGAACTGGTCCGGACCCTGCGCACCTGGCTCGACGGAGGCCGGGGCCCCCGGCTGAGCGCCGGCCAGGTCCCCGCGCAGGGGATCGAGGAGCGGGCCGCGCTGCGCGACCTCGGCAACGACCGCCTGCGGCGGGCCGCCACCGACCCGGCCTCGCGCGCCGAGTCGCTGTGCACCGTCGCGGACCTCTACGTCCAGGGCTACGACCTGGACTACGCCGCACTCTTCGCCACGGGCCACCACACCCGCGTACCGCTGCCCACCTACCCGTTCGCCCGGGACCGGTACTGGGCGCCCGAGCAGCGGGCGCTCACCCCGGCCCGGCCCGGCTCGGCCGAACCGCACCCGCTGCTGCACGAGGACGTCTCGGACTTCGCCGCCCGGCGCTACCGCACACGGTTCACCGGCGAGGAGCACTTCCTCACCGACCACGTGGTCAAGGGCCGGAAGGTGCTGCCGGGCGTCGCCTGCCTGGAGATGGCGCGGGCCGCCGCCGCCCTCACCCTGGGGGCGTCCGGGCCCGGCGACGGCGACGTCGCCCTGCGCAACGTGGTGTGGGCGCGGCCCGTGGCCGTGGACGCCGAGCCCGTCACCCTCGTCACGTCCCTCACGCCCACGGGGCCCGCCGAGGCCGACTACGAGATCACCGGCACGCCCGGCCCGGCGTACGGCACCGCCCCGGTGGTGCACAGCCAGGGGCAGGTGGTGCGGAAGGCGTGCACGCCGGGGCGGCTCGACGTCCCGGCCCTCCGCGCCGCGTGCGACCGGGCGGAGCTGACCGCGGCCGAGCTGTACCGCGCGTACGAGGCCATCGGGTTCCGCTACGGCCCCTCGCACCGGGGTCTGGAGCGGCTGCACATCGGCCGCGGCCAGATCCTGGCCCGCCTCGTCCTGCCCGGCTCGGTCCGCGCGGCCCGCGAGACGTTCGTCCTGCACCCCAGCCTGCTCGACGCGACCCTGCAGGCCTCGCTCGGCATCGGTCTCGCGACCGGCGCGGCCGAAGCCCTCGACGTGTCCGGCATGAAGCCCTCCCTCCCGTTCGGCCTGGACGAGCTCGAAGTGCTCGGCGGCTGCCCGGAGTCGATGTGGGCCTGGATCCGCTTCGGCGCGGGCTCCCGGGCGGACGGGACGGTCTTCAAGCTCGACATCGACCTCTGCGACGACGAAGGACGGGTCCGCGTCCGGATCCGTGGCATGTCCTACCGCGTCCTGGCGGGCGAGGTCGGCGGCGGGAGCGGGCCGGACGCGGTGTCCTGCGTCCGCTTCCTGCCGGTCTGGCGGGAAGCCGTGCCGGCCGGCGAGCCGCACACCGGACCGCGGGAACGCGTCGTGCTCCTGCCCGACCTGCCCGACCTCGGCGAACTCCTCGCCCGGCGGGATCCGGCGGCGCGGCCGCTGCGGCTGACCTCCGGCGCAACCGGGATCGCGGAGCGGTTCACCGAGTACACCGTCCAGGCGCTGGACCACTTGCGGCGCCTGATGGCCGAGGGCGTACGGCACGGAGTCCGCATCCAGCTCGTCGTGCCCGACGAGACCGGACTCGGCACCACCCGCGGCCTGCTCGGGCTGCTGAGATCGGCGCAGGCCGAGGAGCCGGGGCTGCTGCCGCAGGTGGTGGTCGTCGACCCGGCCGAGACCGCCGAGCGGACGATGTCCCGGCTCGCCGCGGCCCGCCGGTATCCCGACGCGGCCTGCCTGCGGTTCCGGGCCGACCGCGCCGAGGTGCTCGGCTGGCGCGAGGACGACACGCCGGCGCCGGCCCGCGCGCCCTGGCGCGGTGGCGGGGTCTACCTCGTCACGGGCGGACTCGGCGGCATCGGCACGCTCGTCGCACGGGACATGGCCGGGGTGCGCGACGTCACGATCGTCCTGGCGGGCCGCTCACCGCTCGGACCCGAACAGCGATCCGTCCTGGACGCGCTGCGTGACCGGGGAGCCGACGTCCGCCACGCGCGGGTGGACGTCACCCGGGCCGCCGACGTGCGGTCCCTGGTGGACGGCATCCTGCGGGAGCACGGCGCCCTGCACGGCATCGTCCACGCGGCCGGGGTGCTCCGCGACGGCCTCGTCCGCGGCAAGACCGCCGACGAGTGCCGCGCCGTCCTCGCGCCGAAGGTCGCCGGCCTGGTGAACCTGGACGAGGCGAGCAAGGACGTACCGCTGGACTTCCTGGTGTCGTTCTCCGGCGCGGCAGGGGTGTTCGGCAACGCCGGACAGAGCGACTACGCGGCGGCCAACGCGTTCCTGGACGCCTACACGCACCACCGGCGCCGGCTGGTCGACCGCGGTGAGCGCTCGGGAGCCTCCGTGTCGGTCGACTGGCCGCTGTGGGCCGAGGGCGGAATGCGGGTGGACCCCGGCACCGAGGCGATGATGCGCGAGCGGCTGGGCATGGCGCCCCTGCCGACCGGCGCCGGCCTGGGCGCCCTGTACGCCGCACTGGAGGCGCCGCACAGCCAGATCCTGGTCGTCGCCGGCGACGCCGACCGGATCCGGCGTGCCGTGCTGGGCCGGCCGGCGTCGCCCGAGCCGGTCCGGCCCGCACCGCCGCGGTCGGCCGTTCCGGTGGACGGCCCTGGCGAGGGCGACAGCCCGGTGCGCGGCCCGGCGGCCGGTCCAACCCGGCAGGCGACGGGCGGCGCCGCCGACCCGGTGCGCACCGCTCTGGTCGCCCGGCTCCGGCAGACGCTGAGCGAGGTGCTCCAGGTGCCCGGTCACCGGATCGACGCGGCGGCGCCCTTCGAGCAGTTCGGCATCGACTCGGTGCTGGCACTCTCCCTCACCAACCGACTGGAGAGAGACTTCGGCTCCCTGTCGAAGACGCTCTTCTTCGAGCACCGCAACCTGCACGAGCTGAGCGCCTACTTCCTCCAGGCCCACCCGGCCGCGGTCCGGACGGTCGTCGGCGTCCCCGGCGAGCCCGGCCCGTCCGCCGCGCCCGAGGCCGACGCCGCGGTCACCGCCGTACGGCCCCCGGCGCCCGCCGCGGTCCCGGTGCCGGCCGCGATCCCGGCGCCCGCCGCGACCGTGCGGCCCGCGACCCGCGAGGACGCGATCGCCGTGATCGGACTCGCCGGCCGCTACCCGGGCGCGCGGGACCTGGACGAGTTCTGGGAGAACCTGGTCACGGGACGTGACTGCGTCACGGAGGTGCCCCCGGACCGCTGGGAGCACCACCCCTCCGACGACTCCGGCCGGAACGGGCCCGGCGGCAACCCCACCCGGTGGGGCGGATTCCTCGACGGCGCGGCCGACTTCGACGCACCGTTCTTCAACGTCTCACCGCGCGAAGCCGCGATCATGGATCCGCAGACGCGCCTGTTCCTGGAGTGCGTCTGGACCCTGCTGGAGAGTTCCGGCTACACCAGGGACCGGCTGCGGGACGCGCACGGCAACCGGGTCGGCGTCCACGTCGGCGCGATGTACCAGCACTACCAGCTGCTGTCGTCCGACCTCGTGCACGAGTCGATCACGTCGGTGATGAGCTACAGCGCCATCGCCAACCGGGTCTCGCACTTCTTCGACCTGCAGGGGCCGAGCCTCGCGATCGACACCACCTGTTCCTCGTCACTGGTCGCGATCCACATGGCCTGCGAGGAACTGCGCAGGGGCGGCAGCGACATGATGATCGCCGGTGGCGTCAACCTCTCCCTGCACCCCAAGAAGTACCTGGGGCTCAGCCTCACCGGCCTCACCGGCAGTGACCCGGGCAGCCGCGCCCTCCTCGACGGGGACGGCTTCATCCCCGCGGAGGGCGTCGGCGCCGTCCTGCTGAAGCCGCTGGCCGACGCCGTGCGCGACGGGGACGAGGTACTCGCCGTCATCCGGTCGAGCGCGACCAACCACAAGGGCCGTACCAGTGGCCCCATGGTGCCCAGCCCGGCCCGGCAGGGACGGCTGATCGCGGAGAACCTGGAGCGGGCGGGCATCCACCCGCGCACGATCGGTTACGCCGAGGTGTCGGCCAACGGTTCCCAGCTGGGCGACGCCATCGAATTCGCGGCGCTGCGCGACGCCTTCGGTGAGCACACCCGCGATGAGCGGTTCTGCGCCATCGGCACGGTCAAGTCCACGCTGGGCAACATGGAGGCGGCCTCGGGCATAGCCCAGCTGAGCAAGGTCGTCCTGCAGCTCGCGCACCGCCGACTCGTCCCCTTCACCACCAAGGGTCGGCTCAACCCGGGGGTGCAGCTCGCGGGCACCGCGTTCTATCTCCCGCGGGAGGCGGAGCCGTGGCAGCGGCCCGTCGTGGACCTCGACGGCGAGGAACGGGAGTACCCGCTGCGGGCGACCGTCAACTCCTTCGGCGCGGGCGGCTCCAACGCCCACCTGGTCGTGGAGGAGTACGTGGCGGAGCCCGGGGCCGACGCTGCCGCCGCACCGGCGCCCCGGGACGCCGATCCGGCGCCGCAGGTCGTGGTCCTCTCCGCGCGCACGGAGGACCGCTTGAGAGCCGCCGCGAGCCGGCTGCTGGAGTTCCTGTCCGCGCGGGCGGACCTGCCGCTCGAGGACGTCGCCCACACCCTGCGCTGCGGACGCGAGGCCATGCACTCCCGGCTGGCGCTGGTCGCGGGGAACCTGAAAGAGCTCACCGCGGGCCTGGCCCACTACCTCGACGGTGCCGAGGGGAGCGCCCCCGTACCCCTGTTCACCGGCCAGGTGGGACGCGACGGCTCCGACCTCGACCTGCTGCTCGGCGGGCGGGCCGGGGAGGCGCTGGTCCGCGAGCTGCTGGCCGAGAACCACCTCGAGAAGCTGGCCCTGCTGTGGACGCGGGGCGGGACGGTGCCCTGGGAGTCGGTGCGGCACGGCGAGCGGCGCCCGCGGCTGCTGCGCTCGCTGCCGGGCTACCCGTTCGACCGGAAGCGGTACTGGGTGCCCACACCCCGGGGAGGCGACGCCACGACCGCGATCACCGCTCCGGCGGCCGTCACCGATCCGCCGGCGGCCGCACCCGCGGCGGTCACCGATCCGCCGACGGCCGCACCCGCGGTGGCCGCCCCTTTGCCGCCCGCTGCCCCGGCCGGCGCGGCCGCGGACCGGATCACGGCCGCCGTCGCCGAGGTGCTGGGGATGCGCACGGACGAATTCGACCTCGCGACGCCGCTGGAGGATCTCGGCTTCGGCTCGCTCCACGCCACGCAACTGCTCCAGGCGCTGCGGACCGAAGCCGACCCCCTGGCCGATCTCCGCTCGCTGAGCGAATGCCGGACGACCCGGGACCTGGTGCGGCGCTTCGGGTCCGGGGCCGGCGCGCCCGCCGGGGCCGGAGCGGCGTCACCTGTCGCCCCGGTGCGCATCCCGGAGGTCGTCCACCTCAACGCTGCCCGCGAGGGACGGCCCGTCTTCTGGTTCCACGGCGGGCTCGGCGGGGTGGAGGTCTACGCGTCGCTCACCGACAGCGTCGAGCGGCCCTTCTACGGGATCCAGGCCCGCGGCTGGATGACGAACAGTGAGCCGCTGCACGGGATCGCGGCGCTGGCGGCGCACTACGCCCAGATCATCCGCACGGTCCAGCCCGAGGGCCCCTACGACCTCGGCGGTTACTCGTTCGGCGGCCTGCTGGCCTACGAGGTGACCCGTCGGCTCCAGGAGCAGGACGGGACGGTCGAGAGCATCGTCATGGTGGACACCTACGACGACACCGTGGGGGAGGTGACCATGTCGCGCCCCGACATGCTGTTGCAGCAGGTCAATGCCCTGCTGTTCGCCGCGTCGAAGCCGGCTCCGAAGGATTTCGCCGACACGCTGGTGTCCGTTCGCGAGATCGACTGGGACCAGGACGAGGACGCCCTGCTCGAACAGATGCTCACCCACGCGCGCCGGCGCGGGCTGAAGGGTGACGCGCGAACGCTCCGCGCCAGGGTGCTGCGCAATCTGGCGGTCCAGGAGGCCTATGGACTGCTGGACTACGACATCGCCCCGCTGCCCCGGCCGGAGTCGGTCGCCTGCTTCTACTTCCGCAACCGAAGCGGCCGGTTCTACGGGGAGATGGAACCGCTGTTCTCCACGCAGGAGGACGCAACGGTCCTGGACGACGCCGTCTACTGGGCGCGGTGGCAGCGGCATCTGCCGAACTTCCACCAGATCGACGTGGACTCGGCCAACCACTTCGTAATGCTCGGCGACCCGGCGGCGCTCACCACGGTGCGGTCGTTCTGCAAGCTGCTCTACTCCGGCGGGCGCGGCAGGCGTCTCCCCGTGGCGAAGGCATGGGCCACCCGTCACCAGAAGGCGAGGGACACCCGATGAGCGCGGCGGGAGAACGCGACGAGGACGCGTCGGAGCGGCTCGGCTGTGCTTCCTTCCGCCGGGACCTCGGCGTCCACTACGCCTATCTGGCGGGGTCGATGTACCGGGGGATCGCCTCGAAGGAGCTGGTGGTCGCCATGGGGCGGGCAGGCTTCATGGGATTCCTGGGAGCCGCCGGCCTTAGCCCCGAGCGGGTGGCGGACGACATCGCCCACATCCGGCGGCACCTGGAGCCCCACCGGCCCTTCGGAGTCAATCTGCTGTGCGACCTCCAGCACCCGGCACGGGAGACGGCCAACGTCGAGATGCTGCTCGCCCAGGGCGTGCGCGTCATCGAGGCGTCGGCCTTCATCAAGGTCACCCCGGCCTTGGTCCTGTTCCACCTGTCGGGGCTGCGCCCCCGCCCGGGAGGCGGGGTCGCCCGTGACACGCGGATCGTCGCCAAGGTGTCGAGGCCCGAGGTGGCGCGCGAGTTCATGAGCCCGGCGCCGGAGGCCGTCGTCGAGCGGCTGGTGGCCGAGGGCCGGGTCACCCGCGAGCAGGCCGCGCTGGCCCGGAGGGTTCCGGTGGCTCAGGACATCACCGTGGAAGCCGATTCGGGGGGCCACACCGACCGCGGGGTGTCGACCGTGCTGCTGCCGTCGATGCAGAGCCTGCGGCTGCGCATGACACGGGAGTTCGGGTACGGCGAGAAGATCCGTCTGGGGCTCGCCGGCGGAATCGGGACGCCGCACGCGGTCGCCGCCGCCTTCGCCATGGGCGCGGACTTCGTCATGACCGGCTCCATCAACCAGTGCACCGTCGAGGCCCGCATCGGCGACGCGGTGAAGGACTGGCTGCAGACCATCGACGTGCAGGACACCGACTACTGCCCGGCCGGCGACATGTTCGAGATCGGCGCCCTGGTCCAGGTGCTGAAGAAGGGTGTGCTGTTCCCCGCCCGGGCGAAGCGGCTGCACGCGCTGTACAAGAGCTACGAGTCGTGGGAGGAGATACCGCAGGAGACCCGGGCGCAGATCCAGGACGCCTACTTCAAGAAGAGCGTCGAGGACGTGTGGCGGGAAACCTGTGAGCACTTGCGGAAGACGGGCCGTGAGTCGGAGATCGAGCGGGCCGAGCGCAGCCCGAAGCGGCGCCTGGCTCTGCTCTTCCGCTGGTATTACGGCTACAGCAGCCGGCTGTCGTTCATGGACGCCGATGCCGATCGGCCCAACGTTCAGATCCACACCGGTCCGGCGCTGGGGGCTTTCAACCAATGGGCACGTGGCACATCATGGGAAAACTGGAGGAACCGTCATCCGGACCGGATGGCGAAGGAACTGATGCATGAGGCGTCCGCGATTCTCTCGGGATACAGGTAGCCGTGGGTGTGGATTTTCTGGCAGGGTGAGGGTGGAACATGATCGCGGTCGTCGAGACAGTGAGGAAGGATTTCCCATGAGGACCTATGTCTTCCCCGGACAGGGGGCGCAGCAAAAGGGAATGGGCTCTGCCCTTTTCGATGAATTCGCGGATCTGACTCGAGCGGCCGACGAGATCCTGGGCTACTCCATCAAGGACCTCTGCCTGGAGGATCCTGAAGGACTGCTGGACCGGACGCAGTACACCCAGCCCGCGATGTATGTCGTGAACGCCTTGTCCTACTACCGCAAGCTCCGCGAGACCGGTCAGGTTCCCGACTTCGTCGCAGGTCACAGCCTTGGCGAGTACAACGCGTTACTGGCGGCCGAGGCGTTCGACTTCGAGACCGGCCTGCGGCTGGTACGCAAACGCGGGGAGCTGATGGGCCGGGCGGCGGGCGGCGGGATGGCGGCCGTGCTGAACGCCTCGGAGCCGGAGATCCGGACCATCCTCGCGCGAAACGGGCTCGATTCCGTCGATCTGGCCAACTTCAACACGCCGTCGCAGATCGTGATTTCCGGTCGCGCCGAGGACATCGAGGCCGCCAAGCCGCTGTTCCAGACCGGAAACCACCTGTTCATGCCGTTGCGGACGAGCGGGGCCTTCCACTCCCGGCACATGGAGCCGGCCCGGGCGGAGTTCGAGCGGTTCCTGGCCGGAGTGACCCTGTCCGAGCCGCGCGTACCGGTCATCTCCAATGTGACCGCGAGGGCTTATGAGGATCATCTCGTCAAGGAGAACCTGACGCGGCAGATGGTGTGCGCCGTACGGTGGTCCGACTCCATGGAGCACCTCCTCGAACATCCCGGAATGGAGTTTGAGGAGATCGGTCACGGTAATGTGCTGACGAAATTGCTGGAGAAGATCCGCCGCGAACTCAAAAGCGCCGGGAAAGCACGCCCCAAGGCCCTGGAGAAGGCGCCTGAAAGCGCTGTGGAAATGGTCCGCAAATGGAATGATCGATATGTGATCGGCTCTCGTTTCCGGTCCACCACCGGAAACTACGGAGAACTGGAGACCGCCACGGAGGCAACCGTCCTCTTCGGGCACCGGGCGGCCGTCTACATGCACGGGTACCGCGGGTACTTCGACCTCCGGGAACTGGAGCCGGTACCGGCAGCGCACTGAATCCGAAACCGACCGGAAAAGCCCCAGGAAGAGAAGTCATGACGACCGTTGGAATCGAAGCACTGAACGTCTTCGCCGGCTCCTGCTATCTCGACGTGGAGAAGCTGGCGATCCACCGAGGTCTCGACACCGCGAGGTTCGACAACCTCCTCATGAAGGAGAAGACCGTCGCGCTGCCGTACGAGGACCCGGTGACGTTCGGCGTCAACGCGGCCAAGCCTCTCATCGACGCGCTCTCGCCCGAGGAACGGGACTCCATCGAGCTGGTCATCACCGCCACCGAGTCGGCGTTCGACTTCGGCAAGTCCATGAGCACCTACTTCCACGACCTGCTCGGGCTGAACCGCAACTGCCGCCTCTTCGAGATCAAGAACGCGTGCTACTCGGGGGTCGCGGCGCTCCAGACGGCGGCGAACTTCATCCTGTCGGGCACCTCGCCGGGCGCGAAGGCCCTGGTCATCGCCACCGACATCACGCGGTTCATGGTCGCGGAGAGCGGTGACGCGCTCTCCGAGGACTGGTCCTTCGCCGAACCGAGCGGCGGCGCCGGCGCCGTGGCGATGATCGTCAGCGACACCCCTCACATCTTCCAGATCGACGTCGGCGCGAGCGGCTACTACGGCTACGAGGTGATGGACACCTGCCGACCCCTGCCCGACAGCGAAGCCGGCAACGCGGACCTGTCCCTGCTCTCCTACCTGGACTGCTGCGAGAACTCCTTCCGCGAGTACCAACGCCGGGTCGGCGACGTCGACTTCGTCTCCACCTTCGGCTACCTTGCCTTCCACACCCCCTTCGGCGGAATGATCAAGGGTGCGCACCGCAACCTGATGCGCAAGATGGCCAAGGCACGTCCGGCGGCCATCGAGGAGGACTTCCGGCGGCGCATGCACCCGGGCCTGACCTACTGTCAGCGCGTCGGGAACATCATGGGTGCGACCACGATGCTCTCGCTGGCCAGCACCATCGACAACGCGGACCTGTCCAGCCCTCAGCGCATAGGCGTCTTCTCGTACGGCTCCGGCTGCTGCTCGGAGTTCTTCAGCGGCGTGTCCCGCCAGGAGAGCCAGGACCGCACGCGCGATCTCGGCATGGAGAAGCACCTCGGCGGCCGGTACGAGCTGTCGATGCCGGAGTACGACTCACTGCTGCAGGCCAACCACGCGGTGAAGTTCGGCACCCGCAACGCCCACCTGAGCACCGACATCGTCCCGCAGGCCCGGACCGGGAGCGGCCGGGAACGCCTCTTCCTGAAGCGGATCGACGAGTTCCACCGGGAGTACGAGTGGGTGTCCTGAACACCGCGGCGTTCGACACCGTCAGGGTCCGCTTCGAGAACGGGATCTGCTTCCTCCAGCTGCACCGTCCGGAGGCGGGCAACACCATCAACGCCCGCCTGGTCGAGGAGTGCGCGGAGGTGGTGCGCTTCGCCGAGGAGCACGCCACGACCCTCGTCCTGGAAGGGCTGCCCGAGGTGTTCTGCTGGGGCGCCGACTTCGGCGACCTCGCCGCGGGAGACACCGGCGGCGGGAACGGGGAATCACCCGCGGCGGCCCTGTACGACCTGTGGCTCTCGCTGGCCTTCGGATCGTTCGTCTCCGTGGCGCACGTCCGCGGCAAGGTGAACGCCGGAGGCATGGGATTCGTGTCCGCCTGCGACATCGTGCTGTGCGCGGACACGGTGATGTTCAGCCTGTCCGAGATGCTCTTCGGACTGATGCCGGCCTGCGTCCTGCCCTTCCTGACCCGGAAGGTCGGCCCGGCCAAGTCCAACTACATGACCCTGATGACCCAGCCGTTCACCGCCGAACAGGCGGTGGCCTGGGGACTCGTCGACGTCAGCGCGGACAACAGCGACAACCTGCTGCGCCGGCACCTGCTGCGGCTGCGCCGTCTGCCCAAGACGGGAGTGACCCGCTACAAGACCTACCTGCGCGCCCTCGACGACATCCTGCTCCCCTCCCGGGACAAGGCCGTCGCCGCCAACCAGGAGGTGTTCTCCGACGAGGGGAACCTGCGCAAGATCGAACGCTATGTGACGACAGGACAGTTCCCCTGGGAAGGAGAGTAGGAATGCAGGACCCACCCGTCGAGTACCGGGAGATCGCCCCTTCCGTCGCCCAGATCACCATGCAGGACCGGGTGCACAAGAACACCTTTTCCGATCAGCTCATCACGGGCCTGCAGGACGCCTTCGCGAAGGCCGCCGCCGACGAACGCTGCAAGGCCGTCGTCCTCACCGGCTACGGCAACTACTTCGCGAGCGGCGGCACCAAGGAGAGCCTGCTCCTCATCCAGGAGCGGCGCATCAGTTTCACCGACGCCGACATCTACAGCCTCGCGCTGGACTGCCCCGTACCCGTCATCGCGGCGATGCAGGGGCACGGCATCGGCGGAGGCTTCGCCATGGGGATGTTCGCCGACTTCGTGATCCTCGGCCAGGAGAGCATCTACACCACGAACTTCATGAAGTACGGGTTCACCCCCGGCATGGGCGCCACCCTGATCCTGCCCAGGAAGCTCGGCATGAGCCTGGGCGGCGAAATGCTGCTCTCGGCGAAGACCTACTACGGCCACGAGCTGAAGGAGCGCGGCGTCCCCTTCCCGGTCCTGCCGCGCGCCGAGGTGCTGCCCCACGCCCTCGAACTGGCCGACACCCTGGCCGAGAAGCCCAGGATCTCCCTGGTCACCCTCAAGAGCCATCTGGTGTCCGAACTCCGCGCCGAACTCCCGCACTACATCGAGCGCGAAGTGGCCATGCACGCGAAGACCTTCCACCAGCCCGAGGTCCGGGCTCTCATCACATCCCACTACACCGGAGGCTGACCCCATGTCGCAGACACGCGTCTTCGACCTGATCGTGGAACACACCCGCGAGGTGATCCCCGAACTCGAAGAACACCGCTTCGCACCCACCGACTCGCTCCGCGACCTGGGAGCCAACTCCATCGACCGGGCGGAGATCATCGTCATGACCCTGGAGTCGCTGTCGGCGAGCATCCCCCTGGTCGAGCTGGCGGACGCGAAGAACATAGGCGAGCTGGCGGATCTCATCCATGACAAGTCCGCGGTCTGACGGCCGCGACGTCGTCGTCACCGGCCTGGGCGTCACCACCGCGGTGGGCCAGGGCAAGGACGACTTCGTCGCAGCCCTTCTCGACGGTCGCCACGCCTTCGGATTCATGCGGCGACCGGGCCGGCTGCCCCCGGCCCCGGCCGGCGACGGGGCCGTGGCCTTCCTGGGCGCCGAGATGGAGGAGCCGGGCCTGCCCGGGAGCATCGCCGCGCGCACCGTGCGCACGGCCTCGCTCTCGGCCAGGGCGGCCCTGACCACGGTGCACGAGGCATGGCACGAGGCGGGGCTGGACGAGGCCGACCCATCCCGCATCGGACTCGTCGTCGGCGGATCCAACGTGCAACAACGGGAGTTGACCCTGCTGCACGCCCGCCACGCGGACCGTCCCGAGTTCCTGCGCCCGACCTACGGCATGGGCTTCATGGACTCCGACCTGTGCGGGTTCCTGACCGAGCAGTTCCCGATCCGGGGCTTCGCGCATACGCTCGGCGGGGCGTCGGCCAGCGGACTGCTCGCGGTGCTCCAGGCCGTGCGGGCCGTGCAGTACGGCGAGGCCGACGTCTGCATCGCCGTCGGCGCGCTCATGGACCTCTCGTACTGGGAATGCCTGGCGTTCCGGGCCATGGGCGCCATGGGCTCCCACCGCTGGGCCGGCGATCCGGCCGCGGCCTGCCGCCCCTTCGACCGTGACCATGACGGGTTCGTCTTCGGCGAGGCCTGCGCCGCGGTGGTCGTCGAGCGGGCGGACGGGCACCGGCAACCGGCGCCGTACGCGCGCTTCCGCGGCGGCGGCAGGGCGATGGACGGCACGCGCAATCCCCATCCGTCGGTGGAGGGGGAGACGGCCGTCATCCAGGCGGCGCTGCGGGAAGCCGGCCTGCCCGCGTCAGCCGTCGACTACGTCAACCCGCACGGCACCGGCTCGCCCACCGGTGACGCGGTCGAACTGCGGGCGCTCGAGCGCTGCGGGCTCACCCACGCCCGGATCAACGCCACCAAGTCGATCACCGGGCACGGGCTCACCGCGGCCGGGGCGGTGGAGATCGTGGCCACGCTCCTGCAGATGAGGGAGGGCAAGCTGCACCCCACCCGCAACCTGGTCGATCCGCTGGACGAGAGGTTCCCCTGGGTGCGCGAGAAGGCGGAGGACTGCGCGGTCCGGACGGCCGTGAGTCTGAGCATGGGCTTCGGCGGCGTCAGCGCGGCGATCTGCCTCGAGAAGTGTTGACGGCGAACGGCCCCCGGGCCCAGGTGCGAGACCTCGCGAAAGGAGCGGCTCGGTGACCGGATCGACCGTGTTCATGTACTCGGGGCAGGGCTCCCAGTACTTCCACATGACCCGCGAACTGTATGAACGGCACCCGCGCTACCGGCTCTGGCTGGAGCACTGCGACGGCATCGCCTCACCCGTCCTCGGCAAGTCGGTGGTGGACACCGTATTCGACCAGGACCGCACGAAGAGCGATCCGTTCGACTCGCTGGCGGACTCCAACGCGGCGCTGCTGTGCGTGGAGTACAGCCTCACACGGGTCGTGCAGGAAATGGGGTACCGGCCGGACGTCCTGGTGGGCTACAGCCTGGGCGAGATCACCGCTGCCGTGGTCGCGGAGGTGCTTCCGCTGGAGCTCGGGATCTCCTTCGCCGTGGAATTCGCGCGGACACTGGCGGACCGCACCCCGCCGTCGGGGATGCTGGCGGTGCTCGGCACGGAGGAACTGCTGCGCAGCCATGCCGAGTTGTTCGCCGGTTGCTGGGTGACGGGACGCAACTTCGACGGCAACTTCGTGGTCAGCGGCCGAACCGAGGCGGTGGAGCGGCTCGAACGCTCCCTGGGGCAGGAAGGAATCGTCTGCCAGCGGCTGCCGGTCAACCACGGCGTGCACACCGAACTCATCGACTCGGTCGAGGACCAGGTGCGCCGCCTCCTCGGCACCGTCACGTTCGCTCCGCCGAAGATCCCCATCGTGTCGTCCGCCGCCACGGACCACGTCGTCGACGTGACGGCCGACGGCGTCTGGGCCGCCATGAGACGTCCGGTGGATTTCGTGCGGACCATCGAGAAGATGGCCGCCGCCGGCGACGCGACCTTCATCGACCTCGGGCCGAGCGCGACACTCGCGACCTTCGTGAAGTACATCCTGCCGCCGGGCAGCGGCTCGGCACAGGCGCACACCGTCAACCGTTTCGGACAGGACCTGAAATCGCTCCGCGAGTTTCAGGAGCAGACAGCCTCCCTGCGGGGCTGAGGACGCGTACGGGAACCAGGAAGGACATCCGGTCATGTCGACGAAGAACGAGATCAGAATCTATCGGGACGCCACCGCGATCATCACGGGCGCCGCGTCGGGGATCGGCCGCGCGCTGGCCGAGGAACTCGTCGCCCGGGGCTGCGAGGTGGTACTGGCCGACCTCCAGATCGACCAGGCGGAGGAAGTGGCGGCCGCGCTGCGGGACTCCGGCGGGAAGGCGACGGCCGCCTGGCTCGACGTCACCGACCACGCGAAGTTCGAACAGCTCGTCAAGGACACCGTCGCGCGGACCGGACGTCTGGACTACCTGTTCAACAACGCCGGCATCACCCACGGCATGGGTGCGGGCGCCCGGCACTACCGCATCGAGGACTGGCGGCGCATGATCGACGTCAACCTCGTCGGTGTCGTCAACGGCGTCCAGGCCGCCTACAACCTCATGATCGACCAGGGGTTCGGCCACATCGTGAACACCGCGTCCCTGGCGGGTCTGGTCCCGAGCGCGGGGACGACCTCGTACGTCACCACCAAGCACGCCGTGGTCGGACTCTCGCACAATCTGCGCATCGAGGGGGCCCAGCTCGGAGTGCGGGTGAGCGTGCTGTGCCCGGGCGTCGTGCGCACCCCCCTCATCGAGGGAGGCGTGTACGGCCGTCGCGTCGAGGGCGTGACCCGTGAGATGACGCGGAACATGTGGGAGGAGCAGAAGCCGATCTCGGCGGAGGAATTCGCCGGGAAGTCGCTCGACGCGGTCGCCCGGAACAAGGGCATCGTCGTGGTTCCCGCGGCCTGGAAGCTGTTCTGGTGGCTCTTCAGGTTGTCGCCGTCCCTCTGCGTGAACATCGCGACCAAGAAGTTCCGAGACCTGGGGCGGAGCGGGACGTCCGGCCGCTGAACCGGCTATGGGCCCGTACACCGGTCCCCCCAAACCTCTGCCGACCGTCCGACCGTCCGCGAACAGGGAGTGCCGATATGCGTAGTGTGTCCCCGAGTCCTTCCACGGCAGCCGTGCCCTCGTCCGCGGCTGCCGGCTGCTTCTACGCGACGGCATGGGTCGAGGCGGAGGCACCCTCGGGGGTGCCGTGGCCGGGTCCCCATCTGCTGCTGTCCGACGCGGACGTCGATGCCGGCCTGCCGGGCGGGTGGGTCGAGCGCGTGGTGCGCACCCCGGATGCGCTCGGCGCCGTGCTCGCCGAGCGGGCCTGGGGCTGCGTCGCGGTGCTGAGCGACGGACGAGAAGCCGGTGTGTCGGCGGGGCTGCGCGTGCTGCAGGCCTGTTCGGTAGGGGTGCTTTCCCCTCCCCGCAGGGTGGTGTTCCTGCCGGCGCCGGGCGCGGTCGACGACGCGGGGTTGTGGGGACTGGCCCGGACCGCCCGGCTGGAGCGGCCCGACCTGTCGGTTCACTGCGTCGAGACACCCAGGGAGCAGCTGGCACGGGCGTTGACGCTGAGCCGGAGCGGCCGTCTGGAGGAGGAATACCGGTTCACCAGGACCGGCGTCCTCGAAGTCCCGCGCCTGCGGCGGCACTCCACGAGCGACGAGGCGTTCGCTGCCCGGCCGGACGCGACGTACGTGATCAGCGGGGGGACGGGAGCCCTGGGGCTGGTGGCGGCCGAGTTCCTGGTCCACCGGGGGGCGCGGCACGTGGTGCTGCTGTCCCGGTCGGCGCACCCGGGATCTCCGGTGCCGCCCGCGGTCGCCGGGCTGCGTCGAGCGGCCCGGGTCGAGTGCGTGACCTGCGATGTGAGCGACCCGCTGAGCGTTCGCCGGGCGCGGGACACGATGACGAGAGCCGGCATGCCGGCGGTGGCGGGTGTCGTCCACGCCGCGGGCGTCCTGGCCGACGGTGTGCTGACGCACCAGTCGGAACGGAAGCTGAGGCAGGTCTACGCGGCCAAGGTCGACGGCGCGAAGAATCTGCGGACCGTGTTCGCGCCACCGGACTTCCTGCTGCTGTTCTCCTCGGCCGCCTCCCTCTTCGGGGCCGCCGGCCAGGCGAGCCATGCCGCGGCGAACGCGACGCTGGACGCGTTGGCCGAGTCCTGGTCCCTGCGCGGTGAGCCCGTTCTCTCCGTCCAGTGGGGCGTGTGGTCCGACGCCGGCATCGCCGTACGGCACGGGGCGGTCGAACGCGCGAGGAGCGCGGGCTTCGGAGCGATCGGCAACGATCTCGGGGCAACGGCGCTGAACCGGCTGCTCGCCGGGCCCGAGCGGGGAGTGGTCTGCGTCTCCCCGCTGGACTGGGACGCGCTGTCGCTGAGGAACCCTTTCGTTTCACGCTTCACCACCCGGCGGCGCACGGACGCGCCGGCGCCGCCACCGGTGCTGGCCGACGTGGAGCAGGTCGTACGCACGGCGGCCCGGACAGCCGTGGGACGGCATGTCGAGGACGACACCTCGCTGGCGGACTCAGGCCTGGACTCGCTGGGAAGCGTACTGCTGCGCAACAGGATCGCGTCCGACCTGGAGGTCGTGCTGTCCCCGGAATTCGCCGTGGAATCGGCAGATGTGCGCTCTTTGGTGGGGTACGTCTTCGAGCAGCTGCGAAGCCGGTCGAGCGACGGTGCGGCTGCTCGGCGCAAGCCCGCGTCACCGGAGCCCGCGACACGACCCGCGGCACCGGAGCCTGTGACACCGCAGTCCGCGACAAGACCGGCGTCACCGGAGCCCGCGTCACAGCCCGCGCCCCGGACGCCCACCGCATCGCGTCTGCCGATCCTCGTCATAGGGGCGGGCCTGGGGGGCCTCGGATTCGCTCGGCGACTGGAGAAGCTGGGCGTCGCGACGGTGATCCTGGAGAAGCGGGACCGGGTGGGCGGCGTATGGAGCTCACTCGCCAACGCGGATTCCAAGGTCCAGATCGACTCTCCGGCGTACAGCTTCGACAGCGCGTCGCCCGCGGTGCACGGCGACCACCGCTGGCGAGCGGTGTTCCCCCGCAGGGACGAGGTCCTCCAGCAGGCGGACTCCGTGGCGTCCGAGCTGAGGGCTCCGATCCACTTCGAGTGCGAAGTGGTTTCCGTCCGGAAGGTACGGGAGCAGGAGTACGAGGCCGTATACCGTCAGCGCGGCGTCACCAAGTCCGTCCGGGTCGCGGGCGTCGCGGCTCTCACGGGCGGACTCCACCTGCCCGTGCGGCACCGATTCCGTGACGAGCACCTCTTCGCGGGGCACGTCGGACTCGGAGTCGCCGATGACACGCCGCCGGAGACGTTCAAGGACGCGTCGGTGGCGATCGTCGGCCACGGTGCTTTCGCCTTGGAGAACATGCGCACGGCCCTGGAGAACGGTGCGCGGCACGTGACGATCATCTGCCGGCGGCGGAACCTGGTCGTGTCCACCCTCTGCAACTGGCTGATCAACTCGAGCGAGGGAGCGACACCGCTCGACGACGTCGTCGACATCATGCGCCCGTTCTACGAGCTGTGCGGCATCGACATAGCCGACCTCCCTTCGCTCTCCCAGGGAGCCGACGGAGGCTTCGTACTGGACCAGTCGACGGTTCCGGCTGCCTCGGACGTCTACTTCCTGGCGCAGGCGCTCGGGAAGGTGACCGTCGTCGAGAGCGAGATCGATCATGTGTCGGCCCGTTCGGTCGTCACGGAGGACGGGCGGGAGGTGGAGGCCGACGTACTGGTCAAATGCCTGGGGTCGGAAACGGACCACAGCGTCCTGTCGAAGATCTTCGGTGCGGACAGCAGAGTCGAGGGGCTCTGGATCGACGGGGACCCCAACCTGTTCACCTACAACGACGGTGCGCAGATCCCCCGGAAGGCGAAGTCCCTGCTCTGCTCGAGTTACGTGTTCTTCCTCCAGGCGTTCGCCGAGGCGTACCTGCATTTCCGCGACGACCCCGCGGAGCTGAAAGCACTGTTCGGCAGGGTCGCCGTGGAGTCGTCGGACAGGTCGTCCTCCGAACGGCTGCTCGTGGAGTTGTGGGACTTCATCGAGCGCGCAAAGAAGAACGTCGCGTCGCGAACCGCCGAGCTCGCCCCGTTCGACCGCTTCCAGAAAGAGCGGGAAGCGGAATGGCGGGCGTACTCCGCGATGATGGGCGGAACGGCGGACGCGGGGGAGCGGCTGTGGGATGTGATGGCCCCGACCATGTCGCTGCTTCACCGGCGGGACCCCGCGTTCCCCGTGGAGCGACGCGTCCGCCACGACGACTTCGGCCCGATGAGTGTCTTCGTGCCGCGACGGCACCGGGTGCTGTTCCTGCCGGGCCGGGGGACCGACGCACGTCTTTCCCGAGCCATGCTGAAAAAGGCCGGCTGGACCAGACGAGAGGACCTGGAGTTCGTCATCCCCGACGCCCCCTACACGATGCCGGCGTTCACCAGCACGGAGCACCTGGAGATGCGGGGTCTGGACTCCTTGGCAGAGGAAGGTCTCTACGACCTGACGGGAACCTACCGGGAGTGGAAGACGGGCTTCGCGGAGCTGTGGGCCCAGTACCACGGCACTCCTGCGGACGCGGCACAGGGGGGTGCCGAGGAAGCTCTACACTCGACCCTCCAGTACCTCAGGGCGGTCGCGGAAGAGCATGGGCCGTTCGCCGGTGTCGCTGGATTCGGTGAAGGCGCCGCGGTCGCTTCCGCGGCTCTCCACCATCAGGCTCGGGGGCATGACGTGGGACTGGGCGGCGTACGCTTCTTCATCGCGATGTCCGCATGGCGGTCCCCTGTCCACGAGCGGGCCGGGATATTCGAGAAGCCCCGACCCCTCGATGTACCCGTGCTCCAGACGCTGGGGGAGAGAGAAGCAGACGTGTTCCAGGCCGCTGCTCCGGTCTTCGGCCGGGACTTTCGCCGGGTGTTCGAGCACAGGCATCTGGGAAAGCACGCCTACCCCTCGCTCACGCGCGGTCTCGATCACAGACTGAACCGCCTGCTGCACGCCGCCTTCGGCCTCGATCTTCCGTAAACCCAGTGGCTCCGCCGGTCCGCCTCCGGACCGTTCCCGGGGTTCTGTCCGCCATCGCCCCCTGGAGGGATCGGGTCGGCATCGGGTTCTCCCGGAAGCCGGGCGTGGCGGTGGAGTCAGCGCCAGTCGTCGATCACGTAGGCGTCCGGGTGGCTGTAGCCGGGTTCGTTGGGCTTGTGCATGGTCACGCC